>JBGTIU010000133.1:0-19008 GCA_041745515.1 Hyphomicrobiaceae bacterium | reverse complement strand
CCTCGACGCCGGTGATCTGGCCCGCGAACCGCAGCCTCGGATCGGCGCGCAAACGCAATTGCCCGTCCAGCAACCGCGGCGAATCGAGGAACGTATTGCGGTGCAGTCCGCCGAGCCGCGCGAACTCGGCGTGCTCGAGGCCCGGGATCATGCGGAACACCCGCACTTGCTCGGCGTGTTTCAGTTTGGTCTGGAAGCCGACCATGTTCCACAGTGTGCCGAGCGCGTTGTCCTGGCGCAGCTGCACGACCGCGTGGGGTCGGCGACCGCCGTCATGCGGGTTGGCAAGGCCGACGGGCTTCATCGGCCCGAAGCGCAAGGTCTCGCGGCCGCGCTCGGCCATTACTTCCACCGGCAGACAGCCGTCGAAGTAGGGCGTGTTACCTTCCCATTCCTTGAACACCGTCTTTTCGCCGGCGATCATGGCATCGATGAAGGCCTCGTACTGCTCGCGCGACAGCGGGCAGTTGAGATAATCGGCGCCCGTTCCGCCGGGTCCGGCCTTGTCATAGCGTGATTGCTTCCAGGCGCGCGTCAGATCAATCGAGTCGTAGTGGATCACCGGAGCGATGGCATCGAAGAAGGCCAGCGCATCGGCGCCTGTCAGTTTCAGGATCGCCTCGCTCAGCGCGGGCGACGTGAGTGGCCCGGTGGCAACGATCACGTTGCGCCAATCGGCCGGTGGCAGGCCGGCGACTTCGCCACGGTCGATGGCAATGAGGGGATGGCTCTCGATGCGCACCGTCACCTCGGCCGAGAACGCGTCGCGGTCGACAGCCAGCGCGCCGCCCGCAGGCAGCTTGTGCTTGTCGGCAGCCGCCATGATCAGCGAGCCGCAGCGCCGCAGTTCCTCGTGCAGCAGGCCAACGGCGTTGTTCTCCCAGTCATCGGAGCGAAACGAGTTCGAGCATACCAGTTCGGCAAGGCCGTCGGTTTTGTGCGCCTCCGTCGCGCGCAGGGGGCGCATCTCGTGCAGGACGGCCGGAATCCCGGCCTCGGCAATCTGCCAGGCAGCCTCGGAGCCAGCCAGCCCGCCGCCGATCACATGAATTTCGAGGAGTGTCTTCATGGCCACGGATCGTAGGGTAAAACCTGGACGCCCTCAACGAGGCTGTGCTAGGCGACGAATCGACATGCGTGTAGGCAGATGCTCAAAGGTCGGGATGAATCCAGGCATGGTGCGGTCTTGTCGCTTGATTGGCCTTATGGCCGCAGTTCTTGCGGGCGGCTGCACGCACGAGGGTTTCGGCACGGCCGAGAAGCACTTTGCCACGTTTTCGGTGCCGGAGCCGAAGGGATCGACCGTGCACGTGTGTCATGCCTACGGTTGTACCAAGCGCACGAAATTTACATTCAGCAACGGCGATCTCGCGGATCTTGCCGGCGTCATGAAAAAATGGCGAAGCAAGGCCGACACGGCGGAAGAGGAGCGGCGCGGGGTCGCTTATGCCATCGGCTGGATCGAGGTTCGCGTCGGCAATACCATTGGCACCAAGGACGACCGGGCGGGGATGGATTTTTCTGCCTCTGGCGATCCAACCCAGCAGGATTGCGTAGATGAGGCTACCAACACGACGAGCTATCTGACGATGTTGCAGACGAACGGTCTCATCAAGCATCACACCGTTGCGGTGCCATTCGCGCGCGAGAACTACCTGCGCGGCGTCGCCGGTTGGACGCACTGGACGGCGGTTCTGGTCGAGAACGGAAACAAGCAGCGCTGGGCGGTCGACAGCTGGATCTATGCCAACGGCGAGAACCCGGCCGTGGTCAAGGCCGAAGAATGGTACATCACCGACCTAGACAACCTGCCAAAGTCGATGCTGTAGCCGATGGAGGTCGGGCTAGGGCTGGGACCGTGTCTTTTCCCGGATCGAGTGCGTCTTCCGGTGACCGGCCTGACCCGCAGCCTGCTGCAGCACCTGACGGAATTCGTCGCGTTTCTCGTGAATCGACGCAATGACCGGCCCCGCCGGCACGCCTAATCCGACGAGAACTGCCTCCGACAGCTGCAAGCTCGCCTCGATCGTCTCAGGCACTGCGTCGGTCACCCCGATTGCGTATAGATGGCGAGCGTGCTCGGCGTCCCGCGCGCGCGAGACGATCAGGATATCGGGTCGGATTTCGCGGACGTGCCGGACGATGTCGTCGAGCCCTGGCTGCGCATGCATGGTGATGATCACGCCCGATGCCTCCTGCAGCCCGCAGATCTTCAGGAACTCGGGATTGGCAGCGTCGCCAAAAAAGACCTCGTGCCCGCGCCGGCGGTCCGTCGTGACGGAACCTGCGTCGCGATCGGTGGCAATGAAGGGCAGTCCATGTTGGTTGAGAAGTGCGCATACGACCTTGCCCACTCTGCCATGTCCGACGACGATCGCATGCTTTCCTTGCGCCGTTGGTTGAACGCTGAGGAGCGGTTCAATCGGCTTAGGCGTCGCGAGAGCCTGCGCCAGCCGCCGCCCAGCCAGTGACAGGACCGGCAGCAGCGCCATCGTCAGCGAGGTGACCGCGAGTGCGAAACTCGACACCGGGTTGCCGATCAACCCCAGCGTCGTTGCCATGCCGATGCCGACGAAAGCAAACTCGCCGCCTGGGCCAAGCAGCAGGCCGGTCTCGATCGCCGCCGGCCAGGCCAAGCGGAAGGCCCTGGCCAGGCCGATCAGCAGCAGCGACTTAATGGCGATCAGACCGATGACGCAGCCGAGCAGCCAGAGGGGATCGCGAAGCAACTCGCGGAAATCGATACTCATGCCGACGGTAAAAAAGAAGATGCCGATCAAAAGGCCCTTGAACGGTTGGATGGTTGCCTCGATGGCCTTGCGATACGCGGTTTCGGCCAACAGCAGACCTGCGACGAACGCGCCAAGAGCCATCGACAGCCCCGCCTGGGCCGCCACGACACCGGAGCTGACGATCACAAACAGCACCGCTGCAATGAACAGCTCGCTCGATTGCGCGGTCGCGACCAGCCGGAACAGCGGCCGCAGCAGCACGCGGCCCGACACGACAATGACTGCAAGCGCGACGGACGCCTGCAGCAGTGCGGTCGCAAGGCTGGCAAGAACCGAACTCCCTGGTCCTGCTCCAAGGATCGACACAAACAATAGAATGGGTATGACGGCCAAATCCTGAGCCAGCAGCACCGAGAAGCAGGCCCGGCCGGAGTTGGTTGCGAGGCGGCCCTGCTCCGACAGTATCTCGATGACGATCGCTGTCGATGACAGGGCAAGACACGCGCCCAGTATGATCGCCACCGATGGCTTGTGACCGGCAAGCGCCACCAAACCGGCGATCAGAGCGGTGGTGAGCGCGATCTGCAGGCTGCCCAGACCAAAGACCAGCCGTCGCATGGTCATCAGGCGATCGTAGGACAGCTCCAGCCCGATCAGGAAAAGCAGGAATACGACCCCCAGTTCGGCTATGCTGGCCACGTTCTTCGCGTCGACGACCGTAAACCAGTAAAGGTTCGGCACCGCAGAGATGAAGGAGCCCAGCCCCAGCGGGCCCAATACCGCGCCTGCCGCCATATAGCCGAGAATTGGATTGAGGCCCCACCGGCGCACCAGTGGGACTACGACTCCCGCGGTGCCGAGCACGATCAGGGCGTCGCTGTAGACGTCGATATTTATCGTTGAGGCCACACGCCCTCCACTCACTCATCCGATGGCCCGAGCGTCGAGCGAGCGAGGGTAGCAAGTTGCGTCGCCGCTTGCGAGCCGGAGGCGAAAGGTTTTACGCCGTTTTGCCGCGATACTGCATGGCAATGAGCGTCGCCGTCATCGGGCGCAGCAGTCCCGCGCCGAGCATCAAGAAGCCTAGCCCGACCTATTCACCACGGCGGTAGGCCGGCGACACACGACGGTCCGGCCTTGGATCGCTCAATGGGCGACGGGAGCGCCCGCCCCCCAGACATAGATGCAGGCGAACAGGAACAGCCAGACCACGTCGACGAAGTGCCAGTACCAGGCGGCGGCCTCGAAGCCGAAATGCTGCTGTGGCGTAAAGTGGCCCTTGAGCGCGCGCATCAGGCATACGAACAGGAAGATGGTGCCGATGATGACGTGGGCGCCGTGGAAACCGGTCGCCATAAAGAACGTCGAGCCGTAGATGTGACCGGCAAAGTTGAAGGCGGCGTGGCCATACTCGTAGGCCTGGCATGCCGTGAACATGACGCCGAGGACGACCGTGCAGACAAGGCCCCAGATCAAACCCTTACGGTCATTTTTCAACAACGCGTGATGCGCCCAGGTGACCGTCGTGCCCGACAACAGCAGGATCAGTGTGTTGACCAGCGGCAGACCCCATGGATCAAACGCGCTCTTGAAGCCTTCGCCGGGCTTTGGCGGCCATTGGCCACCGGTCAATGCATTGCGGTCGACCATGCCGATGGTCTGCGACGAGTTTTCCAGGGTCCATACCGTCCCGGGAAACAAGGACGCATCGAAGTAGGCCCAGAACCAGGCAACGAAGAACATCACCTCCGACGCGATGAACATGATCATGCCATAGCGCAGGTGGAGCGAAACGACCGGCGTGTGATCGCCCTTATGCGCTTCGCGGACAACATCGCGCCACCAGAAGTAGGCCACCGCCACTACGCTGGAGAACCCGACAAAAAACACAGTCGGACCTTTGAGCCCGAACAATCCGTCGCCGCCTGCCAGCGAGCGCATCCATACGATCGCGCCGATCGCCATGATGAGCACGCCGACAGACGCCAGCACCGGCCACGGGCTCGGGTCGACGAGATGGTAATCGTGGTTCTTGGCGTGGCTGTCGGACATCGATCTCTCCGTCTTCCTTTGTCGTAATTCGTCCCGCTGGGCTCTGGAGCAATGCGATCTTCCTGCCCCAACCCAATCGGTGTCATTCCGGGGCTTGTCCCCGGGACCCATCGAGCCGCACACTCCGCTGTCGACTGTGGGGTGTCTGATGCTTGAATACTGGGTATATATCCTGGCAAGTAAACCTCGGGGCACGCTCTACATCGGGGTGACGAACGGGCTCGTGTTTCGGATCGGCCAACATCGCGAGGGCACAGGCTCGAAGTTTACGCGACGCTACAGGATTCATTGGCTGGTGTGGTTCCAAGCCTTCGCCAGTATCGAGGAGGCCATTCAACGCGAAAAGACCATGAAGGAATGGCCCCGCGGTTGGAAGGTCAACTTGGTTGAACGAACAAACCCCCATTGGCTCGATCTCTATCCAACATTGCCCGGCGTTATGCCCATTCCCTCTAAATGGCCCAGACGCGCCATGGCTCCAGGGGACAAGCCCCGGGATGACAGTTGAGGGTGGGCGAAAACACCGGCGTAAGAATTCGCGGAGGCTTTGGGTAGGGCTTCTCTTTGGCTTTGTCGGCAGCTTATCCCGGCAGATGGTCACAACACCGGTGTCATCCCGGCATTTATTGCCGGGACCCATCGTGCAGCCAACTCTGGTGTCTCGGTTTGCTGTGCCATGGGTCCCGGGGACAAGCCCCGGGATGACAGTCTTTGTGATTTGGCGAGCGTGTTCCATCAACTAACCGCCTTTGCTTGCGGGCACGCTGGAGGCACTCAGCTTCGGATTATCGACTGGAAAGAACGTATAGGACAGCGTGATCGTGTTGAGGTGCGCGGCGTCCTTGTCTTTCATCATTGCGGGATCGACGAAAAAGCTGACCGGCATGTCCACGCTCTGCCCCGGCTCCAGCCGCTGCTCGGTAAAGCAGAAGCATTCGAGCTTATTGAAGTAGCTGCCCATCTGGTCCGGTGCGACATTGAAAGAGGCGGTGCCGGTGAGCGCACCTTGCGATGTGTTGGTGGCCCGATAGTAAGCCATCGAAGTTTCGCCGATGCGTACGGTCCTGGTGTTTTCGACCGGTGCGAATGCCCAGCCGAGGCCGGGGCTGACATTGGCGTCGAAGCGGATTGTCACAGTACGGTTGAGGACGATCTCGGACGGGGCCGTCGCGCGCTGGGTCGTGCCGCCGTAGCCGGTCACCTGGCAGAACATGCGATAAAGCGGAACCGATGCGAACGCCAGCAGCAGCATAGCGGCGGCGCCCGTTGCTGCGAAAGTGCCGACGCGACGGTGCCGGCGCGCGAGTTCCTCCGACGTGCTGATCGGCCGTTGCTGCTGCCCGCTCGTCATGCGTGTCATATCGCTCGGTTCCAAACGTTGCCGCCAAGACGAACGATCGTTGCCATATAGAACATGGCGACGAGCGCGAGGAGGATGGCGGCAATCGCCCAGGAGCGGCGATTGCGCTGCCGCCGGGCCTGCTCCTCGTTATTGTTTCCCCCCTCGGTCACCGTGTGGTCCATGTCAGGCGATGAGTTTCGGGATAGTGTGCTCGAGCAGCAGGACGCCGAACAGGGCGAATAGATAAAGGATCGAGAAGCCGAACAATTTGCGTGCGGCGGCGTCAGCCTCCCGGCCCTCATGGGCGACGCAGTAAACCTTCCAGGCGAGCCAGCCGAACGCTGCCCCCAGTCCTACCGACGTGGCGAGATACGTCCATCCGCCCAGACCGATGAACGCTGGCACCACGGCGAGCGGTACAAGGATCGCGGTGTAGATCAGGATCTGCCGCCGCGTCTCATGCGGCCCAGAAACCACCGGCAGCATAGGCACGCCGACGCGCTCATAATCGCGGCAGCGATAAAGCGCCAACGCCCAGAAATGCGGCGGGGTCCACATAAAGATGATGAGGAACAGAACGATGCTTTCGAGGCTCACGCCGCCGGTCACCGCGGCCCAGCCGACAATCGGCGGCAGTGCGCCCGCGGCCCCGCCGATGACGATATTCTGCGGCGTCCGGCGCTTCAGCCACATCGTGTAAACGAACAGGTAGAAGCCGATGGTGAAGGCGAGGAGCACCCCGGCAATCCAATTGACAAGTAGGCCGAGCGTCATGACGGAAAACAGCGACAGGACCACGCCGAAGGTCAGCGCTTCGTCAGCCGTGACGCGGCCGCGCGGGATCGGGCGGGATGCAGTGCGCGCCATGCGCTGGTCGATATCGGCGTCGTACCACATGTTGAGAGCACCCGATGCCCCGGCGCCAACCGCAATTGCCAGCAGGGCGATGCCTCCGAGCACTGGGTGAATGGTTCCGGGTGCAGCAACGATGCCGACCAGCGCCGTCAGCACCACGAGCGACATCACGCGCGGTTTCATCAGCGCCCAGAAATCGCCGATGGTCCCGCCGTGGGTTTCGGCGAGCGGCAGGCGATCAGTTGCTGTATCGCTCAAGAACTTGGCCCAGTGCTGGTAGTTCCCCTCTCCCCGTAAGGGGACGGGGAGAGGGGGAAGGGGAGCTGGTGATACCATTTGCTGCACGTGGGGCATTAATGCTGCTCGCCGGCCTTGATGCGCGGCAGGGTTTCGAACGAGTGGAACGGTGGTGGCGACGGCAGGGTCCACTCGAGCGTCGTGGCGCCCTCGCCCCACGGGTTCTCGGCCGCCTTCTGCTTGCGCACGAATGCCAAAATGAGCCCGATGAAGAACACCACGGTACCCAGCGTCGTGATGTAGGCGCCGATCGAAGACACTCTGTTCCAGCCGGCATAGGCTTCCGGGTAATCCGCGTAGTGCCGGGGCATGCCGGCAAGCCCGAGGAAATGTTGCGGGAAGAACAGCACGTTGGCGCCGATGAAGGTCAGCCAGAAGTGCAGTTTGCCGATAAATTCGGAGTACGTGTAGCCGCTCATCTTCGGGAACCAGTAGTACCAGCCGGCGAAAATCGCGAACACGGCGCCGAGCGACAACACATAGTGGAAGTGGGCCACCACGTAGTACGTATTGTGCAGCACCCGATCGACGCCGGCGTTGGCCAGCATCACGCCGGTGACGCCACCGATGGTGAACAGGAAGATGAAGCCGAGTGCCCAGATCATCGGCACGCGGTAGGTAATCGAGCCGCCCCACATCGTGGCGATCCAGGAGAACACCTTCACACCCGTCGGCACCGCGATCACCATGGTGGCGAACACGAAGTAGGCCTGCGTATCGACGCTGATGCCGGCCGTGTACATGTGGTGCGCCCACACCACGAACCCGACCACGCCGATCGCAACCATGGCGTAGGCCATGCCGAGATAGCCGAATACGGGCTTGCGGGAGAATGTCGAGATGATGGCGCTGATCATGCCGAAGCCCGGCAGGATCAGGATGTAGACCTCCGGGTGGCCGAAGAACCAGAACAGGTGCTGGTAGAGCACGGGGTCGCCGCCGCCTTTCGCGTCGAAGAACGCGGTGCCGAAGTTGCGGTCGGTCAGCAGCATGGTGATGGCGCCGGCCAGCACCGGCAGCGACAGCAGCAGCAGGAAAGCAGTCACCAGCACCGACCAAACGAAAAGCGGCATGCGATGCAGGGTCATACCCGGCGCGCGCATGTTGAAGATGGTAGTGATGAAATTGATCGCGCCCAGGATCGAGGAGGCGCCCGCGAGATGCAGCGACAGGATGGCGAAATCGACGGATGGCCCTGGATGGCCGATCTTGGTCGACAAGGGCGCGAGCACGATCCAACCGGTGCCGACGCCGGTCGAGCCCGGCGGTCCTTCGACGAACAGCGAGATCAACAGCAGTGTGATGGCAACGGGAAGCAGCCAGAACGAGACATTGTTCATGCGCGGGAAAGCCATGTCCGGCGCACCAATCTGCAGTGGCACGAACCAATTGCCGAACCCGCCGATCATGGCCGGCATCACCATGAAGAACACCATGACGAGGCCGTGGCCGGTCACGAACACGTTGTAGGTGTGCGGATTGGCGAAAAACTGCAGCCCAGGTTCCTGCAGCTCCAGCCGCATCATGAATGACAGGAAACTGCCGATCACGCCGGCGATGATGGCGAAGATCAGGTACATCGTGCCGATGTCCTTGTGGTTGGTCGAGAACAACCACCGCCTCACGAAGCTGGTCGGCGCTCCGTTTATGTTATAGCCGCTGTGCGCTGCGCTACCCATCGTGGGATAACCTTCTGTTTGGTCACTTGAAGTTTGTCTGCGCTTCGGCGAGGCGGGCTGCAGGCCGCCGCGCTGCAACCTACCCGTGATCAGTCAGCCTTGGGCTGTGCTTCGGCAAGTTTCGGCGTATTGGGTGCTTCCGTTGCCGCGAGTAGAACAGCCTTCGCCTTCTTCCAGTCCTTGGCTTTGGCGGCGGCGGCCCACTCGGCGAAGGCAGCGTCCGGCACGACGCGAACGGCGATCGGCATGCCCGAATGGGCCTTGCCGCAAAGCACCGAGCACTGACCGTAATAGGCACCGACCTTTGTCGGCCGGAACCATGTAGTGGTGATGCGGCCGGGCACTGCTTGCGTCTTCGAGCCGAACGAGGGGATCGTCCAGGAGTGAATGACGTCGTTGGAGGTCACGAGAAGATGCACCACCTTGTTGACCGGCACCGCAATCTCGTTGTCGACCGATAGCTGGCGGACCTGTTTGGTCTTCGCCCACAGCCCGGCCGAGGCATCCTGCACCTGCCTGATCCGTTCGAGGCCGTCGAGGTTGGCAATGCGCTTGTTGAATTCGGCCTTACCGATGTCCGCCATCAGGATGTCCTCGTCGGTCACCATGTTGGAGGTCACCTTGAAACCTTGATCCGGGTACTCGTGCTCCCAGAACCAGGTGTTGCCATAGGCTTTGATGGTCACGTCCGGCTTCGGATAGGAATACTGCAGATAGAGCAGCTTGAACGATGGAATTGCGATGCCGAGCAGGATGAGGACCGGCACCACGGTCCAAGCGATCTCGAGAAACGTGTTGTGCGTGTTTTTTGACGGGATCGGGTTTCGCTTCTCGCTATAGCGCCACATGGTGTAGGCCATGAGCACGCCGACGAAGACGGCGATGAGGGCGATCAGGACCGTCACCCAATCGTGGAAGTCGACGACATCGCTCGCAACCTGGGTCACCGGGTCCTGCAAGCGGATCTGGTTCGGCGAAGGCTGCCCGGCACCTGCCAGTGCCCCGCCTGCCAGGATCGAACCAAGTGCTGCCACCGCGCCGAACGTCGAAAGCGCTACGTTTGTCTTCGGCATTCACTTCACTCCAATCGTCAAAGGCGGCAGCCCAATAATCCCGTCCGGCGGTCAACAACGATTGTTGCCATCCGGCGGTGCTTGGTTGTGTCGATTTTTGGGCACGCTATCCGAGACCCCACAGAACACAAAGGGTTCTCTAGTCTCAAGAGCCCGTTCTGCGGCATTTCCACGCGCAAATTACTGCAATGGTGCCGCCGATGACTTTG
This sequence comes from Hyphomicrobiaceae bacterium, assembly GCA_041745515.1. Lineage (GTDB taxonomy): Bacteria > Pseudomonadota > Alphaproteobacteria > Rhizobiales > Hyphomicrobiaceae > JAKFWF01. The sequence continues at coordinate 8,769 of JBGTIU010000133.1, read as the reverse complement.
GTCCGTATCTCAAGTCGTCGAGCCAGCGCGAAGGCAGGGTCCCATTTCAGCCGGAATCGTCGGCGAGATGGCGTGTGTTATTCACTCATGTATCGTCGATTGAGCGACGCGGCCGAATCGCGCCGTTGGAGGTAGCTCGTGACAAGAGTTTCGCGCTTGCATGTCATGGTTCGCGTTTTCGCGGTTTTCGCGGTTTTCGCGACGGTTGCGCGCGCGCAGAATCAACCGCAATCCTCGGCCCCCGACGGCGCGATCAAGGCGCAGCACGGCGATTGGCAGGTGGTGTGCAAGCCGCCGGCGGCCGGCTCCAAGCTCGAGACCTGCGCGCTGGTACAAAGCGTCACCGCGGAAGATCGCAATAATGTCGGACTAACGGTTTATTTCCAGAAATTCTCCGACGGCAGCCGTGTGTTGCGTGTGTTCGCGCCACTTGGCGTACTGTTGCCGCCGGGCCTAGGGCTGAAGATCGACGACCAAGATGTCGGTCACGCACCGTTCCTGCGGTGCCACACCTTCGCCTGCTACGCTCAAGTCGTTGCGGAGGACAAGCTCGTCGAGCAATTGAAGACCGGCAAGAACGCGGTATTCATCATTTTTCAGACCCAGGAAGCAGGGATTGGGATCCCGATCTCACTCAAGGGCTTCGGCCCGGCGCTGGCGGCACTCAAGTAAGAGGATAATTCGACTAATCTGCGACCCGCACTAAAGCGAACGGCCGATTTTCGTCCCTTGCGGCGCGACCGCTTCGAGGTCAATCACGAACCGGACCGGGGGCCGGAGTTCGTCCTTGCCGGCGAGCACCCCGATGCCAGCCGAGGATACGGTCTTGGCGGTGATCAACAGCATCCGGCCCCCGCGGCCTGCATGCGGGATTTCTTCGACATCGATAACTTCGAGGGTCGATGGCCCGGCCGCCGTTGTTCCCGCGACGGCGGTCAACTCGGGTATCGTAAAACGATCGCCGAGCGCCAGGGTTCGCAGTGCCCCTTCATTGCTCGCGCTGGTATCTTTCGTAAGCCAGAACTGTTCGCTGCCAGGGCCGTTGATGCCCGCTGCGTGCACTTGTCTCGAGATTGTGGCACGAGCCAGCGCCGTGCCATAGGTCCGGCTCAGAACCTCATCCGGCGCGCCAAGCCAGATTGCCGTGGCGGCCAACGCAAAGGTGCTTGCCGCGACGGCCGCCAGCGCCACGTGAATGCTCTTGGTCAATTGCCGCGCCATGCGCTGCTGCTCCCGTGATTTAGCTGCTGATCCGTTGTTTACTTAGTGAAAACCGCACCGGGATGCGAGACCCTGTCGCCAGAAACATATTTGAAGGCCTTCAGAATCAGTTGGCATATGCGCGGCGCAGATGGCGCAAAAATGCAAGATTGAGAGAAAGTATGGCGGCAAAAGCAGTTCCCAGGATCAAAAGTGCTTCCCGCTGATCGGTCGACCTGAAAACGAGGCCGGCCTTGGCGGGCCCGGCGTCCCCCCACCCACGCACTAGCTTTGGTGCCTGAAACGTTGCGGCGGCATGGGCGCTTGCCGCGAACGGGTGCGGTGATCGCGCGGATTGCTCGCTTGGTGCATAGGTCAAGGCCAGAACGATCAATGCGAAAACCGCTAGACCGGCCAGGAAATCTCGCGCTGAGCGCACAATTCGCCACGCCGTGACCGGGCATTCAGTCGTTGCCAACTGATGTGCTGCAATAATAGTTGCCGGGGGATCGATCATCTCAAGCCACCTCTACGCATCGCACTCGTCAGTCTGGCAGGTCCATTCGAACCGCTGATGGATCATTTATTGCAGCAAAGTTTGACAGGGGTAGGCCGTCATTGTGGCGGACGGAGCCGATTTCTGTGACAAAAGCGAGAGGCGCGTTCCGTGTTGCCAACTGGACACGTGCTTGAATGTCGAGACTGTGGAGCGTAGGTTCCGGCCCGCTCTCGCATCTGCGCAACCGCCAGCCAAGATAAGGTGACCCCGCCATGGGCTTCTTTGCCGACAGCCTCAGCCGCATCCAGCCGTCCGCGACGATTGCCGTGTCGACGAAAGCCCGCGAGCTGAAAGCAAAGGGTCGAGATATCGTCATGCTCAGTCAGGGCGAGCCTGATTTCGATACGCCGCCGAACATTGTCGAAGCGGCGATCAAGGCGATGCGCGATGGCAAGACGCGCTATACCGATGTCGACGGCATACCGGAATTGAAGTCTGCGATTGTCAAGAAATTCGCGCGCGAGAATGGGCTCGAGTACCGCCCGTCCCAGGTTTCAGTCGGCACCGGCGGCAAGCAGGTGCTGTTCAACGCCTTGATGTGCACGGTCAATCCCGGCGACGAGGTCATCATCCCCGCGCCCTGTTGGGTCTCCTACGCCGATATCGTGCAATACGGCGGCGGCAAGGCGGTGTTCGCCGAGACCCGGCTCGAGAATGGCTACAAGTTGAAGCCCGAAGTGCTCGAGCAAGCAATCACGCCAAAGACGAAGTGGTTCTTATTCAACGCGCCGTCGAACCCAACGGGTGCGGCTTATAGCAAGGCCGAACTCAAAGCGCTGACGGACGTGCTGGCGCGGCATCCGCAGATATGGGTGCTGACCGACGACATGTATGAACATCTGCTCTATGACGGGCTCAGGTTCTACACGCCTGCCCAGCTCGAGCCGAAGCTCTACGACCGCACGCTGACCATGAACGGACTGTCGAAAGCCTATTGCATGACCGGCTGGCGGTTAGGTTACGCCGCGGGCCCCGAGTCGCTTATCAAGGCGATGTGCAAGCTGCAGGGCCAGTCGACCTCGAACCCGTCGTCGATCACGCAATGGGCCGCCGTCGAGGCGCTCAATGGGCCGCAGGATTTTATCGCCCGCAACAACAAGGTGTTCGTTGAGCGCCGTGACCTCGTGGTTTCGATGCTCAACCAGGCCAAGGGCATCAAGTGCCCGAAGCCGGAGGGAGCATTCTACGTCTACCCGTCGGCAGCCGGCTGCATGGGCAAGACCACGGCCAAAGGCACGCTGATCAACAACGACGAGGACTTCGTCACGGCGCTGCTCGACGAGGAAGGCGTTGCGGCTGTGCATGGCGCCGCGTTCGCCATGAGCCCGGCGTTCCGCATCTCCTACGCCACCGGCACGGACCTGCTCGAAGAGGCCTGCAAGCGGATCCAGCGCTTCTGCGGTAATCTGCGGTAGACAGGGAGCGCAATCGGGCAGGTGTCGTTCAAGCCGATAAGCGCTTGGGCGTCATGAAGCAACGCAAACGCCCGAGCTCGGAAGCCACTCCGGACCATCGCGTAACATCGAAGTCGATGACGGCCACGCTGGCGGTCGGGAACTTCGAGCGCAGCGCGCTGTGATCGTCGCTGTCTCCGCGACCCACCAGCAGCTTTGCCAGATCATGCATGCCTGGATCGTGTCCCACAAACATGGCGTGATGGGTCTTATCCGGCAATGCGCGAGCGGCGTGCAACAGCAACATCGCGCTGGCGAGGTAGAGATCGTCACGCTCAACGGTTTGCAGCACCATCGGCTTAAATTCCGGCAAGATCAGATTAAGCGTCTGTCTCGTGCGCGTCGCCGTTGAGCACAGGATGAGTTTCGGCAGAATTTGGGCCGCCGCCATCCAGCGGCCCATGCGCGGCGCGTCGCACAGGCCACGTGGACTGAGTGGACGATCCTTGTCGGCGAGCGGGGCCGCCCCCTCGGGCGTCTCCCAGCTCGACTTCGCATGGCGCAGCAGAGTGAGCGTCAGCATAAGAAAAAGTACCAGACCTCGACCCCCGGGGTAAAAGGAAAACAGCGCAGCACTACGCCTGACGCTTCCCTAATCGCAGGTTCAGCGTGGGCTGCGACCCTTTTCATTTTTAGGTCAGCAATGCTGTCCTATCTTGCGCGGACTGCGAACGCGCTATATGTTCGTGTATGGATAACGGGGACGAAGCAGCCGAGGCGGTGTCATGGCAAAGAGCGGCGTTAGTCTCAGCGACAAATTCGATCTAGATCAAACGCGTCAGATCCTGACCGGCACGCAGGCGGTCGTCCGCCTTGCGCTGATGCAGAAGAAGCGCGACGAGGCTGCGGGTCTCAACACGGCCGGTTACATTTCGGGGTATCGCGGGTCGCCGATTGCCGGCCTCGAAGGCGCGTTTCAACGTGTGCGCGCGCTCACTGAAAAGAACCACATCCGGTTCCATTCGGGCTTGAACGAGGACCTGGCTGCGACCGCGGTTTGGGGCACGCAACAGGCCGAATTGCGTGGCGAAGGGCGGTACGATGGCGTGTTCGCCATGTGGTACGGCAAGGGGCCGGGCGTCGATCGCTCGGGCGACGTGTTCCGCCACGCCAACCACGCCGGTACATCGAAGCACGGCGGCGTCATCGCGCTGATGGGCGACGACCATACCTGCGAAAGCTCGACCTCGGCGCATCAGTCCGAATTCGCGTTTGTCGACGCCATGATCCCGGTGCTCAATCCGGCGGGCGTGCAGGAGATCCTGGACTTCGGGCTGCTGGGGTTCGCGCTGTCGCGCTACGCGGGCGTATGGGTTGGCCTCAAGTGCGTCAAGGACAACATCGAATCGACAGCGACAGTCGACGGCGCTACCGACCGCGTGCAGGTGACGGTCCCGGACGACTTCGCGATGCCACCCGGTGGCCTCAACATCCGCCTCGGCGACAGTGCCCTAGAGAAAGAAGCACGGCTGCACGACTACAAGCGTGCCGCGATTCTGGCCTTCGTTCGCGCCAACAAACTCAATCGCATCGTGATGAGCGGTGGGGTCGCGCCGAAGATCGGCATCATCACCTGCGGCAAGAGCTATCTCGACACACGGCAAGCCCTCGACGAACTGGGCGTCGACGAAGTAACTGCGAACCGGCTCGGCCTGCGGCTGTTCAAGGCCGGCATGACTTGGCCACTCGAGCCCGAGGGTGTGAGGAAATTTGCCGACGGCCTCGATCTGATCATCGTGGTGGAAGAAAAGCGTTCGCTCATCGAGACGCAGGTCAAGGAGCAACTCTACGGTCGGCCCAATGCGCCCCAGGTGATCGGCAAGAAAGACGAGAACGAGCAAACGCTGTTTGCGGCTAAAGGCGCGCTTGATCCAACCGACATCGCGATTGCCGTAGGCGAACGGCTGGTGCGCCTTGGCGCGGGCGAGGGCATCAAATCGAAGCTGGGCGAGCTGAAGCGCCTGGAAGGCAATGCCGCACTGAGCCCGGAAGCGTTTTCGCGTACACCCTATTTCTGCGCCGGCTGTCCGCACAATTCATCGACCGTCGTTCCAGAGGGCGCACATGCCTATGCCGGTATCGGCTGCCACTACATGGCGCAGTGGATGGATCGCGCCACCGACGGCTTCACCCAGATGGGCGGTGAAGGCACCAACTGGATCGGCGAGGCAGCGTTCTCGAAGCGCCGTCACGTGTTCCAGAACCTGGGTGACGGCACCTACATCCATTCGGGTTCGCTTGCGGTACGCGCGGCAATTGCCGCCAACGTCAACATCACCTTCAAGATCCTCTACAACGATGCCGTCGCGATGACCGGCGGGCAGGCGCTCGACGGCCACATCTCGGTGCCGATGATCGCGAGCCAGCTCGCCGCCGAGGGCGTCAAGCAGATCGCGATCGTGACTGATGAACCGGGCAAATACCCAAAAGGGGTGAGTTTCCCTGCGGGCGTGGCGGTACACCATCGGCGCGATCTGCAGGCGGTGCAGATCGAGCTGTCGAAATTCGATGGCGTGACGGCGCTTATCTACGATCAAACCTGCGCGGCGGAAAAACGCCGCCGCCGCAAGAAGGGCGAGTTCCCCGATCCCGACAAGCGCATTTTTATCAATCCGGCTGTCTGCGAAGGCTGCGGCGATTGCGGCGTGAAGTCGAATTGCGTCGCGGTCGTGCCGCTCGAAACCGAGCTCGGCCGCAAGCGCGCCATCGACCAGTCCGCCTGCAACAAGGATTATTCGTGCGTCGAAGGCTTCTGCCCGAGCTTCGTGACGGTGCATGGGGCGAAGCCGAAGAAGGGCAGGGGCGCGGCCCGGGACGGCGGCATCGCCTCCATGCTCGGCGCGTTGCCGGAGCCGAAACAGCCCGCCTTGGACGCCCCCTATTCGATGATCGTCACTGGCGTCGGCGGCACCGGCGTGGTGACGATTTCCGCCGTACTCGGTCAGGCTGCGCATATCGAGGGCAAGGGGTTTGGCGGCATCGACATGACTGGCCTCGCGCAGAAGGGTGGCGCGGTCGCCTGTCACATGCGCGTTGCCCGCTCGGCGGACGAGATCCACGCGATCCGGGTTGGCGTGGCCAATGCCGATGTGATCATCGGCGGCGATCTGGTTGTCACCGCGTCCAACAAGATCCTCGAAACCATTCGTCCGGATCACACGGCTGTGGTCGTCTCGACGCACGAGATGACGACAGGTGCGTTCACGCACAACGCCAATCTGGTGGTGCCGGGTGCCGCACTGAAGGCCGCGATCTCCGATCGGATCGGCCAAGGTCCGCTCGCGATGCTCGACGCTCACGAAGCGGCGGTAAATTTGCTCGGCGATTCCATCGCGTCCAACATGTTCCTGCTGGGCTTCGCTTATCAGAAAGGCCATGTGCCGATCGGGTCAGCCGCAATCGAGCAGGCGATCGAACTCAACGGCGCCGCCGTCGAGATGAACCGCCAGGCATTTCGCTTCGGGCGGCTTGCCGCGCACGATGCCGCGGCAATGCAACGTCTGGTGAAGCCTGCGGCTTCGGCCGCAGCGAACCCGAAAACGCTTCCTGACACGCTAGCCTTCCGCAGCGCTCATCTAACGGCCTATCAGGATGCGGCGCTTGCTGAGCGCTATCGTTCCAAGGTGGCGTGGATCGCTGGACTTGAAAAGGACCGGACGCCGGGCCGCGCAGGGCTCGCCGAGGCGGTTGCACGCGGCTATCACAAGCTGCTTGCCATCAAGGACGAATACGAAGTCGCCCGGCTTTACACCGACGGCACCTTCGAAAAGACGCTGGCCGAGCAGTTCGACGGAGTCACCAGCATCGAGTTCCACCTGGCGCCGCCCTTGCTCGCGCGGTTCCACAAGGACAAGGTCACGGGCCATCCACGCAAGATCAAACTTGGCCGCTGGCTGCTGCCGGTATTCCGTCTACTCGCCAAAGGCCGGTCGGTTCGCGGTACGGTCTGGGACCTGTTCGGTTATTCGGCCGAACGCCGCCTCGAACGGCAGATGATTGCCGACTACGAAAAGGTGCTTGAGGAAATCGGCCGGCGGTTGTCACCAGCCACGCACGCCACCGCAGTCGTGCTCGCCGCCTTGCCCGAGGACATCAAAGGCTTCGGTCATGTCAAGCAGGCCAACTACGAAACGGCGAAACAGCGCGAGGCCGCCCTGCTCGCCATGCTGCGCGATCCGAAGCCAGCACCTGTCCAGATCGCGGCGGAATAGTACGAGCCACTCAATCCACTTCTCCTCCCCCTTGAAGGGGGAGGAAGACGCGGCTCGTTTTTCCCCCTCAAGGGGGGAGGGAGGGAAAACTGGAGTGAGCAGGTCACCTCAACGCACCGTCACCTTGACGCGATGGACGGCGTTGTTGCCGAAGCCGCCGCGATCGGCGGGCGGCGACAGCGGCTGCGTGTGTCCGTTGGCGTCGGTGGCGCGACAGCTCAGCTCGTGCTCACCGGGTGTCGCAGTCCAGTCGAACCGCCAGCCGCGCCACGCGTACTTCGCCGAAGGCGGATCGAGCGTCGCTTCGGAAAAGGTGCCGTCGATGCCGACCTCGACCCGCGACACGGGGACCCCGGCGCCCGACCACGCCCGACCGGCCAGCGTCACTGACCCGCGCTCGACCAGGCGGCGGCGGGTGTACCAATCGGGAATGCCGGGCGGCACCATCAGCGACTTCACACGCAGCGTGGTGACGGGCACGCCGGGATCGGACTCGGACTGCTTGAACACGTAGGTCCTGACCTGCTGGAAGCCCTGGTAGGCGTGGTCGATCACCTCAATGCTGTTCAGCCACTTGACGCTCGCCATTCCGTACCAGCCCGGCACGATCAGTCGCAGCGGGCTGCCGTGCTGTGGCAGCAGCGGCTGCCCGTTCATGGCCGTCACCAGCAGCACGTCGTCGTTGAGGCAGAGCGCTGGCGTCAGGCTCCGGCCGTAGTTGTGCTCGACGCCGCCGTCAAAGCCGCGGTCGGCGCCGTGGAACACCACGTCGCGCGCTTTCGCAGCCAACCCCGCCTCCTCCAGGATCGGGCGCAGCAGCGTGCCGGTCCATTCGGCGGTGCCGACGGCCTCGTGATGCCACGGTTGGCTCGGCCAGCGCGGCGAATGCAAAGCGCGGCCGTTGCCCGCGCATTCGAGCGTGACGGGGGTTGTGACCTGGGGACGTGACTTGATCTGCGCGAGTGAAAGTGTCACCGGCCGCTTCACCAGCCCGCCGATCGACAGCGTCCAGGCCTCCGGGTCGGGCACATGTGGCACATCGAAATGGATCAGCAGGTAGTGCATGCCGGCCGGCGTCACGTCGTTGCGCAACCCCTCCAGCAGCATTCCGTGATTGCGATGCGCAAGGCCGACTTCTTCCTCGAAATAGCCGCCGTCGGTGTGCACCTTCGTCGGCGGATCGAGAATCGGGTGGGCAGCCCCGTGCATGACGAACCTCTGGTGAGCTACTCAACAAAGCGATTCATTATACCCCCCACCCCGGCCCTCCCCCTCAAGGGGGGAGGGGGAGAAAATATTAAGAGTGGCGAGTGGCTTGGGCGCGTCGATCGTATGGGGTCGGCTC
>JBGTIU010000132.1:0-9828 GCA_041745515.1 Hyphomicrobiaceae bacterium | reverse complement strand
TTCCTCCCCCGTCAAGGGGGAGGAGAAGAAAGTGGGATCATCCTAGGCTCACCGGACGACAGTACCGGGCGCAAGGAAGCCCGCTGCCTTCATCAGCTCGTAGTGAGTCTTCTCGTTCGCCTCGACCCACGTTCTGAATTCGTCGCCCGACATGAAGGTCTGGTTGAATGCGCCGTCCTCCATGAATCGCTTCCAGTCGTCTGTCGCCATCACCTTCTTGAACAGATCGACGTAATAAGCTGTCTGCTGCGGTGTCACGCCCGGCGACATGAAAATACCGCGCAGCATCTGGTACTGCACATCGACACCGGACTCCTTGCAGGTCGGGATGTCGGACCAGGCCTGATCCTTGGTGACCTTGGTCGTGTAGATGCTGCGCTTGGCATCGAACAGACAGAGCGGGCGCAGCGCGCCGGCCTTCCATTGCGACACCGCCTCGATCGGATTGTTGACCGTCGAGTCTACGTGCTTGCCGACCAGCTGTGTGGCGACCGCGCCGCCGCCAGCATAGGGCACATAAGTCAGCTTTCTCGGCGCCGTGACCTTCTCCAGCGCCACCGTGACGATCTGATCTTCCTGCTTGGAGCCGGTGCCGCCCATCTTGAATTTCTTGTCATCGCCGCCCTTCACCGCGTCGATATAGTCCTTGGCGGACTTGTATGGCGTCTCGGAATTGACCCACAGCACGAACTGATCGAGCGCCAGCATCGCGACCGGCGTCAGGTCCTTCCAGCCGAAGGGAACGCCGGTCGCCAGCGGCGTTGTAAACAGGTTCGATAGCGTGATGATGATGGTGTGAGGGTCGCCGCTGGTTTTCTTGACTTCGAGGAAGCCTTCCGCGCCGGCCCCGCCAGCCTTGTTCACGACGATCATCGGCTGCTTCATCAGGTTGTTCTTGGTCACCACGCCCTGGATGAAGCGAGCCATTTGATCGGCGCCGCCACCGGTTCCAGCCGGAATGATGAATGTTACGGGTTTAGTGGGCTCCCAGGTTTGCGCCATCGCCCCGGCGGCGAACGCGACAGCGCTGCCCCCAAGCACGGCAAGGTGCGCGAGTGTTCTTGAAAGTACGGCCATGACGAGATCTCCTTGGTTTCCAATCGGCGCGGTGTGTTGTTGTAGTTCGGCTAGCGAACCGGCCAGTCGCTGCCAATCAATCGGCTGATGGACATATAGTTGTTGTCCGGGTTGATTTCACGCTCCCACGATGCCGTCACGGACAAACAGGCGCTGTTTGAGCCATGTGAAGAGCGGCCAGAACAACAAGATCAGCCCCAAACCCATGATGGTCGCCACAAGCGGATTCGACCAGAAAATCGAGATACTGCCCTGGCTGCCGAGCATCGCCTGCCGAAAACCTTCCTCCGCCTTGTCGCCGAGTACGATGGCGAGCACCAGCGGTGGCAGTGGGTAGTCGAGCTTCTGGAAAACATAGCCTACGACCCCGAACACCAGCATCAGCCAGACATCGAACATCGAGTTGTGCACGGTAAACGCGCCGATCGCGCAGATCACCAGAATGACCGGCGCGATGATCGAGAACGGCACGCGCAGGATCGCGGCGAACAGCGGAACGCACGTCAGCACGACGATGAGGCCGAAGATGTTGCCGAGGTACATCGAGGCGATCAGACCCCAAACGAAGTCTTTCTGCTCGACGAAAAGCATCGGCCCAGGCTGCAGGCCCCAGATCATCAGGCCGCCGAGCAGTACGGCAGCGGTCGGCGAACCTGGTATGCCAAGCGTCAGCATCGGCAGCAGGGCACTGGTGCCGGCCGCATGCGCTGCGGTCTCGGGTGCGATCACGCCCTCGATCTCCCCCTTGCCGAAATTATGGCCTCGCTTGGAGAACTTCTTGGCGAGGCCATAGCTCATGAAAGAGGCCGGCGTTGCCCCGCCAGGCGTTATACCCATCCAGCAACCGATGATGCAGCTACGGATCGATGTCGCCCAGTAGGACAGCAACTTCTTCCAGGTCAGCAACACTGCGTTGATGCGGATCTTGGCATGCGTACCGGAAAACTTCAGGCCGCTCTCCATCGACGAAAGGATTTCGGCGATGCCGAACAGTCCGATGACCGCAATAAGGAAGTCGAAACCGCTGAGCAGTTGGTCATGGCCAAACGTCATCCGCAAGGTGCCGGTCATTTTATCGAGGCCGACCGCGCCGAGTGCGAACCCCAGGCACATCGAGGCAATGACCTTGAACGGCGAGCCTTTGCCCATGCCGATAAAACTGGCGAATGTCAGGAAAAATACGGCGAAGAACTCCGCCGGCCCGAATTTAAGGGCAAATTTCGCGACAAGGGGTGCGAGGAAAGTGATCAGGATGACAGCGACGAGGGCGCCCACGAACGACGATGTGAAGGCAGCGGTGAGCGCCTCGTCGGCGCGGCCCTGCTGGGCCATGGGGTGGCCGTCGAACGTGGTTGCGACGGACCAAGGCTCGCCCGGAATATTGAACAGGATCGAGGTGATCGCGCCGCCGAACAGGGCGCCCCAGTAAATGCACGACAACATAATTATGGCTGATGTCGGCGGCATCGTGAAGGTCAGCGGCAACAGGATCGCGACGCCGTTCGCGCCGCCAAGGCCAGGCAACACGCCAATGATTACGCCGAGCAGAATGCCGATCAGCATCAGCAGAATGTTGTAGGGTGTCAGGGCAATGGCAAAGCCCTGCATCAGCGAGCTGATCTCTTCCACCGGCACTCCCTATCGCGACCGCATTCGAGCACGGAACGCATTTTAAGCCGCCCCAGCAAATGCGTATTGGGATGCCCGGTGTTGTTACACCTGATCGACCCACACCGAGGTTGCTGGTATACCATATACCAATTCAGCGCGGCGATCGCAATCCGGCTGCTTCGCATGTGCGAACCTATACCAAGTTTGCGCCGATCGACGGCTTGCGGTGCCTCAGCGGTGGTGTATGGTATACCAAAAACCACGCGACAAAAGCTTCGGAGTTTCAGTGATCTCTCCCTGCGCCGGCAAACCGTCATGAAAACGCAGCTCCAGATCGTTCCGATCGGCGATGGACAAAGCCTCAAAGTGAAAGCCTACGAGGCGCTGAAGGCGGCCATCATGCAGCTCAACATTTATGCGCCCGACGCCGAATTGCGCCTCGACGAACGCGCGCTGTCCGCCCGCTTCGGCGTCAGCCGTACGCCGTTGCGCGAGGCGCTGTCTCAGCTTGATCAAGAAGGCCTCGTGCACATCGTTGCACGGCGCGGCATCTATATCGTGCGCAAGACCAAAGCCGAGATACTGGAGATGATCACGGTATGGGCGGCGCTGGAAAGCATGGCCGCCCGATTGGCAACGAAGGAGGCTTCCGACGAGGAACTGGCCGGATTACACGATCTTGTCGACAGCTTTTCCGGTGACGCGCTTGCCCAGAAACTCGGCGAATATTCTGATGCCAACATCCAATTCCATCAGGCAATTATAGGCCTTTCCAAATGTCGCCTGCTTGATCAGATGACTGAGCGGCTGTTCTTTCACGTCCGCGCTATCCGCCAGCGCACCATCGTCGAAAGGGACCGCGCCCGCCGGTCGATCGTCGATCACAAGGAAATCGTGGCCGCACTCGAAGCACGCGACACCGAGCGGGCTGAGCGCCTGGTGCGGGAGCACACGTTGAAACTACGCGATCATGTCGACCGCTTCGTCGATATCGACTGAATGATGCCGGTCGAGCAGGGATACGGCAGGCTTGTGAGGCGAAGCAAACCCTACGATGGGGAAAAAAACGGGAGAGGTTTCAAATGTCGTCCGATACACAATCGCAGAGCCTGACGGACGGGTTTCATCTGGTGATTGATGCGCTCAAGCTGAACGGTATCACCACGATCTACGGTGTGCCGGGTATCCCGATCACGGATCTGGGTCGCCTCGCGCAAGCTCAAGGCATGCGCGTCATCTCGTTCAGGCACGAGCAGCACGCGGGCAATGCCGCCGCGATCGCCGGCTACCTGACGCAAAAGCCCGGCATCTGCCTCACGGTGTCGGCACCGGGTTTCCTCAACGGCCTTACGGCACTGGCCAATGCCACGACCAACTGCTTCCCGATGATTTTGATCAGCGGCTCGTCCGAACGCGAGATCGTCGACCTGCAGCAAGGCGATTACGAAGAGATGGATCAGCTCTCCGTCGCCAAACCGCACTGCAAAGCGGCGTACCGCGTGCTGCACGCGGAAGACATCGGGATAGGCGTGGCGCGGGCTATCCGGGCGGCGGCCTCCGGTCGCCCGGGCGGTGTCTACCTCGACCTGCCAGCCAAACTCTTTTCGCAGACGATGGACGCTAAGGCCGGATTCAAGTCCCTCATCAAAGTGGTCGATCCAGCTCCGCGCCAGCTTCCGGCACCCGACTCGGTGACGCGTGCGCTCGACACGTTGAAAAGCGCCAAGCGCCCGCTGATCATCCTCGGCAAAGGTGCGGCTTATGCGCAGGCCGACTCCGATATCCGCGCCCTGATCGAGAAGACCGGCATCCCCTATCTGCCAATGAGCATGGCCAAAGGTCTGCTGCCCGATACGCACCCGCAGTCCGCAGGCGCGGCGCGTTCGACGGTGCTCAAGGAGGCCGATGTCATAATGCTGATCGGCGCGCGACTGAATTGGTTGCTGTCGCATGGCAAGGGCAAGGTCTGGGGTGAGCGCGGGACGCAGAAGTTCATTCAGATCGACATTGCGCCAACCGAGATGGACAGCAACGTCGCGATCGGCGCGCCGGTGGTTGGTGACATCGGGTCGTGCGTGTCGGCGCTCCTCGCCGGCGTCGGCGATCGGTGGCCGGCGCCTCCTGTCGCCTGGACGAGTGCGATCAACGAACGCAAGAAAACGAACCTCGCGAAGATGGCAACGCAGCTGCTCGGCAATTCGTTGCCGATGAACTTTCACAGCGCGCTGGGCGTGCTGCGCGAAATTGTAAAAGAACGGCCGGATGCCATCCTCGTCAACGAAGGCGCCAACACCCTCGATTTTGCACGCAGCATCATCGACATGTACCAGCCGCGCAAGCGATTGGACGTCGGCACCTGGGGGATCATGGGCATCGGCATGGGCTACGCCGTCGCCGCTGCGGTTGAGACGGGCAAACCCGTGCTCGCTGTGGAAGGTGACAGCGCCTTCGGCTTCTCAGGCATGGAGGTAGAGACGATCTGCCGCTACAATCTGCCGGTCTGCGTGGTCGTGTTCAACAATAACGGCATCTATCGCGGCACCGACGTCAATCCCTCGGGAGGCCCCGACGTTGCAACGACCGTCTTCGTCAAGAACGCGCGGTACGATAAAATGATGGAAGCGTTTGGCGGCATTGGCGTTCACGTGACGACCCCCGAAGAACTCAGGCGTGCCGTGAACGAGGCGATGGATTCCGGCAAGCCGACCCTCATCAATACCGTCATCGATGAAAAGGCCGGCACCGAGAGCGGGCGCATCGGCAGCCTCAACCCGCAAGGCATGGTCTCCAAGCCCTGAGCTTAACTCCAATCAGGAGCGCGCAATGAAAGCCCTTTCCGGCGTTCGCATTCTCGACTTCACGCACGTGCAGTCCGGCCCGACGTGCACGCAGCTTCTCGCCTGGTTCGGTGCCGACGTGATCAAAGTCGAACGCCCCGGGGTCGGCGATATCACACGCGGCCAGCTGCAGGACATCCCGAAGGTCGACAGCCTCTACTTCACGATGCTCAATCACAATAAGCGCTCGATCACGCTCGATACCAAGAACAAGACCGGCAAGGGCGTGCTCGAACGCCTGATCAGGGAGTGCGACGTCTTGGTCGAAAACTTCGGACCCGGCGTGCTCGACCGGATGGGTTTCTCATGGGACACGATCCATGCGCTCAATCCACGCATGATCGTCGCCTCGATCAAGGGTTTCGGCCCCGGCCCCTATGAAGATTGCAAGGTCTACGAGAACGTCGCGCAATGCACCGGCGGCGCAGCATCGACGACGGGCTTTCGAGATGGCCTGCCGCTGGTCACCGGCGCACAGATCGGCGACAGCGGCACCGGCTTGAACCTGGCGCTCGGTATCGTCGCGGCGCTCTATCAGCGCACGGTGACCGGCGAAGGTCAGAAGGTGACCGCCGCCATGCAGGACGGCGTGCTGAACCTGTGTCGCGTGAAACTGCGTGACCAACAGCGCCTGTCACACGGCCCACTCAAGGAATTCAGCCAGTTCGGCGAAGGCGTTGCGTTCGGTGATGCCGTGCCCCGCGCCGGCAACGACAGCGGCGGCGGTCAGCCAGGTCGCATTCTCAAATGCAAGGGCTGGGAGAATGACCCCAACGCTTACATCTACTTCATTACCCAAGCCCCGGTTTGGGAGAAGATCTGCGATTGTATCGGTGAGCCGGGTTGGAAGACACATGCGGACTTCGCAACGCCCGCGGCTCGTCTGCCGCGACTGAATGCGATTTTCGCCCGCATCGAACAATGGACGTCGACGCAGACCAAATTCCAGGCCATGGAGATCCTCAATCGCGACGACATCCCGTGCGGCCCGATCCTGTCCATGAAGGAGATTGCCGAAGACAAATCTTTGCGGGCAACCGGCACCATCGTCGAGGTCGATCATCCGGCGCGCGGCAAATACATCTCGGTCGGCAATCCCATTAAGCTGTCCGCGTCGCCTTCGGAAGTGACACGCTCGCCGCTGCTCGGGGAGCATACCGACGAAATTCTGTCTGCGGTGCTCCGCTACAGCGCCGAAGAGATTGCTGCGATCAAGGCGTCCGGCTGTACCGAGCCGGTGAGGAAATGAGGGAGTGGGGAATAGGGAGTAGGGAGTGGTTCCATTCCCTATTCCCTATTCCCTGCTCCCTGCTCCCTATTCCCTCACTCAACTTAGGAACCACAAAAAATGCGCATCGTCGTCCACGGGCAGGAAGCATTCGGCAAGGCCGTTCTCGAAAAGTTGCTCGAACGCGGGGAAAACGTGGTCGCGGTGTTCTGTGCTCCCGACAAGGAGGGCCGGCCGCAGGACCCTTGCGCCGTATTCGCCCGTGAGAAGGGGCTGCCGGTGCACCAGCCGAAAAGCTGGAAGACGCCGGAAGCATTGGCGCTGATGCTGTCATTCAAGCCCGATCTGTGCGTGATGGCCTACGTCACGCTGTTCGTTCCCCAGCCCGTCATCGATGCGCCGACGCACGGCACCATCCAGTATCACCCCTCGCTGCTGCCGTTGCACCGCGGGCCGTCGTCGATCAACTGGCCGATCGCCTGGGGTTCGAAACAGACCGGACTGACCATCTTCTGGCCGGACGAGGGCCTCGATGAGGGCCCCGTCCTGATGCAAAAAATGGCTGCGATTGGATCAGACGAGACGCTGGGTGATGTGTACTTCAAGAAGTTGTTCCCGCTCGGCGTCGACGCGATGATGGAGTCGGTCGATCTGGTGCGCAGCGGCAAGGCGCCAAAGATCGCGCAGGATCACTCGAAGAAAACCTACGAAAGCTGGTTCAGGCGCGAACAGGCGCAGATTGATTGGTCGAATCCTGTGGCGCAGGTCTATGATCTGATCCGCGCGGCCAACCCCGCACCGGGAGCTTGGGGGCTGCTTAAGGGCGTGGAGGTGCAGGTATTCGATGCGGCCAAGGTGGCCGGCGACGGCAAGCCCGGCGCAATCGTCGCCATTGCAACCGGCGGCATCACCATTGCCGCGCAGGGTGGCGCAATCCTCGCCAAGCGCGTCAAAACCCCCGACACCAAGAAGATTCCCGCCGCCGAGTATGCCGCGAGCGTCGGCCTGAAGATTGGCGACAAATTTGATGCCTACAGACCGGCCCCGCCGCCAGCGCCCAAGAAACCCAAATCCGGAGAGACACCAGTGGCCGCAGGCTCAACATCCACAGTTCGCAGCGACATCGAGATCGCGCGCGACGCCAAGATGAAGCCGATTGCGGAAGTGGCGGCCAAGATCAAGATCCCGCCTGGCGCGCTGCTGCACTACGGTCCAACCAAGGCGAAAATTTCGTTCGATTTCATCAACTCCGTCGCGGCGAACAAGGACGGCAAGCTGATCCTTGTCACTGCGATCAGCCCGACGCCCGCCGGCGAGGGCAAGACGACGACGACGGTGGGCTTGAGCGACGGGCTCAATCGGATCGGCAAACGCGCGATGAGCTGCCTGCGCGAGCCCTCGCTCGGGCCCTGCTTCGGCGTCAAGGGAGGGGCTGCCGGCGGCGGCTATGCGCAGGTGGTGCCGATGGAGGACATCAACCTCCACTTCACCGGCGATTTTCACGCCATCACCAGTGCCCACAATCTGCTTGCGGCGCTTCTCGACAATCATATTTACTGGGGCAACAGCCTTGGCATCGACCAGCGCCGAATTGCCTGGCGCCGCGTCATGGACATGAACGACCGGGCGCTGCGCTCGATCGTCAACTCGCTTGGTGGAACTGCCAACGGCTTCCCGCGCGAAGACGGCTTCGACATCACGGTCGCCTCCGAGATCATGGCGATCTTTTGCCTCGCGACCGACCTCAAGGACCTCGAACGCCGCATCGGCAAGATTGTCGTTGCGTACACGCGGGACAAGAAACCGATCTACGCCCGCGATCTCAAGGGCGACGGCGCGATGACTGTGCTGCTCAAGGACGCGCTGATGCCAAACCTGGTGCAGACGCTTGAGAACAATCCGGTGTTCATCCACGGCGGTCCGTTCGCCAACATTGCGCACGGCTGCAACTCGGTGCTGGCAACCAGGACCGCGCTCAAGCTTTGCGACTACGTTGTCACTGAAGCCGGTTTCGGCGCTGATCTGGGTGCCGAGAAATTCTTCGACATCAAGTGCCGCAAGGCGGATCTCAAGCCTTCCGCCGCCGTCATCGTCGCAACGGTGCGAGCCTTGAAGATGCACGGCGGTGTTGCGAAGGACGGCCTCAAAGGTGAGAACGTCGAGGCTGTGGCGAAGGGCTGTGTCAATCTCGAGCGGCACATCGAAAACGTCGCCAAGTTCGGCGTCAAGCCGATCGTCGCCATCAACAAGTTCGCCACCGATACCGACGCCGAGATCAAGGCGATCATGGCCAGCGCCGAGAAGCACGGCGCCAAGGCGTTCCTGTGTACGCATTGGGCCGACGGTGGCGCGGGCGTCGAGCAGCTTGCCCGGCACGTGGTGGAGGTTTGTGAAAAAGGCGAGGCCAAATTCAAGCCGCTCTACCCGGACGCCATGCCGCTGCGTGACAAGGTGAAAACCATCGTCACCGAGATCTACCGCGGAGCTGATATCGCCTGCGATCCCGCGATCGAGGCTCGCTTCAAGGAGCTGGAAGCGGCGGGCTACGGCCAACTACCGGTGTGCATGGCGAAGACCCAGTATTCGTTCTCGACCGACCCGAACAAGCGTGGCGCGCCGACCGGCCACATCGTGCCCGTTCGCGAGCTGCGGCTTTCGGCCGGTGCCGAGTTCGTTGTCGTTGTGACGGGGGATATCATGACGATGCCCGGCTTGCCGCGTGCGCCCTCGGCTGACGTCATCCGCCTGAACGATGGCGGCCAGATCGAGGGGTTGTTTTGAGGACGTCACAGGCCAGTCATTGACCCAGGCGATTCAGTTCTACCTCACTGGCCAAAGACTATCATCCCGGCATTTATTGCCGGGACCCATTGCTCAGCGAAACGAGCAGCCTGAAATTGTGGCGCCGTGGGTCCCGAGGACAAGCCCACGGCTGTCCGGTTTATTTCTCGAGCCACCTCAACTCTCCAATTCCCGCGTTCCCGGAAACCGCGTCGACCATAGGGAGGCGCGGTTGTCCGGGATCTTTACCTGTTGCGGTGAGACGCCGTGCAAACCCGCGATACGTAAGGATCC
>JBGTIU010000131.1:0-27735 GCA_041745515.1 Hyphomicrobiaceae bacterium | reverse complement strand
CGTTACGCTGCATCGGCGGCAGCGAGTCGCGGCCGGTTGCACGTCGAACCAGCCTGCGCGACCCGCTCGGAATTCCAACGCGATCGCGACCGCATTCTGCACGCCACGGCCTTCCGTCGGCTGACCTACAAGACCCAGGTTTTCCTGTTTCATGAGGGTGACCATTATCGCTCGCGCCTGACGCATAGCCTGGAAGTCGCGCAGATCGCCCGCGCCGTCGCCCGCCAGTTGTGCCTGGACGAAGACCTCGCTGAAGCCCTCGCATTGGCGCATGACTTGGGGCATCCCCCGTTCGGGCACTCCGGAGAACGGGCGCTCGACGAGGCAAATCGAACCCTCGGTGGCTTCGATCACAACGCCCAAAGCCTCCGCATCGTGATGGGGCTCGAACGAAAGTACAGCGCCTTCGACGGGCTTAACCTGAGCTTCGAGACGCTGGAGGGTCTAGCCAAGCACAATGGACCGATCCTGGCCGCGGCAACGGACAATCCGCTCGCTCGTGTGATCGGCAGAATGCGTGAATGGCAGGATTTTGATCTCGCAACCTGGCCGACGGCCGAAGCCCAGGTCGCAGCCATGGCCGATGATATTGCCTACGCCACGCATGACATCGATGATGGCTTGCGTGCCGGACTGATTTCCTTTGACGAACTGGAACGGGCACCATTGGTCGGCCAATTTACAGGCGGCATCGGCACCAGCCTCGACGCAGGCCGGCAGCACTACGAACTGACGCGCCGGATGATTACCGCACTGATCCGCGATCTGGTCTGGGAGAGCCGGAAGCGGTTGTCGGGATTGGCGCCGACAAGCGCGGACGACATTCGCCAGGCCGGTCTTGCGGTCATTGCGTTTTCCCCTCGGACTGGGCAGGAGCTTGCACGTTTGCAGCAGTTTCTATTCGCACGCGTCTACCGGCATCCGCGCGTCGTGCACGTGATGGAGGGCGCCGAGAGCATCGTCCGCGACCTCTACGCGCGTTTTCTGCGCGATACCGACGCCTTGCCGCCGGCTTGGCGAACAGGGATTGCGGGACTGGCAGGCCGCAAACAAGCTCGTGTCATTGTCGACTTCGTTGCCGGCATGACGGACCGCTATGCCATTGTGGAGCACCGGCGCTTGTTTGACGCCACGCCGGAGTTGCGTTAGCCGCTCGCAAGGTCGTGGCTCGCAGGTTTTGGATCGTCGCACATGAACGTCTATCTTGAAGTCGAACAGTTGGTGCGCGACTGCCTCGCCGCCTTGATGGCGCAGGGCAGGCTGCCGTCCGGTCTCGACGTCGGTGCGGTTGCGGTCGAAACGCCACGCGACCCGACGCACGGGGATCTATCGACCAATGCTGCCATGGTGCTGGCCAAGTCTGCCCGCATGCGGCCGCGTGACATCGCTGAATTGGTGGTGGCCAATCTCAAGGCAGACCCGCGCATCACGAGGGCCGAGGTCGCAGGGCCGGGGTTCATCAATCTCATGCTGGCGGTGCAAGTCTGGCAGGCGCAGATCGCGGCGATCCTTGCGGACGGCCCGGCCTACGGACGTTCGCACACGGGTAAGCGTACCCGCGTCAACGTTGAATTCGTCTCGGCGAACCCAACCGGCCCCATGCACGTCGGTCACTGCCGCAATGCCGTCGTCGGCGACGCCATTGCCAGCCTGATGGCGTTTGCCGGCTATGACGTGACACGCGAATATTACATCAACGATGCCGGGTCCCAGGTCGATGTGCTGGCCCGTTCAGCTCATCTGCGATACCGCGAAGCTCTCGGCGAAAGCATCGGCGAGATACCCGAGGGATTATATCCCGGCGACTACCTGAAGCCAGTCGGCGCTGCCCTTGCGGCCAAACACGGCGAAGCCCTGCGCAATAAGCCCGAAGCCGTGTGGCTGCCGGTCGTCAGAGCCGCCGCGATCGACGGTATGCTCGGAATGATCCGCGACGACTTAAAGAGCCTGGGCATTCGCCACGACGTATTTTTTTCCGAGCGCTCGCTGACGGATGGTGGCCGGGATCGCGTTGCCGAGACCATCGGATGGTTGGAAGCGCGCGATCTGGTGTTCAAGGGCACGCTGCCGCAGCCCAAAGGCGAGCCCAGCGAGGATTGGGAAGATCGCGAGCAGACGCTGTTCCGGTCGACGCGGTTCGGCGATGACATGGATCGGGCGCTGATAAAATCCGACGGCGGCTATACTTACTTTGCTGCCGACATGGCCTACCACCGGGATAAGCTGACCCGCGGCTTTCGCCATCTGGTCAACGTGCTTGGTGCCGACCACAGTGGCTATGCGCGCCGGGTGAAGGCCGCCGTGACGGCGCTGAGCGAGGGGCAGGCCGAACTCGACGTGCAATTCTATCAGTTCGTCAAGCTGTTGAAGAACGGCGAACCCATCAAGATGAGTAAGCGGGCAGGCACCTTCATCACATTGAGGGATGTTGTCAACGAAGTAGGACCGAACGCCGTGCGGTTCATGATGCTTTATCGCAAGAATGACGTGGCGCTGGACTTCGATTTCGCCAAGGTGACAGAGCAGTCGAAGGATAACCCGGTGTTCTATGTGCAGTATGCGCACGCACGTGCGGCATCGGTTTTCCGCAACGTAAAGGCGAATTTCCCCGACCTCGACCGGACT
This sequence comes from Hyphomicrobiaceae bacterium, assembly GCA_041745515.1. GTDB lineage: Bacteria > Pseudomonadota > Alphaproteobacteria > Rhizobiales > Hyphomicrobiaceae > JAKFWF01. The sequence goes on along the minus strand of JBGTIU010000131.1, from coordinate 25,110 downwards.
GGCGTTATGACCGCCGATTTGTCGGGCTTGACCGATCCGGCCGAGATCGATCTCGTGAAGCAGTTGGCGGTCTTTCCGAAGCTGGTAGCGGCGGCTGCTCGGGCGCACGAGCCGCACAGGCTGGCATTTTATCTGTTTGATGTAGCTTCTACTTTTCACCAACTCTGGGCCAAAGGCAATGAATCGCCACATTTGCGCTTCATACAACCCGGAGAACGGGGGTCAACTGTCGCGAGATTAGCTCTTATCGCTGCAACGCAACAGGTGATATCCTCGGGGTTGTCGGTGCTTGGCGTCGAAGCTCCTGAGGAGATGCGCTAACATAGCGATTCTCTGGGAATAGTCGGACATTGGCGACTTATGCGCCTTGATCGACCTCCTAGGGCAGGGTGTAAGGGGTTTTGCATATGTCTCGGTCCAACGGTCCTACCGGTCCTGGAGGCGGCGCGCTGCCTCCACAGTGGCGTTTTCCGACCGAAGCCGAAGCCCAAGCAGCGGCCAGAGGTCATACAGCTCCGCAGTTCCCGGCGCCCCAGTTTCAGCAGCAGCCGGCTTATCAGGCGCCAGGGCAAGGTTACGCGCCCGCAGGCCAGTCCGCACACCGTCCTTTTACGCATGACCCGGGCTATGTCGCCGGTGCTCAACCGATGCCGCAGGATGCTCATCCGCAACAACCGAGCTATAAGCCGTTGTTCGATCGGTATGCGCCACCAGCGGCGACGGAGACAGCGCAACGCGGCTTCGATCCCCGGCTGGCACAGTTGCAACAGCCGTATGCAGCGCCGCTGGCGGCGCGCGATGCGCATCAAAGTTTGCGTGGCAGTACCTTCGATCAGTGGCAGCAGCCGGTAAGCTCGAACCCGCCGGCGCCGTCACAGGGCTATGATTTTGGGCAGTACATGGGTGCGGCCGCCCATCCGACGGCAGCCGCGTCCAGCGATTACGAGCCGCAGGCGCAGCACCTTGATTACGGTCATCAGGCCGCCTTTGAGGCGGCGCATTGGCCGGCCCCTCAAGGGCATGCTCAGCAGGGCTACGGCGCGGCTATGGCGCACGGCCAGGGCTACGCCCAAACTCGTCAGGGCTACGGACAACAAGGCTATGACCAGGGCCAGGGCGGTCAGCTCCAGCCGGTGGGCGAACAGTCCTACGATCAAGACGACCCCGGCGAGTATGAGGAGGAAGAAGACGCACCGCGCGGGCGCCGCGGCCTCATTATCGTGTCGGCACTGGTCGGTGCCATCGCGATCGGCGGCGGCATGGCGTTCGCCTACAAGACTTTCATCAAGCCCTCGTCCAGCGGTGCGACCATTGCCAAGGTTTCCGCGCCAAAGGGCCCGAGCAAGATGCCGCCGGCCGATCCGAGCGGCAGGCAGTTTCCCAATCAGGATTCCAAATTGCAGAGCAGGTTGGGTGAAGGCAGTGCACCGGCGAGTAGTCTGGCCGACGCCGAAGGCGGCGTGAAACGCGTCACGACGCAGATCATCGGGCGGGATGGGTCGATCGTTGCACCACAGATTCAGGCGTCGACGCCGGTCCCAGGATTGACGATCGTCGACGGCATGAACGCACCGCGCCAGCAGTCTCCCGCCGCGCCGCAGACAGCGGTTGCCGCCATCGACACTGCGCCCCCGGTGATCCAGCCGAGAACGCAGCCGCAAGCCAGAATCCCGGCGGCTGTGGCAGCCGCGGAACCGGCCCCAATTGCGGCAGTAGCGGCCTCTCCGAAGAAAACGCCCCCGCCCAAGAAGCAGGCCGTGCGTGACGATCTGGCGGCGACAGGTGCCGCCCCTGCGCCGGCCGCGGCATCAAACACGCGCGTTGCCTCGGCGCCGTCGGCAATTCCGGCTCCGACCAAGCTCGGCGCCAACGGCTATGTTGCGGTGCTGGCATCCAAGACAAGCCGCGCCGATGCAACCAAGGCCAACGCCGATCTCGAAAGAAATTTCGACGTGCTGAAGGGCAAGATCTTCGACGTGCAGGAAGCCGACCTCACCGCGCAGGGTAAAGGCGTCGTGTTCCGTTCGGTCGTCGGCCCGCCGGGTTCGAAAGAGTTTGCCAGCGGCATCTGCGCTCAGCTCAAGGCTGTCGGTCACGCGAACTGCTGGGTCAACGCGTACTGAACCGCTAAGTTTCGACGATTTTCAGCGGCGGCTTCGGCCGCCGTTTGCGATTCGATAAGGCATACCGATGCGCTTGGCGTTCATTACAGGGCTGGCGTCCGACTCGTTGCGTTCGGATGAAGCGGCGTTTCTGCGCGCGTCGCGGCCGGCCGGCATCATCCTGTTTGCTCGCAACTGTGTGGCACCGGAACAAATCCGAGCGCTGGTCGGCGACGCATTGAACGCCATCGGCTCGGCTGACGCACTGGTGCTGATCGACCAGGAGGGCGGTCGTGTGCGCCGACTGCAACCGCCCATTTGGCGTGATCTGCCCGCGGCGTCCGCCTATGCAGGGCTGTATGCGACCGACCCCCAGGCTGCCGTCGCAGCCGCGCGGTTGGCCGCACGGCTTACTGCTGAGGACCTATCGGCCCTCGCTATCAATACGAACTGCGCGCCGGTGCTCGATGTGCCTGCCGAGGGCGCCCACCAAATCATCGGAGATCGAGCCTACGGTCGCAACTGGCAGCAGGTCGCAGCACTTGGTCGCGCCGTGGCGCAGGGCTACATGGACGGCGCCGTCCTGCCGGTGATCAAGCATATACCCGGCCACGGCCGGGCAAACGCCGACAGTCATCTGGAGCTTCCGAACGTCGCGACGCCAAGTGCAGAACTCGAGGCAAGTGATTTCGCCCCGTTTCGGCTGCTGCGCGACCTGCCCGCAGCGATGACGGCGCATGTCGTTTACAGCGCAATTGACGCCACATCTCCCGCCAGCACGTCTGTCTTGGTTACGAGAGAGATCATTCGCGGCAAAATCGGCTTCGAAGGCTTCCTGATGAGCGATGATCTGTGCATGAAGGCCCTGAATGGGCCGATGCGCGACCGAGCCCAGGCGGTGATCCAGGCCGGCAGCGATGCAGCGCTCCATTGCAGTGGCAATCTCGCAGAAATGCAGGCCGTCGCAGCAGGCGTGCCGGCTTTGCAAGGCGCAGGGCTGCGGCGATTCGACCGTTGTCTCGACGTTCTCAAGGTCACATGTCCATTCGATCGGGCCGAGGCCGAAAGAGTGCTTGCAGGCGTGCTCGAACTGCCGACGCACTCTGCATAGAAGGTTGACTGGTGAATCAGTGTACTCTGGTCGACAACCGCAGCCTCCTTGGATGCGTCAGACGTGATGGATAACGACGTGCCAGAACCGCCGGCCGACGATTGGGAGTTGCCTTTGCCCGAGGAAGCCATGTCGGCTGACCAGGCATTGCGTATCGACGTCGATGGGTTCGAAGGCCCGCTCGATCTGCTGCTTGCGTTGGCACGCACGCAGAAGGTCGATCTGGCGCGGATTTCGATCAAAGCGCTGGTTGAGCAGTATCTGGATTTTATCGCGGGAGTTCAGAATATCCGGCTCGAGGTTGCAGCCGACTATCTAGTCATGGCTGCGTGGCTTGCGTACCTGAAATCGCGCCTGCTGCTGCCGCGTGAAAAATCGGACGAGAATGGTCCGTCGGGCGAGGAGTTGGCGCAACGGCTGGCATTTCGGCTGATGCGGCTGGATGCCATGCGCCGGGCAGCGGCCCAATTGTTCAACCGCAGCCGCCTGGGCCGCGATGTCTTCCCGCGCGGCTGCCCGGAAGGTGTCAAAACGATACGGGAAACGGCCTACACTGCGCAGATTTTCGATCTGCTGAAGGCGTACGCGACGCAACGGACGCGCACCATCAAGCACGTGCATGTCGTGACTAAACGCACTGTTTGGTCGGTCCGCGATGCGCGGCTCCATCTCGAGCGCCTCGTTGGCGGCAATGCCGGGGATTGGGTCCAACTTGAAATGTTTCTGCTGCTCTTTATGCCTGTGGCCAAGCCCGATGATGCTGAGTTGCAGCGCACGGTCGTCGCGAGTTCGTTCGGCGCCACCCTCGAAATGGCACGCGAAGGGCGGCTCGATATCCGGCAGGACATCGCGTTCGGGCCGATCTACATGCGACGGAGGATCGAGATTCCCGCCTTGGAGCAAGCAGAATGACTTTCCGCGCGCTTCCAAACTACGGCCGGAGGCTGTAACCGATGACCCCACCTCGCCTGACTTTGGTGCAGCGGATTGCTCACATCGAGCGCGCCGACGCCGAGCCGGCCTACACGATTGAACGCCAACCCGGCCCGCGGGCGGGGCCGGGTTCGGAATCGACGATGTCGGCCAGCGTTACGACCTTTCCGTCCGCCGATCGGCGGGAGAAACACCGCATCATCGAGGCTTTGCTGTTTGCCGCGTCCGAACCGCTGGACGAGGCACGGCTGGCCGTACATATCAGGGACCCGGCGGAGGTCGGTGGCCTGCTCGAAGAGTTACGTGACTTTTACGCTGCCAGAGGCATCAACCTCGTCCGGGTCGCCGGCAAATGGGCGTTTCGCACCGCGCAGGACCTCGGCTATCTGCTGGAGAAGCACGCGCTGGAGGAGCGCCGGCTGTCGCGCGCAGCATTGGAGACGCTCTCGATCATCGCCTATCACCAGCCGGTGACGCGTGCCGAAATCGAGGAGGTTCGTGGTGTTACGACCTCGAAAGGCACGCTCGATGTGCTGATGGAGACCGGCTGGATCCGTCCACGAGGGCGCAGACGGGCGCCGGGCAAACCGGTGACGTACGGCACGACGGACCAGTTCTTGGTGCATTTTGGGTTGGACGGCGTCAAGGATCTGCCGGGATTGGCCGAGCTGCGCGGCGCAGGCCTTTTGGATTCCAATCTGCCGCCCGGTTTTTCAGTGCCGGAGCCCACCGATGTCGCGGCCTTGATGCCAGATGAACTGCCACTCGACAGCGTTGACGAGGAAACCGCCGAGCTGCCGTTTGACGAACCCGCGGCAAACGACGAAGCCGATTCGAGCGGCGGCTTGCTGACGGTGTCCGAGCCGGTTAAGCCCAGCACGGGCTGATTAGTCGGTGGATGGAACTGGCGTGGGCGTAGGAGATTGGTTTCGCAAAACGACCGGGAATGAAGCGCGGCCCGCAGCTCCAGCGGAGCCGCGCGGGCGAGCGGCAGCAGCGTTCGCGGCCAAGCTGACGTTCGAGCAGGTCGAGCGCTGGTATGGAGAAACACGCGCGCTGCGGGGCGTTTCGTTCGACGTCGAGCCCGGTGAGATTGTCTGCCTGCTCGGGCCATCGGGTTGCGGCAAGACCACGTTGCTGCGGATCGCCTCTGGCATTGAAAAACCGTCTCGGGGACGCGTACTCATCAACGGCCAGGAGATGGCGGGGCCGAACCGTTTCGTGCCGCCGGAGAAGCGCAACGTCGGCCTGATGTTTCAGGATTTTGCACTGTTTCCCCACCTTTCGATCCTGGACAACGTCGCGTTCGGCCTCGACGCGCTGCCTCGTCCCGAAGCTGCGCGGCAGGCGCTCGGCCTGCTCACACGCGTGGGCCTCGGGCACTATGCAGCACAGTTTCCGCACATTCTGTCGGGCGGCGAGCAGCAGCGGGTGGCACTGGCACGCGCTCTGGTGCCTCGACCGGCGGTCGTGCTCATGGACGAACCATTCTCCGGCCTTGACGTACAACTGCGCGATGCGATGCAGGAGCAAACGCTGGAATTATTGCGCGAGACCCGGGCAACATCGCTGATTGTCACGCACAACCGCGAAGAAGCGATGCGACTAGGCGATCGTGTCGCCGTGATGCGGGCCGGCCGGCTCGTGCAGCTCGGCAAGGCGGAGGAGCTTTACCGAAATCCTGTCGATTTGTTCGTGGCGCGACTGTTCTCGGAGATCAACGAGATTGCATTCGCAGTGACTGGCAACGCTATCCACACGCCTCTTGGCCGCTACAGCGCGCCGGGCCTGGTCGAAGGCGAGCAGGCAATCCTGTGCATCCGGCAGCGGTCGATTGACCTCGTTCCAGTGGGTCGGGGCCTGTTCGGCCGCGTGTTGCACGTCAAGTTCCTTGGTGATGCCGCCCTTGTCGAGATCGGCGTTCAGGGCTTCGACGAACCGCTCCGAGTGCGGGTGCCGGAAGCGGAAGCTCCGGTTCGGGGTCAGGAAGCCGGTGTTGAAATCAACCCGGCGAGCGTGCTGGTTTTTCCGGCCGATGCGCCTGATTAGTCTGGAATTTTCTCGGGCCGGCGCGAATTTTGCCAGGCTGCGGCTTCCCTTGCCGGCAGTTTCGCTTATCTGTAAGAGTGCAGGTCAAACGCGAAGCTTCCGGCCGTAGCGAACGGCAGGTCTTGTCTGGAGTCTAGAAGTCATGGGTACATTCAGCATCTGGCATATGCTCATTTTGCTGGCGGTCGTTCTGCTGATGTTCGGCAAGGGCAAGATCTCCGAGATCATGGGCGATTTCGCCAAGGGGATCAAAAGCTTCAAGAAAGGCATGTCCGACGAAGAGGATGTCGCCAAGAAGCCGCCGGAGATGCCAAAAGTCATCGATGCCACGGCCAAGACGACGGACGCGAGCGGTCAGCAGACCCGCGTCGGTTGAGTTTGTAAGCAGCGTACGCTCGAATCCTTGAACCGAGAGGATCGATGTTCGATCTCGGCTGGAGCAAGCTGATCATCATCGCCATGCTGGCGATCGTCGTGGTTGGTCCAAAAGACCTGCCGGCGTTGCTGCGTACGATCGGCAAGTTCATCGGGCAGATACGGCGGCAAGCCGACGAGTTTCGACAGCAGTTCAACGAGGCCATGAAGGACACCGAGCTGGACCAGATCCGCAAGGATGTCGAGGACATCAAGCGCACCGCTGTGGACAGCGTTCGCGACATCGAGACAACGGCGGCCGAGAGCGTCAGGCCGTTCGAGACCGCCGCCACCGACATTACGCAATTGGGCGATGATGGTGGGACATCCGCGTCCACGACCGCCCCGGCCGCGACCAATCTGCTGCCCGGCACCGCCATTGAGCATACCATCACCGCTTCCGGTAATCTGACGTTGCCGTCGTCGCCCGCATTGCCGCTGGCGCCCGAACTCACCAAGGCTGGGGCATGACCTGTCGATGAGCGACAAAGGCCTCAAGGACCGCGAAGAGCGCGAGCGCCGCGAACGGGAAGATCGCGAAAAGATCGAGGCGTCGAAAGCGCCGTTGATGGAGCACTTGATCGAGTTGCGCACGCGGCTGATCTACTCGATCGCAGCCTTCATTATCATGTTTCTGGGCTGCTTCTTTCTGGCCAAGCACATCTACAACGTGCTGCTGTGGCCCTATTGTCGAGTCGTCGGCGACAGCCAGTGCCGGCTGATTGCGACGCATTTCCTTGAACAATTGTTCACGCACATCAAGCTCGCCATGTTCGGCGCCGCGTTCCTGTCGTTCCCTGTGGTTGCGACACAAATCTACAAGTTCGTGGCGCCGGGGCTCTACAGCAACGAACGCGGCGCGTTCGTGCCGTATCTCATTGCCACGCCTTGCTTCTTCATGCTCGGTGCGTCGGTCGTGTATTTCCTGGCGATGCCACTGCTGATCCAGTTCTCGATCGGCCTGACGCAAGCCGGCGGAAATGGGCAGGCCACCATCGAGCTGCTGCCGAAAGTGTCGGAGTATCTTTCACTGATCATGACGCTGATTTTCGGCTTCGGCATCTGTTTCCAGTTGCCGGTCGTTCTGACGTTGTTGGCTCGGGCGGGAATGGTCACCGCGGCGACATTGCGCGATAAGCGGAAGTATGCCGTCGTCGGCATCGCGTCGGTGGCAGCGGTGCTGACGCCGCCCGATCCGTTGAGTATGATCGCGATGGCATTGCCGACGGCGCTGCTCTACGAGCTGGCGATCTTCGCGGTCGACTACATGGAAAAGAAGAGCGCGGCGGCGACGGGCGATACTTGACGCCGGTCCTGGGTCGCGATGATTGTGCAGCGCGCCGCGTCGCGCGAAAAGCTTGACCCAACCTACGGTTCTACGGTTCGCGCCATCTCCACACTAACAGCAGGAACTCGCAAGCCGTGTTCGACATCAAATTGATCCGCGACAATCCGGCCGCCTTCGATGCGGGCTTGAAGAAGCGTGGATTGGAGCCGATGTCGGGCAAGCTGCTCGACATCGATGAAAAACGCCGCGCGCATCTGACCACGTTGCAGGAAGCTCAGGCGCGCCGCAACGCTGCATCAAGAGAGATCGGCAAGGCCAAGGCGGCGAAGGACGAGACATCGGCTGCAAAGCTGATGGCCGAAGTGGCGGCGCTGAAGGAGAGGCTGGCGAAGGGCGAGGAGACCGAGCGGCAGCTCGACGCTGAAATCCAGCGAGAGCTTGAAGTCCTTCCAAATCTGCCACTCGACGATGTGCCGACGGGTGCGGACGAGAGAGCCAACGTCGAGGTGCGCCGGGTGGGCACGCCGCCGAAGTTCGCGTTCAAGCCGAAACAGCATTTCGAGCTCGGCGAAGCGCTCGGGTTGATGGATTTCGAGGCTGCGGCGAAGGTGTCGGGCGCGCGGTTCGTCTACCTCAAGGGTCCGCTGGCGCGGCTCGAACGCGCGCTCGGCCAGTTCATGCTCGACATCCACACGGAGGAGTTCGGCTACACCGAAGTTAGTCCGCCGCTGTTGGTGAAGGATCAGGCCGCCTACGGGACGGGCAGCCTGCCGAAGTTTGCGGAGGATCTCTTTCAAACCTCAACAATCGATTTCAAAGAATTAGATAGGTCGTTCGGCAAGTTGAAGGCTTTGCCGAGATCGGGCGACAATAGTGAATTGGACCGACTCATCGCGGAGACGAAGGAGGTTGTTGCGCAATTCGACGATTACCAAAGAGCGAGAGCACGGTTTTGGCTCATCCCCACCGCCGAAGTGCCGCTCACCAACCTCGTCCGCGAGCAGGTGATCGACGAGGCGAAGCTGCCGTTGCGCTTCACGGCCTGGACGCCATGCTTCCGCTCGGAGGCGGGAGCCGCCGGACGCGATACCCGCGGCATGATTCGCCAGCACCAGTTCTCCAAGGTCGAACTGGTGTCGATCACTACGCCCGAGACTTCTGCTCACGAGCACGAGCGCATGACGCGCTGCGCCGAGACCATCCTCGAACGGCTGGGGCTCGCCTACCGCACCATGTTGCTGTGTACCGGAGACATGGGGTTCGCCGCGCAGAAGACCTACGATATCGAGGCCTGGCTGCCCGGCCAGGATGCCTATCGCGAGATTTCATCCTGCTCGGTGTGCGGCGATTTCCAGGCCCGCCGCATGGATGCGCGCTATCGCCCCAAGGATGGCAAGCCGCAGTTCGTGCACACGCTCAACGGCTCCGGCCTGGCGGTCGGCCGCACCCTCGTCGCGGTGCTGGAGAACTACCAGCAGGCCGACGGCTCGATCATGATCCCCGACGCGCTGGTGCCCTACATGGGCGGCAAGACGGCGATCGCGGCGGGTTGACACCCAACATGCCGCAAATTGGGTTGACTCAACTCTCTCAACCGCGTTCCCGGAAAACGTCCGACCGCAGGGAGTGACGTTTGTCCGGGATCTTTACCTGTTGTGGTGTTGTGAGATCGTGCCAAATTTCGACGGGTAAAGACCCCGGACAATCGGCGCGCTCCCGCGCCAATTTCCGGGGACGCGGAAGGACGGGTCTGAGGACTGAATATCCCTGGCCCTGTTCACTACTCCGCCGCCGACTGGCGCTGTAACTGTTGCTGGGTCAGCAGGGCACGCAGCGCGCCGGCCTTGACCGGTTTGCGCATCAGCCCGAGGCCGCGGCGGCGCACTTCGCGTTGAACTTCCGGCGAATGATTGGCAGTAATGATGAGCGCCGGCACATCCCAGTCGACGTGCGCGCGGATCTGCGCCACCGCCTCGACGCCAGTGCCGGAATCGAGTTGGTAGTCGGCCAGGATCACATCCGGCCGAACGCCGGCCCGGTTCACGGCGACGATTGCGCTGGCGCTGCTTTCGGCTGTCAGCACCAAGCAGCCCCAGCCTTCGAGCAGGGTGCGCATCCCAGCCAGCACGGCTGGCTCGTTGTCGATACACAGTGTCACGCAACCAGCGATCGGACCAACAGTAACTGTTGCGGTCTCGCCGGGCAGGATCGCCGGCGTGGCCGTGCGCGGCAATGTCATCGAGAATGTCGATCCGCGTCCGGGCTCCGATCGCAAGCCGATCTCGCTGTCGAGCACACGACCGATGCGCTCGACGATCGACAGACCGAGCCCAAGCCCCGGTTCGGCGCGTGCCTGTTCCTCCAGCCGATGGAACTCTTTGAAGATCAGGGCGTGTTTGGATGCCGCAATGCCATCGCCCGTGTCCACGACCTCGACGACGATTTTGCCACCTCGCCGCCGGGCGCCGAGCAGAACCACGCCGGAGCGCGTGTATTTCACCGCGTTCGAAACGAAGTTTTGCAACGCCCGTCGCAGCAAACGGCGGTCAGTTCGAGCCCACAGCGACGTCGGCACGACCCTGAGGTCGAGCCCCTTGGCGCGGGCCATCGGTTCGAACTCGACACGAAGCCGGTGGAACATTTCGCCGAGCGCGACGTCGCCGATCTCCGGCTCGAGCCGCCCGGCGTCCATCCTGGAAAGGTCGATCAGCGCGCTCAGAATTTCTTCGACCGAACTCAGCGCCGCATCGATGTTACGCGCCATCTCGGATTCGGATACGCCAAGCGACCGTTCCGCGAGACTTGTTGCGTAGAGGCGCGCGGCGTTGAGCGGCTGCAACAAGTCATGGCTGGCCGCCGCCAGAAAGCGTGTCTTGTCGAGATTGGCGTCGTCGGCCTTGGCCTTGGCCACGCCGAGCGCCTGGTTCACCTGCGTCAGTTCGGCCGTGCGTTCGATAACGCGCCGCTCCAGCGTTTCGTTAGCAGCCGCGAGCGCGCTGGCGGCGGCAACGCGATCGGTGATGTCCGAATAGGTCGCGACGATGCCGCCTTGGGGCATGGCGGCCGTCCGGATTTCAAGAATGCGCTTGCCGGCACCCGTGCGCTCGAGAAAGGTTTCTTTTGTGGCGCTGAGCCTCGCCATGCGGTCGGCCACCAGCTGGCTGATATCGCCGGGGCCGAAGTCGCCACGATCGGCGCAGTGTTTCAGGATCAGTTCCATCGGCACGCCGACGCGGCCATGGTCGGCCGGCAGATCCAGCAGTTCGCGGAACTGCCGGTTCCAGCAGATCAGCAGCATGTCCTTGTCGAACACACCGAGCCCATGCCGAACCTGATCGAGCGCCGACTGCAGCAGATCGCGATTGTACTGCAACGCTTCGGATGCGTCGTCCAGGAGCCGCAATGCCGATTGGCTGCCGATATTCGAGCGCCTCAGCAGCAGTGCCAGTACGAGCCGGGCCGATGCCGCGCCGATTGCGCTCGCCAGCAGCCGCTCAGTAAAGCGCAGGATCTGCAGGTCGGCTTCGGTGTGCGGTGGCAGCACTCGCGCGCCAGCTGGTCGCCTTGATTCGGCAAATTCGGCAAACGAACGCTCCGCCCGCTCCGCCCCCAGATAGCGGGCAGCGGTCAGTTGCAGGTCGGCCACTGTGATCGACGTGCGCCACAGCCGGAATGCCGCTGGCGACGCTGGATATTCAGGGCGATGCACATCGTCATTAACGAAGACATGGGCCTGCAGGCGCTCGATCGGCTCCGGCTGGCGCAACGCCGATACGACGAAGTAGGCGGTAATGTTGGCGGCGATGCTCCAGATTACGCCATGCGTCAGAGGCTCGAACTTCAGGAACAGCAAGGCCTGCGGTTTCAACCAACCGATGCCGAAAGGTCCTTCGGCCAGCAGCAGCGGTGACAGCCAACCCGCCTTGACGATCCAGGGCAGCAGCAGCGTGTAGCCCCAGATCAGGAAGCCTGCGAGGATGCCGGCGATGGCGCCGCGCGCGGTTCCCTTTTTCCAGAACAGCCCGATAAAAAAGGCTGGTGCCAACTGCGCGATCGCCGCAAACGAGACGAGGCCGATGGCGGCCAGCCCCTGGCTTTGTCCGAGTGCGCGGTGAACGTAATACCCGGCGAGTACGATTCCGAAAATGGCCACGCGGCGTATGATCAGCAGCCGGCCGGCCAGTTCTTCCTGGGCGTTGGCGCCAAGCAGACCCCACCGCAGCAGCAACGGCACGACGAGGCCGTTGCTCACCATGATCGACAGCGCGATCGACTCGACGATCACCATCGCGGTCGCCGCTGAAAGACCGCCGATATAGGCGAGCGTCGTGATCGTGTCGGCACCGCGCGACATCGGCAGCGCGAGCACATACATGTCAGGATCGACCAATCCGCGCGGCAATGTCAGCAGGCCAGCCGCCGCGATCGGCACCACGAACAGGTTGATCAGTACGAGATAGAGCGGAAACATCCACGCTGCACGCTTGATCTCGCGCTCGGAGTTGTTCTCGACGACGGTTACGTGGAACTGCCGCGGCAGCAGAATGATTGCCACAAAACTCAGGAACATGACCGTCAGCCAGGTACCGCCGTTAAACGACTGGCCGAAGATCGTCTGAATGTCGATGCTCGCCCGGGCGCGATCGGCAAACCCCGTGATGCCGCCGAACACCGCATAGAGCGCGAACAGGCCGACGGTCAGGAAGGCCGCAAGCTTGACGAGCGATTCAGCGGCGATGGCAAGCATCAGGCCGTCCTGATGCTCTGTGGCATCGATATGCCGGGTACCGAACAGTACTGCGAAGGTTGCGAGCGCTAGAGCCACCACAAGCGCTGTTTCCAGCAAGCCGATCTCCGGCAGCGTGAGTGGCAGGAATGGGCTGTTGCCGAGCAGCACCTCGGTCGAAGCGACGACCGCCTTCAACTGCAGTGCGATGTAGGGTAGCGTGCCAACGACCGCCACCATGGTGACGGTGCCCGCGACCGCCTGACTCTTGCCATAACGCGCGGCCAGGAAATCGGCGACCGATGTCAGGTTCTGGCTTTTGGCGATGCGGACAATCCGGATGATCAGCGGCCAGCCGATCGCGAACATCAGGATCGGGCCCAGATACACCGGTATAAAGTCGTAGCCGGTGGAGGCAGCGAGCCCAACGCTGCCAAAGAAGGTCCAAGACGTGCAATAGACGCCGAGCGTCAGTGCATAAAGCACCGGGCGGCCGGCGCTGCCGGCACGCGAGCGAACAACGCGATCTCCTGCCCAGGCGACCGCGAAAAGGACGCAGACGTAGGCGATCGCAAGTGCGACGATAGCCCAGGCTTGAAACATGAATGGCGCAGCTCTCGGTTCGTCAATGCCTCAATCTGCCCTTGAGAGTGGGCAAAGTCGTGGCACTTGTCCATTGCCGGCGGCCGACCGCCTTGCTGCCTACGGAAAAGCCTGAACCCTCGGGCGGATTGATTGCGAAGCTCGTTTGGCCTGCTTAACGATTGTCAACCCCAGCTAGAATCGGCTTGACTGCCTTTCGGCACGAATTATCTGCCGAGGTCGAACGCAAGGTGACACAAATGGGAATGATCGATGAGTTCAAGGAATTTACCCTGAAGGGCAATGTGGTTGATTTGGCTGTTGGCGTCATCATTGGCGTCGCGTTCGGCAAGGTCGTCTCAACGCTGGTCGAGAATGTACTCATGCCGCCGATCGGCTTTCTGCTGAGCGGCGTCGACTTCAAGGATCTGGCAATAAATCTCGGCACGACGGTGCGGCCGGTCCTCATCAAGTATGGCGCGTTCATTCAGTCGATCATCGATTTCGCAATCATTGCGCTTGTGCTGTTCATGGTTATCAAGGCAGTGAACAGGCTGAAGAAGCCGGCCCCGATCGTAGTCGTGGCGCCTTCAGCTCCCGTGTCCGAGACTTATCTCAGGGAAATCCGCGATGCGCTGGTAAAGAAGTAGGCTTCAGCCGCCCAACAAGCCTTCACGAACAACTGCCGCCGCCCAGTACGCAGAACTTTGCGCAGTGGGAATGGCACAGCTTTACCGCGCCGTTGGCGAACATGCCGCCGTCTGCTTCCAACGAGGCTTCGATCGTAGCGGCCATTTCAAACGACGGCTCGTAAGGCAGCAGCGTGCATGGCACCACTACCGGATGGCTCGCGCCCTTGCGCTTGACGATCATTCGGCTCGAAGCGCACATCATCTGGGCCGGCGACTTATGCAGAATGTCCCAGCACGCCGTGGTGATTTCCGGCACTTCGTCGCTGCCGTCCATCTCGGGGAGCAGCATGAGTTGCTTCTTATTGGCGGCTTCGATGGTCCAGCCGCGCGCCTCGATCAACGCACGGTAGCCGGCGCGCGCTTCGGACTCTGTCTCTTCCCAACAGCTGCGTCCGGCAATGGCGGTGTGGAAGCCGTTCTGGCATAGCCAATCGATGCCGGCGAGCGCCTTATCCCAGGTTCTCGCACCGCGCTCGGTCTCGTGTAGAGCTTTGCCGTGATGATCCAGACTGACGCGCAAACACAGTTTGTCGCCGTATCGAGCTTTGAGCGCCAGCAGTCCGGCTTTGATCTTCGGCCGCTGCATTGGCAGCATGGCGTTGGTCAGAACCAGGACTTCGTGGCCGCGCGCCAGAGCAGCGCCGGTCATGGCGAGCATGTCGGGGTTGAGGAAGGGTTCGCCACCGGTGAAGCCGATTTCGCGGGTGCCGAGCTTCAGGCTCGCGATTTCGTCGAGGTAGGCTGAGACTTCGGCAGCAGCGATGTACGCCAGCCGGTCGTTTTCGGGGCTGGATTCAATGTAGCAGTTCCGGCACGTGATGTTGCACAGCGTTCCGGTGTTGAACCACAACGTGTCGAGCAACAGCAACGGCACGGATGCACGCTGTTCGCCCTTCGCCGTCAGGTCGGGGTGCTCGAACTTCGCAGGACGCAATTCCTCCTGCTCATGCGCGATCACTGCGCCCTTGGCCTCGATATTCAAGTTTGCCTTGCCTCCAACATAATGGCCACGCCTCGACTACGCGCCAATGGCTATCACGGCGGTCGCCGGCCCCGACAGTCACGATTACTTTATTGAAACGTCAAAAATGCGCCGTCGCCCGCAGCGCCTGATCGAGATCGGCGATGATGTCCTCCACCGCCTCGAGGCCAACAGACAGGCGCACCATGCCGTCGGTGATGCCAAGTTCGGCGCGGGCTTCAGGTTTGAGGCGCTGGTGCGTCGTGGTCGCGGGGTGCGTAATCAAACTTTTGGCGTCGCCAAGATTGTTCGAGATCTTGATCAATCGAAGCGCGTTCAGGAAGCGGAATGCTGCAACCTTCTCAGACGCCACATCGCCAGTACTGACTTCAAACGTCACCAGCTGCCCGCCACCGCGCATCTGTTTGGCGGCGAGGGCTGCTTGCGGATGGTCGGCGCGGCCGGGATAGATGACACGACCGATGCCCTTGTCCCGCCCGGCCAGATGGTCCGCGACCGTCGCAGCCGATTGGCTTTGCGCCTTGATGCGGATGGCCAGCGTTTCCAGGCCTTTGAGCATCACCCAAGCATTGAACGGGCTCAGCGAGGGTCCGGTCTGGCGGATGAAATCGTGCAGGTAGTCTTTGACGAAGGCTTTGCTCGCCAGCACGACGCCACCAAGGCAACGACCTTGTCCGTCGATGTGTTTCGTCGCCGAGTATATCACAACGTCGGCGCCGAGTTCGAGCGGCTTCTGCAGCATTGGCGTCGCGAATACATTGTCAACCATCACGATCGCGCCACGCTCGCGAGCAATTTTTGCGACGCCGGCGATATCGACCAGTTCGAGCGTCGGATTGGCCGGCGTTTCAAAGAAGACCGCTTTCGTGTTGGTTCGGATAGCCTCGCGCCAGTTGTTCAAATCGCGGCCATCGACGAGGGTCGCGGTGATGCCAAAGCGCGGACATAAGTCCTCGATGACATAGCGGCAAGATCCGAACATCGCGCGCGCAGCAACGACATGATCACCCGCGCGCAGATACCCCAGCAGGGCTGCGGTGACAGCTGCCATGCCCGTGGCTGTCGCGCGCGCTTCCTCGGACCCTTCCAGAAGCCGCATGCGCTCTTCGAACATAGCGACCGTGGGATTGCCGAACCGGCTGTATTGAAACCCCGGTTCCTCGTTCTTGAAGCGCGCCTCGGCCTGCTCGGCACTGGCGTAGACGAAGCCCTGGGTCAGGAACAGCGCTTCCGAGGTCTCGCCGAACTGGGATCGTAGCGTGCCGCCATGCACGAGCTGTGTGTCCGGCTGCCAGTCGGGTGGGTGATCAGAGAAAGCGTCTGGTCGGGGCTTGGTCATCGACTACACTCCTCATGCGGGCTGCTCGAATTCGAGCAGACGACCGGCTGAAAAGCCGGCCAAACCGCGATTGGAGGCAAAGGCGCAAGGCCTTCAATCCGCATGCGGCCCTTTAGCAAGTTGTTTTACGTGGCTGCAAGCCGGCCGGCCAAATCACCACGGGTCTTGGTCACGATTGGTAATGCCGGGTTGTGATCCGGTCAACAACTGCTTTGAAACTGTGTCCGTGGAAGCGGCGTACCTTCAAGGCGGAGCAAAGCGAGCAATGGCAATTGCATCTTCATTTCTCGATCTGGAATCGTTCGATGATTTCGAGCGCGTCGTCGATGCGGACGTATTTCACCCGGTCGATCGCACAACGGTCGTCGGGCTGTCGGATGTCGTCGACTCGACGGGCGCTATCGCGGCCGGCCGTTACAAGGCCGTCAATATGGCGGGCGCGGCCGTCATCAGCGCCGTAATGAATGCGCTCGGGCATCGCGGCTTCCCTTTTGTATTCGGCGGTGACGGCGCAAGCTTTGTCGTCGAGCAATCCGAACGGGCGCTCGCAGAGCGCGCGCTCGTTGACACGGCAGCTTGGGTCGCTGCGGAGTTGGCGCTCGAATTGCGGGTCGCGCTGGTTCCGGTAGTAGATATCATCGCGGCCGGGCACGCGCTCAACGTCGCGCGCTATGCGGCATCGGCAAGCGCCAGCTATGCCATGTTTTCCGGCGGCGGCCTTGCCTGGGCCGAGGCGCAGATGAAGGCCGGGCGATACAACCTGCGGCCGTCGTCGACTGCCTCCAGACCGGATCTGACCGGGCTGTCATGCCGGTGGACGCCGATCGAGACCGTGCGCGGCATGATCCTGTCGCTGCTTGTGCAACGTCAGCCGGACGCCTCTGCGGAGCAGTTTTCGGAGCTCGTGCTGCAGGTGCTGAATGTGCTGCAGGCTGAAGGCGGCCGGCAAGGCCATCCTGTACCGATAACAGGACCGCGCTACCGCTGGCCGCCGGAAGGATTCGATCTCGAAGCTCGGGCGCAGGGCGGCTCGACGATGCGATGGAAACTGCGCATGGAGACCCTGCTGGCGCTGGTGCTGTTCCGGACGGGCTGGCAGTTCGGTAAATTCAAGCCTCGACATTACCTCCGGCAGACCGGGCTCAACACCGATTTCCGCAAGTTCGACGACGGCCTTCGCATGACGGTCGATTGCTCGGAGGCGACAGTGCGGCGGGTCGAAACCTTGTTAGACGCGGCCGAAGAAAAAGGTATCGTTCGATTTGGCATGCATAGGCAGACGCAAGCATTGATGACCTGCATCGTGCCTTCTGTGATGACCGACGATCATCTGCATTTTATCGACGGCGCGAGCGGCGGCTACGCGATGGCAGCGCGGCAGTTGAAGGAAAAGACAGCCGGCAGCTGACGAGCAGTCATGGCACTTGCGCTGGAAGGCGATCGCTTTCAGACTATCCCGATGATGAGGATTGAGGAACTCGCAGCACGGATCCCCGACGGGGCGTCCATTGCGCTGCCGCCGGACTATTCTGGCTGCGCGATGACCGTGGCAGCAGCGCTCATTCGGCGCCGGGCACGGCTGCTGCATCTGATCGGTGTGCCGAGCATGGGCCTGCAGGCGGACTGGCTGATCGGCGCCGGCTGTGTTGCCCGCATGGAGGCCGCTGCCATGACGCTCGGGGAGCATGGCCTGCCGCCGCGCTTTGCTGCCGCCATCACTGCCGGCGACATCGAGATGCGGGAGGCGACCTGCCCCGCCATCCATGCCGGGTTACAAGCGGCCGAGAAAGGCATCCCCTTCGTGCCGCTGCGCGGCATTCTCGGCTCGGACCTGCTGAAGATACGGCCCGACTGGAAAGTCATCGGCAATCCGTTCGGCGCCCCGTCGGACAGGATCGTGATCATCCCCGCCATTCGGCCGGATGTGGCGCTGTTCCACGCGCCGGCCGCTGACTGCCACGGCAATGTTTGGATCGGCGTGCGCCGCGAACTTATGCTGATGGCGCATGCGTCTATGGCCACCTACGTCACGGTCGAGAAAATCGTCGATGGCAACTTCCTTAACGACGACATGCGCGCGTCAGGCACCATCCCGGCGCTCTACATCACCGGCATTGCGTTGAGTCCGGGCGGAGCGGCCCCGGTCGGGTTGGCGGGCACCTATGCCGCCGATGATGATGCGATCGCCGGCTACGTGCAGGCCGCCCGGACGATGCAGGGCTTTCAAAGCTGGCTCGATGCGCACGTGCTGGCGGCCGCGCCGGCATGACCGCGCCGAGCAATGCCACGCCCGAGATCATGATCGGAGCGATTGCACGCATGCTGGAGGGATTAGGGCACGTCGCGGTGGGTGCATCATCGCCGATTCCCGGCTCGGCGGCGCTGCTTGCGCGCCAGCTGTCCGGCGGCCGGACCCGCGTTTCCCTGCTCGGCAGCACTGCGCACAATCCGTTCACCGATGGCGGCCGGGAACTGTTCGATTGCGCCGCTCAGGGCCGCATCGACGCGTTCTTCCTGTCGGGCGGGCAGATCGACGGCCAGGCCAACATCAACCTTGTCGGCATCGGCGACCCGGCGAAACCAAAGTTGCGATTTCCCGGCTCCTTCGGCTCGGCCTATCTCTACCATTTGGTGCCGCGCGTCATTCTGTTCCGCAAAGAGCATTCCCCGCGCACATTGGTGCCCAAAGTCGATTTCATCAGTGCGGCAGGCGTTTCGCCCGAGGGAGAATATCGCCCCGGTGGGCCGCACGCGCTGGTGACCGGCCTTTGCGTGTTCGACTTCGTAAAAGCAGCAGCCGGATTCCGGTTGGCGAGCACGCATCCGGGCGTGAACATTGACGACGTGGCAGCCGCGACCGGGTTCGCGTTCGAGACGCCAATGGTGGTCCCCGAAACTCCGCCGCTGAGTACGCGGGAGTTAGACCTGCTGCGCGGTCGCGTTGCAGCCGAAGTCGCCGAGACGTATCCAGGCTTCGCCAAGCGGCTGTGGGGCGTGTAGGTTGCGGCCATGAACTATCGCCACGTCTACCACGCGGGCAGTTTTGCCGATGTGCTGAAGCACGTTGTGCTGGCGCTCGCGATCGAACAGTTGAAACTCAAAGATGCGCCGTTCCGTGTCATCGACACTCATGCAGGCGTCGGTCTTTATCCGCTTAACCACGGGCCGGCCGAAAAAACCGGCGAGTGGCGCGGCGGTATTGGGCGTCTGCTCGGGCCCGCTGCCGCGCCGATCCCAAACAAGCCCGCCGATGCATTGCGCCCTTATCTCGATCTGATCGCAGCCGAGAACGGCAGCGCCGCGCGGGGCCAGATCACGCGCTATCCGGGCAGTCCACTTATTGCGCGACGTTTGATGCGTCACGGCGATCGGTTGATCGTCAATGAGCTGCACGACGCGGATCGTGGCCAGCTGGCGACCCTGTTCGGCGGCGATCGCCAAGTCAAAGTGCTGGGACTGGACGGGTGGCTTGCACTGAAATCCCTGCTCCCACCGAGGGAGCGCCGTGGCATCGTGCTTGTCGACCCACCCTTCGAAGAGCCAGGCGAACTGATCAGGCTGACAGCCGGGCTGGCGGACGCGATGCAGCGGTTCAAAACCGGTATCTACCTGCTCTGGTACCCGATCAAGGAACCCAAGATGATTGCCCGGTTCCATAGAGCCGTGATCGAGACTTGCGATCGCGAAGTGCTGATCGCAGAACTCATGATCCGGCCGCCGCGCCATCCCGAAAAACTCAACGGCTGTGGTGTGGTCGTAATCAATCCGCCATGGCAATTGCAGCGCCAGTTGGCCGAAGCGATGCCGCTGCTGGTCGAGCGGCTGGGCGAGGGGCCGGGCGCCGGTTACCGGCTGGAACCTCTGGTTCGCGACGCCGGCAAGGCTTGAGCATACTATGGCCGTGGTGCAACGCCGCGAAGCGAAAAATCGATGGCCCACCTCGACAGGCGGGCGGCCGCGGGTCATCTGATGTAGTTGATCGGTACCGCATCGGGCAGATGACCAATCAGGAGACGCAAACCATGAAGATTTCGAAAGCGTTGTTCACGGCCGGCCTGCTGGCGGCTGCCGCAGCGGTATCCACTCCGGCCGTGGCCGCCAAAGGCAATTGTTTCAACAAGGCGGCGGAGGGCACCAACACCACCGAGGACGGCGCCAAGTTCCAGGCTTATGAAGCCATTCTGCAGTCTTTCGACTGGGGTGCCTGGGCGTCGTGGATGGCAAGCAAGACGACGCCCGGCTACAAGATCACGCCGGCCAAGTACCGCTGCACCAAGGGCACGGGCTTCGGTTTCACGTGCGTCGGGCAAGCGACGATCTGCAAACTCTGAACGCAGCATTGGCCCGGCCTTGCGCGATCGCGTGATCGTTGAGTGACAGCGGTTGCGCAAACGCGCAAAGTAGTTGTCTGGCCGTTGATCGAAATGTTTACGTTTCGGGTTATGCTTCGGCGAAGACAATTTGGGTTCGGACAGGCTAGCAGAATAGGAACGTGACCATGCTGCGGTATCCCGCGCTGACTCTGGTGGCAGCGATTGCCGCGTTGTCGTTTGTAACAGCGCCGGTGACCGCCGGGGCAAGGAAGCCGGTACGGAGCGAGGCGCAGCCGGCCGACAATGTCGAACACCGCGCATCGCGGGCCTACCGCCGAGCGCCTCAAGTGCGCAGCTACGTCACGCGTAGGGGCGGCTACTCATTTGGTGTTGCCGACACAATCAATACCTACGGCGATGGGCGCTCGATTTACGGTGGCGCAAGCAGCTATCGCAGCTACCAGTTTGATCGCCAAACCAACGCCGGGCCATTCGATCACGGCTTTTTCTTCGACAGTGGCATCTCGCCGCGCGGCGGCGACTCGCCTTATCAGAACTGATCGCTGATGGGGCTCGCGGCGCCCGATCCGTCGTGCGCACGTCATCGATCAAGCACCCCTGCCCCTGCGCTCGCCGCGATGTGTGGCTTTGGCGTTGCCGGCAAGAGCTGTGCAGCACGCGAAGCATTCTGCAGCCGGTCTAACCGCGGCGAGGTTGCGGCCGCGTCGGGATTTCCATCAGCAGGCCGCCCGGCGCCATGCCGACGATCTCGGCACGGCCAACGGGCAGTCCTGCCAGCACGCGCCCCAGCACCCAGTCGAAGCCGTTGAGTTTCGGCGACGATGCGCAGCTTGGCACGCCGATGACGGTGGCACCTCTGAGCCTTCCGACGAGCAATAGATTACCTGGATCGACTGGCATCCCTAGGTGATCGACAATACCGCCGGCGCTGACAATGGCGGCCGGGATCACATCGCCCCGATCGACGATTGCCGACGCACCGAACACCAGCAGCGGTTCGAGACCAGCGGTCGCCTGGGCGTGGACTGCTTCGCGGACTGCCGCAATCTCGTGCGCCACAACGATGGTCTTGCCGAGCTTGCTGCCTAGTCGCTCCAGGCGATCGCCGATCACCTTGATGCGCTTGTCGATGAGCGACGCTCTTGTGCCGTCAACGCGGGTCAGAATCAGTGCGGCCGAGCGAGCAGTAAATGGTGCGACCGAAATCAGATGGCTAGCGCCTTTCAGGATCGCCTCGGCCTCGGCGAGGACGTTCTCGGACAATGCAAACGGAATGATCTTGACCGTCGCCAGCATCTGCTCGGGCATGACGGTGTCGAACGGCGCCAAAGTAGCGACGGTCAAACCTTCGTCGATGGCATTCAGCGCGATCAGGCGGTCGCGATCGATGACCACGATACCGGCGGCCGCCGCATGGATATTGGCGCGGCCGGTAAACGCCAAGGCGGTTGCGGTACCTGGCCCCGCTATCGCAGCTGCAACCCGCCGGGCAGCCTCGTCCTCCGCTACATCACCCGGCTCCAGTCGCGCCGCCATCACTTCGGTTGCGCCAGCGGCCGATAGGGCCGCGAGGTCTGCCCCGGACAGAATGCGTCCCTTCTTGAGGCGGCCGTCGCCAACGCCAACCGAATGCGCCAGTACGGCACCTTCGGCCTCCGCGACTGGCACGATCGCAAACCTCATTGAGCCGACCTCGCCTGCAACGCTGTTGCCAGATCGTCCAAACTTTGCAAGTTATGGCAACTTCGAATTTCGGACGCATACCGGCTCAGCGTTTCGGCTCCGGTGGCGAGCGGCTGATAGTCATCATACCGCATCAGTGGATTGAGCCAGATCAGGCGCCGACAACTCGCTTTCAGCCGACGCGCGGCAAGCGCTAACCCCTCGCCGCCATCACGGTCGAGGCCATCGGTGAACAGCAACACGAGCGCGTTCTGCCCAAGCACGCGGCGCGCCCATTTCCGGTTGAACTCCTCGAGGCAGACGCCGATGCGCGTGCCGCCGGACCAATCGGCAACTTGGGCGGCAACCTTCCCGATCGCCGCATCAGGATCGCGCGATCTGAGGCTGCGGGTCACGTGGCTGAGCCTGGTGCCGAACAGGAACGAAAAAACCCGGTCGCGATCATTGGTGAGCGCGTGCAGGAAATGCAGGAGCACGCGGGCATAAGCGTCCATGCTGCCCGATATGTCGCACAGCACCACGACCGGCGGACGGCGCGTCGCCTGAGCCTTGCGATGCAACCGGACGTGGTCGGTGCCCTTAGTCGCAATATCGCGCAGAATGCGCCGCAGATCGATGCGATCGCCTTTTGCGGCGGGCACGAACCGCCGTGTCCTGATCTCCTCGAACGGCAGCGTCATTCGGCGAATGGCGTGGCGCGCGCGCAGCAGTTCGTCCGTGCTCATCTGCTCGAAATCCTTCGATCTCAGGAGTTCGTTCTGGCTGAAAGTTCCTGCCGCCTCGATTTTGAGCTGATCCTCGTCCTGCGGCGCGGGCCTGTCGGCATGCTTGAACAGGCTTTCCGAGACCCGCCGCGACAACGCCTTGTCGTCGAGTGCGGCTCCTGCACGCAGGTTCGGTAACATCAGCGACAGCATCTGGTTGATATAGCCAGGGTCTCGCCAGAACATGACGAAAGCCTGATTGAATATGTCGCGCTCAGTGTGACGGTTGACGAATACCGCATGCAGCGCCCAGTACAACGCGCGCTGGTCGCGAATGCCGACGGCGATCACGGCCTCAGTGCCGGCCAGCACCCTGTCAGGCCCGACGGGGAGACCGCTCGCGCGCAGCAGCCGCGCAAAGAACAGGATGTTCTCGGTGATGCGCCCGCCGTCGACATCCGCGGCGATCAAGTTGGCGTCGAGGCGGACTGGACGGTCGGTCCGCAGGCCCGCGCCGTTGACATCGGCTGCAGGTGTCATCGCTCTATCGGGTTTGCCGCCGCGAAGGCAGCGCGGCGCGCTTCGGACTGGACTTGCTCCAGGATGCGGGCCGCCTCGCTGCCTTGGATGCGCGTGATGTCGTCCTGATACTTCAACAGGGTCCCAAGCGTGCGGTCGACATCGACGGGGTTGAGCGCGACGCAGTTCAACTGCGTCAAAGCCTGCGCCCATTCCAGCGTTTCGGCAACTCCGGGGTTCTTATACAGATCCATAGCGCGAAGCGCGTTGATGAAGGCAACGATCTGACCGGTCAGCTCCGCGCCGGCGCCAGGCGCCTTGAGTTCGAGGATCGCGCGTTCTCGTTCGATCGTCGGATAGTCGACCCAGTGATAGAAGCAGCGACGACGCACCGCGTCGTGGACTTCGCGGGTTCTGTTAGAAGTGAGAATTGTAATTGGCGGGGCTGCCGCCTTGATGGTGCCGAGTTCGGGGATCGTTACCTGATAGTCGCCGAGCAGTTCCAGCAGGAACGCCTCGAACGGCTCGTCAGCCCGGTCGAGTTCATCGATCAGCAGAACCGGCGCCAAGCCGCTGTTCGATGCTTCGAGCGCCTTCAGTAGCGGCCGCTTGAGCAGATAGGTTTCAGAGTAGAGATCGCGCTCGAGGGCGGCCATGCCCGACTTGTCGCCGCTGGCTTCGGCCACCCGCAAATGCAGCAGCTGTCGGCTGTAGTTCCACTCATAGACCGCTGCGGAAATGTCGAGGCCCTCGTAGCACTGCAGGCGGATCAGCTCGCGGCCGAGTTGGGCAGCCAACACTTTTGCGATCTCAGTCTTGCCGACGCCCGCTTCGCCTTCGAGAAACAGCGGGCGGCCGAGCCTGAGCGCGAGGAACACTGCCGTCGATAGCCCATCGTCGGCGACGTAGTTCCCGGAGGCGAGCAAAGCTTTGGTTTCGGGCACGGTAGCGGGGATAGGCGGCATCTGGTCTCGGGCTAGCTGGATCGATGTGCGAGTCAGCATAGACCGGTGCGGTTGGTGTGCAAGACTGCAATCGATCCGGTCCTCAGCCGCTT
This sequence comes from Hyphomicrobiaceae bacterium, assembly GCA_041745515.1. Taxonomy (GTDB): domain Bacteria; phylum Pseudomonadota; class Alphaproteobacteria; order Rhizobiales; family Hyphomicrobiaceae; genus JAKFWF01. The sequence continues at coordinate 595 of JBGTIU010000131.1, read as the reverse complement.
AACCAACTTCATCGTTCGGGTGCGCGTGGGCAGCGATCTTGAAACCTTTTGAGACCTATAGTCGCGAACGAGTCGAACAATCACTGCAGCGCCTTGGCCTGTAAGTAGGTGCCGGCCATCACCCTGCCGCCGCGACAGCCCTTGCCGCCATCACCGGCACCATGGCTGCGCGATACTCGGCGCTGCCATGGATGTCGCCCATGATCATGCCGGCGCCGATCTTGACTGCCTTGAGCCCGTCGGCGGAGAAAGCCTTCGTCAATACCGCTTCGATTTCCGGCGACCGGAATACGCCGTTGGCGCCACACCCGGTGACGGCGCAGCGCAAGCCGGCAGCCGTATCAGCGACAAAAACACCAACAAGTGCGTAGCGCGATGCGCGCTGCTCGTACTTGGCGTAGCCCGAGCGCTTGGGTATCGGGAACCGAATGGAGGTAATGATCTCGCCTGTACCGAGAGCGGTCGAGAACAGCCCCGTAAAGTATTGGTCAGCTGCGATCTGCCGCTTGTCGGTGACGATGGTGGCACCAATCGCCAGCACCGCGGCGGGATAATCTGCTGCCGGGTCGTTGTTTGCGATCGCGCCGCCGACGGT
>JBGTIU010000130.1:0-16797 GCA_041745515.1 Hyphomicrobiaceae bacterium | reverse complement strand
CGACCCGCGCAAGGGCGAGCGACTCGTGCTGATGATCCCCGATCGCAGCGCCACCCGCGAGCAGTTTCGCTTGCACGCCAAAGCCAAGGGCGCCCCGGAGATCGCAATACCCTCCGAAATCCTGCCCGTCGCCAGCGTGCCCGTGCTCGGCTCCGGCAAACCCGACTACGTCGCGGCGCTGGCACTGGCGAAGGAGAAGGCGGCGGGAATGGCGCAGGCGGTGGCGTAAGGGGGTGGGATCCGCGGTTGCTCATTTTCCATTCGCGCGCCCCGTCGCCCATCGCTGTGGACACTTGACGCAACTACTGTTAAGCAGTATGTTATGAACGATGGCGAATTCGAATGGGATGATGACAAAGCGGCGCAGAACTACGTTAAGCATGGTGTCTCGTTTGGCCGCGCCCGGCTGGTGTTCGCCGATCCCTTCGGCGTCGGCGAGATCGACGATCGCGAGAACTACGGCGAGTACCGCTTCACCATCGTCGGCATGGTCGAAGGCACTTTGATCTTCGTCGCCTACACCGAGCGCGAGGACCGCGTACGCATCATCACCGCCAGACGGGCAACCAGACATGAGCAAGACGACTACTACGAACAGAACGGACAAGCCCCTTGAGCCTCTGCGCCCGATGACGGACGACGAGGTGCTCGCCGCCGCCATGAGCGACCCCGACGCCAAGCCGCTCACGCCCGACGACTTCAAGCGGGCGAAGCGCATTCCACGTGCGAAGATCATCCGGAGAGCACTTGGGTTGACGCAGGAGGAGTTCGCAGCGCGGTTCCGCATTCCGCTCGGTACGCTCCGCGACTGGGAACAGGGCGCGGCCGAGCCTGACACCTGCGCGCGAGCCTATCTCACCGTCATTGCCCGCAACCCGAAGGCCGTCGCCGAGGCGCTGACGCCGTGATGTAGACGAAGAAGAGTTTGCCCATCGCCGGCAAGTGTATCGAAGGAAGTGCAAACCGCTACCGACGCGACCCCGGCTCTCCGCGCTTCGTTGGGTTGGGTGCCGAACCAAGAACTGAATCGCCGTGGCCTCCTGCCGGCTCGAAGGCCGGGCGAGAATGACAGTAGTGGGGGTGGCAGCCGGACTACAACGCCAGCACCAGGCGCAAACCGTCGTCGATCTCGTGCATCGAACGATCCGGCACCCGGCCGATGCGTTCGATCAAACGGCTCTTGTCGGTGGGCTGCACTTGAATGGGCAACGCCACGGAAGGCCGCCGAAGTCCGGTGCCGCGGACCGGCAGCCGGACGTTGCCGGGCGCGATCTCGCGCGTGAGATTGCTGGTCAGCGGCGCTGTCAGCACGCTGCGCAAGAGACTATCATTGAATGCGTTGCTCGATACGATGACGACCGGTCGGCGATAGCCCGGTTCCGAATCTTTCGGGATGTCGAGCGCGGCCCACCAGATTTCCCCGCGCTTCATTCATTCCACTCGACGCTGGCCAGCTTTTCGCGCGCGAGAGCCCGCCACGCGGCGTCGTCGCGCTTTTCCTGCTCTGTTGGAGGATGCTCCGTCACCATTTTATTGAGCGCCTCGGTAATCGCCTCATCGCGGCGAGCCTTCAAAAACTCCTCGAGGGCAGTCTGGATCAGTTTGCTGCGCGACACTCCCAGCTTCTTCGCGGCTGTTTCCGTCCGTTCGAACAAGTGGTCAGGAATGGATATTGCAGTCTTCATACCGCTAGTATAACTATAGTTCATACTCGTGCAAGAGAAAGATGTTCGTTTAATGAAACCCCAACGGCGAGCCGACTGGGATCGCCTGAAGGCCCTGGCACTGGGTCTTGGTCTGCCTGGTGTGGAAGAAACCACCTCCTGGGGCCAGCCGACGCTGAAGGCGCACGGCAAACTCTGGGTTTGGTGGAGCCCGCACGAGGACGCGCCGGTATTCAAGGTGCCGATCGAGGAGCGCGAGGTCCTGGTCGAAGCCGAGCCTGACAGGTTCTTCGTCACGCCGCATTACAAGAGCCACCCGCTTGTCCTCGTGCGCCCCGAGAAGCTCGATCTCGATTGGGCGAGAGACAACCTGATCAAGATCTGGCGTGCTCAGGCGCCCAAACGCGTGCTCAAAGCCTACGACGCCGAGCTCCCGGTGGGGTCATTCCCGCCCCGGCTCAAAGCCCGGGATAAACTCCGGCGGAAACCAGCTAAGAATGGCGGTTGTGGCGAGGCGAGATGACACTGGCGCCACGTCCGGCGGCGGATTAAGTGAGTGTCATGCAGACGATCACCCAGCGGTTGGCCAATCCGACCCGGTTCATGGACCTGTCGGCGCGCGCGCTGCCGTGGATCGGCGGGCTGGCGGCCGTGCTGATCGTCGTCGGGCTTTATCTGGCGTGGTTCGAAGCGCCGCCGGACTACCAGCACGGCCACACCGTCAAGATCATGTTCGTGCACGTCCCCGCGGCCTGGCTCGGCATGTTCGGCTATCTGATCGTCGCCGCATCGAGCTTCGGGCTGCTGGTGTTTCGCCATCCGCTGGCCGACGTGTCGGCAAAGGCCGCCGCTCCAATCGGGGCCGCGTTCACGCTGCTGGCGCTCGTCACCGGATCGCTTTGGGGGAAGCCCGGCTGGAACACCTATTGGGTCTGGGACGCGCGACTGACCTCGGTGCTGGTGCTGTTCTTCCTTTACCTCGGCCTGATCGCGCTGCGTTCGTCGATCGACGACGAGGCGATCGCCGGTAAGCTCGCGGCAATCCTCGGACTGGTCGGCGTCGTCATGTTGCCGATCATCCGATTTTCGGTCGATTGGTTCGAGACGTTGCATCAGCGCGCGAGCGTGGTGAAGACGACCGGACCAGCAATTCACTCGTCTCTGCTGACGCCGTTGCTGGTGATGGCGCTCGGGTTCAGCGTGCTCTTTCTCGCTATGCACCTGAAGGCAATGCGGACCGAGGTGCTGCGCCGTCGTGCGGTGTCGCTCGAACGCAGCGCCGTCCGACGCGCCGCGCCTTCGCTTCCAACTCCGTAGGGCGGCCATGATCGACGACCCCTGGAAGTGGATCGGCCATATCTATGCCGCCTATGGCGCAACGGCACTGCTGCTGGCGGTGCTCGCCGCGTGGTTGATCTGGGATGGCCGACGCCAGCAGCGCCGGCTCGATGAGTTGGAAGCGCGAGGCGTCCGCCGCCGCGCCAGTACGGATCAAGCGTAACGCCAACGGCAGTCATGCAGAAGCAGAGCGAACCCCGCGCGCAACCCGATCCGCCGCCCCGGCGGACGCTAATCGTGTTCGCCCCGGTCGTGCTGTTCGTCGGGCTGGCCGCACTGCTCGGTTACGCCCTCACCACGGCCGGCCCTTCGCAACTGCCGTCGACGCTGCTCGGCAAACCGGTACCGGAGGTGGCACTCGGGCCCCTGGCGGGACTTGCGACAGGCGGCAAACCTGTACCAGGCTTGGCGTCAGCCGATCTGGCGCGCGGCGACGTTGTCGTCGTTAACTTCTGGGCCTCCTGGTGCGTACCATGCGTGCAGGAGCATCCGTTGTTGAGCCAACTGAAGCGGCAGACCGGCGTGCGGCTCGTCGGCATCAACCACAAGGACCCGCCGCCGGGTGGGCTGCGTTTCCTCGCCCGCCTGGGAAATCCGTTCGATGCGGTCGGGGTCGACACGAACGGCCGAGCTGCCATCGAGTGGGGCGTCTACGGCATGCCCGAGACCTTCGTCGTCGATGGCGCGGGGCGTGTTGCTTACAAGCACATCGGTCCGATCTCGGCAGAACAGCTCGCCACCAAGCTCATTCCGGCGATCGAAGCGGCGCGCAGGAAGGCGAAATCCTAGGTCCCCAACTCTTCCTCGATCGTGCGCCAACGGTGCAACACGCGGCCACTTGACGGTTGCCACGCGTAGACGTTGCCGCCACCCGCCGGCTGGTCGAGAGCGCGCGCGATCGGTACCGCGAGCAGGTGGCACAAGTACAACGCGCCGACCGCGCCGTGACCGACGAACAGCACGCCCCTAGAATCTCGATCGTTGCGCAAAACAATATCGATCGCGCCGACAATGCGCGCCTGCTCGGCAGCAGCCGTCGCCCAGCCGCGGGCCGACCGATGCGGGTGAGCGAAGAACTGATCAGCAACGGTTTCGAATTCTCCAGGTGGCAGAAACCCCGTCGCCGAACGATCGTTCTCGCCCATGTCCGGCCGTACCTCCACCTCGAGGCGCGTCGCCTCCGCGATGATCCCTGCCGTCTCCAGCGCCTTCGTTTCATCACTTGATATGATGCGCTCGATCGTTGTCATCCACGGTGCTCCGATCAAGGCATTCGCCCGTTTCCGTCCGCGTTCCGACAATCCCCACCGCGGCACCGGAATGCTCGGATCGATCGACACCTGCGGATGCGTCAGATAGCGCGCAGTATCAACCATGCAGTACGCGCGCCGCGCGAGCCAATTTCTCGATCACCGTTTTCAACAGTGCTTGCAGCGCTTTGTCCTTCAGATGCCCGTTGTCCTCGAAGGCATCGCCGGCCTTTGCGATGCCGACCTGATCGGGCAGCACCAGCGCGCCAAGGCCCAGCTCCAGCACCTGCCGCGTGGCGAGCAGCGAGCGCAGCCCACCCATCGCTCCGGGAGATGCCGACCCGAGTGCGAATACGCGCGACTTGAAGACGTGCAACGGCGGTTCGCCGTCGGTCTTGATGCGACTGATCCAGTCGAGCGTGTTCTTCAGAAGTGGCGTGATCGACGCATTGTACTCCGGGCTCGCAATGAACACGCCGGCGTGGATCATCATCAGGGCCTTCAGCTTTTGCGCATTGTCGGGGACGCCGGACCTGGCGTCCGCATCGCCATCGTAGATCGGCGTCGGATAGTCGCCGAGATCGGCGAACGTCGCCTGAATGCCGTTCGCCGCCGCAATCTCGCAGCCGAGGCGTGCCAGCTTCTTGTTGAACGACCCCTCGCGCGCGGAACCCGCGAAGAACAACAGTTTCGTCGATTGCGGCATGTTGTTCAAAGCCTCCAGGCAAATTCGTTGCGGGAACTTGCGATCACCCGCCTGGACCCGAGAAGAACTCTTTCATCTTGGCGAAAAAGCCGGCGCTCTCGGGCGACGTATCCTTGTGACTTTCCTTCTCGAATTCCTCGAGTAGTTCACGCTGCTGCTTGGTCAGGTTTTTTGGAGTTTCGACGTCGACCTGAATGTACATGTCGCCCTGCGTTTTCGATCGCAGAACCGGCATGCCCCGCCCTTTCAGGCGAAACTGCTTGCCGGTCTCCGTGCCTTCCGGAACCTTGACGCGGGTCATAGCGCCTTCGACGGTCGGCACTTCGATATGACCACCAAGCGCTGCAGTGATCATCGAAATCGGCACGCGGCAGAAGATGTCGGCGCCGTCGCGCTGAAACAGCTCGTGCGGCTTGATCGACAGAAAGATGTAGAGATCGCCCGCCGGCCCGCCGCGCAAGCCGGCTTCGCCTTCACCGGCAAGACGAATGCGCGTGCCGTCCTCGACACCGGCGGGAATATTCACCGACAGCGTTCGCTCTTTCACGACCCGGCCGGCCCCGTTGCAGGACGCGCATGGATCGCTGATGATCTCGCCGCGGCCCTGGCACGTGGGGCACGTGCGCTCGATCGTGAAGAAGCCCTGGGCAGCCCGAACCTTGCCGTGTCCGCCGCAGGTGTGGCAGGTAACGGGCTTCGAGCCGGGTTTTGCGCCCGAACCTTTGCAACTCTCGCAACCGACACTCGTGGGAACGCGGATCTGCGCGGTCTTGCCGGCAAATGCATCGCCGAGACCGATTTCCATGTTGTAGCGCAAGTCTGAGCCGCGCTCGCGACCGGTTCCGCGACCGGGTTGGCCCGCGCCGCGTCGCCCGCCCATGAATTCGCCGAAAAGATCGTCGAAAATGTCGGACATGGAGGACGCGAAGTCGGGGCCGAAACCAGCCTGCCCGCCGCGTCCGCCATGTTCGAAAGCGGCATGGCCGAACTGATCGTAGGCCGCGCGCTTCTGCGGGTCTTTCAATGCTTCGTAGGCTTCACCGAGTTCCTTGAAGCGCTGCTCGGCTGCTTTGTCGCCCTGGTGCTTGTCGGGGTGGTATTCCTTAGCCAGCTTGCGAAAAGCCGATTTCAACTCCTGCTCGCCTGCGCCCCTTTGCACCCCGAGAATGTCATAGTAATCGCGTTTCGCCATGAGACGGACGTCCGTTCGCTTCCAACCGCGGTCGCCGCGTAAATCAGCTGCGCCCCTCCCGATACGCCAAGCATTCGTCTGAAAGGTTGCCCAGCGTATCGTGCGAGGGTTCGTGTAAAAACTCAACTCGATAACAAGCGTCCGTCAACAATGCTCTTTACGCGCTTTTCTTCTTATCGCCCTTGTCGTCCTTGACCTCTTCAAAGTCGGCGTCGACGACGTTTTCACCGCCGGCGGAATTTTTCGTCTCACCGTCCGCTGGACCGGCACCGTCCGACTTTGGACTGCTGTAGATGGCCTCGCCAATCTTCATGGCGGCAGCGGCCAGCGTGCCGGTTGCAGCCTTCATCTTTTCCACGTCCTCCGAGCCGGCCAGCTCCTTGGCGGCCGCGATCGCGGCCTCGACTTCGGCCTTGACTGCCATGACCTTCTCGTTGGCCGCATTCTCTTTCAAGGATTTCTCGGTCGAATGCACCAGGCCCTCGAGGCTGTTCCTGGCCTCGACCAGTTCGCGACTTTTCTTGTCCTCTTCTGCGTGCGATTCAGCTTCCTTGACCATACGCTCGATGTCCGCTTCCGACAGGCCGCCGGAGGCCTGAATTCGGATCGACTGTTCCTTGTTGGTCGCCTTGTCCTTGGCCGAAACGTTGACGATGCCGTTGGCGTCGATGTCGAACGTCACCTCCACCTGAGGTACGCCGCGAGGCGCCGGAGGGATGCCAACCAGATCGAAGGTTCCCAGGTGCTTGTTATGCTGCGCCATCTCGCGCTCGCCCTGGTAGACCTTGATGGTGACCGCGGTCTGCCCGTCGTCGGCGGTGGAGAACACCTGACTTTTCTTGGTCGGAATCGTCGTATTGCGGTCGATCAGCCGGGTGAACACGCCGCCGAGCGTTTCGATGCCGAGCGACAACGGCGTCACATCGAGCAGCAGCACGTCCTTGACTTCGCCCTTCAGCACGCCGCCCTGGATAGCCGCGCCGACAGCAACGACCTCATCCGGGTTGACGCCCTTGTGCGGCTCCTTGCCGAACAGCTCCTTGACGACCTGCTGCACCCTCGGCATGCGGGTCATGCCGCCGACGAGCACAACTTCGTCGATTTCGGCGGCGCTCAGCCCGGCGTCCTTCAGCGCGGCCTTGCAGGGGCCGACCGTTTTGTCGATCAGGTCGCCGACGAGGCTTTCGAGCTTGGAGCGCGATAGCTTCATGGTCAGATGCAACGGCGATTGCGTCTGCGGGCTCATCGATATGAAGGGCAGATTGATTTCTGTCTGTGCCGACGACGACAACTCGATCTTGGCCTTTTCGGAGGCTTCCTTCAGCCGCTGCAGCGCCAGCTTGTCGTTGCGCAGATCGATCTGGTTTTCTTTCTTGAACTCGTCGGCCAGATACGACACCAATCGCATGTCGAAGTCTTCGCCGCCGAGGAATGTGTCGCCATTGGTGGATTTGACCTCAAACACACCGTCGCCGATTTCCAGCACCGACACGTCAAACGTGCCGCCGCCGAGGTCATAGACCGCGATCGTCTTGCTCTCTTTCTTCTTGTCGAGGCCGTAGGCGAGTGCCGCAGCCGTCGGCTCATTTATGATGCGCAGCACCTCGAGGCCCGCAATTTTGCCGGCGTCCTTGGTAGCTTGGCGCTGGGCATCGTTGAAGTAGGCCGGCACGGTGATCACAGCCTGGCTGACGCTGTGGCCGAGATAAGCTTCCGCCGTCTCCTTCATCTTCTGCAGAATGAAGGCGGAAATTTCCTGCGGCGAATACTGCTTGTTCTTGACGGAGACCCAGGCATCGCCGTTCGGGCCTTCGACGATCTTGTACGAGACGAGCTTCTTGTCCTTCTCGACCAGCGGATCGCCGTAGCGGCGGCCGATCAGACGCTTGATCGCAAAAAATGTATTGGTCGGGTTGGTCACGCCCTGGCGCTTGGCCGGCAGGCCGACCAACTTCTCGCCGTCATCGGTGAAGGCGACGATCGATGGCGTCGTGTTCATGCCCTCGGCGTTGACGATGACCTTGGGCACCCCGCCTTCCATCACGGCAACGCACGAGTTGGTGGTGCCGAGGTCGATCCCGATAACTTTTGACATCTCTTGAATTCCTTGTTTGCGGTGGCAGATCGCTCGGGCCCGAACTTTGCTCGGCACCCGAAGTCGGCGGTCACCTTGAACTAACGGTAACCGTCACAATCCCCTGAAGAACGGTATATCGATGAGGCGTATATAGGCGGGGGTATGCGGCCCTGCAACGGCGCAGACGCAACGCCGGACCATCAAATTTCCCTCCACGAGCCTCGCCGGGTAGATTCGGGGTCGCTTCAATAGCGCTGAGGGACCGGTTCAGATGAGTTGCAGATGAGCAATTTACCATCAGGGTTCGTGCATTTGGCCGGATATCTCGACTCTGCCGAGCAGGCGGCACTGGTTATTGAGCTGCGCGCCGTGATGTCCGAGGCACCGCTGTACAGGCCGACGATGCCGCGCACCGGCAAACCGTTTTCTGTGGAAATGACCAACTGCGGCATGCTTGGCTGGGTGTCCGACCGGCATGGCGGCTACCGCTATCAGGCGACCCACCCTCTGTCTGGACAGCCTTGGCCGCCGATGCCGCGAAGCTTGCTGGCTCTTTGGAACGGATTATCCGGTTGCGCCGCCGAGCCTGAAGCATGCCTCATCAACTATTACGCTCGGGGCACTCGGATGGGCAGCCACGTCGATGCCGACGAGGAGGATTTCTCCGCGCCCGTCTTGTCGGTGTCGCTAGGCGACCATGCCGTGTTCCACGTCGGTGGGCTCGGGCGTAGAGACCCGAAGACCCGGTTGACGCTCAAGTCGGGTGACGTCGTGGTTCTGGGCGGCGCGTCTCGAAGAGCCTATCATGGCGTCGACCGCGTCCTGCACGGATCGTCGAGCCTGCTGCCGCAGGGCGGCCGGATCAACCTGACGCTGCGGCGGGTGACGCGCGTTGTGCACTGATCGCGCGCCGCTTCTCATTTCATTCCAGCAAATCCCGCAACGCAGCCAGAACTTCATCGACGACGTGATCAGGCGCCCGCTCGATGCGGCGTCCATGACGTGCCTTTATGTCCAACGCTCGTATCTGATTGCATAAGACCACGCCTGTTGTCCTCATTCCGGTCGCTGCCAGAGAGACGGTGAAGCCGGCAAGACGGGCTGTCGCGCCACCTCCCGTGATCGGGCATACCAAAGGCGGTGCATAGGCGTGAAACGCTTTGCGCGACACGATCAACACCGGTCGTTTGCCGCGCTGCTCTCCGCCGAGCGTGGGGTCCAAATCCACTTGGTAGACGTCGCCCCGCTCCACGGTTCAGATTTCTTCCCGTCCCGCCCTGGACGCGTCGAGCCACTCGCGCTCCTCTTTGGACATTGGGATCGATGCATCACACATCGCAAGACGTGCGGCCAAGCCGATGCGCCCGCGACGAGCTTTCGGCTCGATCACAATGCGATTGCCTTCGACAGTCATTTCCACATCGGTATTTGGACCCAATCCCAACTGATCGAGCATGGGCGGTGGGATCGCAACCATGACCGACCCGCCAACCGACCGGAATTTTGCTTTGGGCAAGGTAGCCTCCAAGTTATATCAAGTATAACATGACAGGGAAATGAATACCAAGTCTTACTCGCCTGGTGGCAATGCGCTGCCCTCCGCCGACGGGCCGCATGAGATGTACGCTATCACGCTCACGCCACGGCGATGACCTCTAGTTCGACCAGCCAGCTGCTGACCAGCGTCTGCACGACAATTGCGGTTGTCGGAACCAGGCGGCCACCGAGAGCGGCAACACGGGCCTTGGCATTTGCATCGGCATAGGCGGGATCGGTCAGATAACTGGTGATGCGAACAATATTGTCGACCGACATGTCGGCGCTGGCCAGGATCGTTCGAAGGTTCGACCAGATCAACTCGAGCTGGGTTTCCAATGTTTTGCCTGGCGCACCCGTTGCGTCCAGGCCCATGGTGCCGCTGATATAGAGTTGGCGGCTGGCCCCTTGAACCTCCAGGGCATGGATGTAGTCGCCGGTCGCCGGATAGATACCGGTCGACGGATTACGAACTGCCGTTTTCAGTTGATCTCCCAATTGTCACTCCTTTGGAGGTGTCGCCTCTGTCGGCGGCAGTGGCGGCGGTCCTTCCGGTTTGACCTCGACCGGCTTCATCGGCTTGAATCCACCCTTCGACACCACCACCATCGCAGGCCGCAGCACGCGATCCTCGATCACATAACCGGCTTGAAATACCTGCAGAACGGTACCGGCTGGAACGTCCGTGTTTTCCTGCTCCATCACGGCTTGATGAAAGTTGGGGTTGAATGCGTCTCCCAGGGGTTCAACTCTGGAGACGCCGTGGCGCTCGAGCACGCTCAGGAATTCTCGTTCAGTCAGAGTCACGCCGTCGATCAGGCTCTTCAGTGCTGGATCGGCGTCGGCGGCGCCGGCAGGAACGGCGGACACTGCGCGCTGAAAATTGTCGCCGACATTGATGATGTCATTGGCGAATTTGGTGATCGCATACTTGATGGTGTCGACCTTCTCGCGCTCGGATCGTTTGCGGATGTTGTCCATTTCGGCGGCAGTGCGCAGCAGCCGGTCGGTCAGATCGGCGATCTGCGCTTCCTGAGCCGCGACCTTGGCTTCGAGTGCGATGCTTGGATCAACATAGGAAGTGGCGTGTGCCGACGCTTCCGCCGCACTGGCTTCGGCCTCGGCACCGGTCGAGCCAGCCGCGGTCGCGGCTTTAATCTCGTCGGCTTTTGGCTCTGAGTTCATCGGACCTCGGGAGTTGATCGAGATGCAAGCTGTTGCGTTGCACAAAGGTGCAGCGTCATCGTGCGGATATCTGCCTTTGCTGCGCAAAAATCAAGTCAGCAAACGGCTCACCAGTTTGGCCGTATAGTCGACCATCGGAATGATGCGGGCGTAGTTGAGCCGGGTCGGGCCGATCACTCCCAGCACGCCAACGACTTTGCGCGTCTGGTCCTGGAAAGGGGCAACGATCAAGGACGAGCCGGACAGCGAAAACAGATTGTTCTCGGAGCCGATGAAAATGCGGACACCGTCGGCCTTTTCAGCCAGGCCCAACAATTGGACGAGGTCGCGCTTGGTCTCCAGATCGTCGAACAACTGGCGAATACGTGCCATGTCCTCGATGGCGCTGAGGTCTTTGAGCAAATTTGCCTGGCCGCGCACGATCAGGCTCTTGCGATCTCCCAGCGTGCCCGACCATTCTGCAAGGCCTGCCAACACGACCTTTTGCGTCAGCCCGTCAAGTTCCGCTTTGGCGGATGCGAGGTCGGCTTCGATCCGGACGCGGGCTTCCGCGATCGTGTGGCCGCGGATTTGTGCATTCATGTAGTTGCCGGCCTCGACCAGCGCCGATGGCGGCAAACCGGCCGGCACCGCGATGACACGGTTTTCGACACTCTGATCGTCGCCAACGAGCACGACCAGCGCGCGCCCCGGCTCCAGGGCTACGAACTCGATATGCTTCAACCGGCTGATCTGCTTGTCCGCCAATACAACCCCGGCGCAATGCGAAAGCCCGGATATCATCTCGGAGGCCTCGGTCAGCGCCTGATCGATCGAGTGTTCGCGCTTGACCTTGAGCTGCGTCTCGAGCTGACGACGTTCCTCGACCGTCAGGTTGCCGAGTTCGAGCAGACCGTCGACGAACAGACGCAAGCCGAGCTGCGTAGGCAGACGGCCAGCCGACGTGTGCGGTGCGTAAATCAGCCCGAGCTGTTCGAGGTCGGACATGACATTGCGGATGGAAGCCGGCGACAGCGTCAGCGGCAGCGGCAGCGCGCGGGACAGATTTCGGGATCCGACAGGGTCACCAGTCGCCAGATATGTCTCGACGATCGAGCGAAAGATCGCGCGCGTGCGCTCGTTGAGCGTGGTGTGATCGGAAGGCTGGTCGGTCATGGTTGACGGTTCTTGTATCGATGTCACCGGCATCTGGCTGCGCCAGCTGATATTGATGGTAGGTAGAGGGTATCGGTACGTCAAACGCGCTTGCCGTTTCAAGTCAGCGCGATTTGAGGTTGAAGGCCTCGGCAACCACGCCTAGTGTCCCGATCGCGAAGTTCGTTTCATTCTTTCCGCGCACTCTGCACGAACTTTGCGATCGACAAAGACACTAGCAGGCATTGATTCTAGTGTGATTCAGATCGAGAAGTCCGCCCACCAGCCTAGCCGCGAGTATGAAGCGGACTTCTCGATCATCACACTAGGGTGCCGCGCAATTCCTGGCCGCAGCATATCACACCGTGCTGGCACGGCCGAACTTCGTCACTTTCCTGGATACCAACGCCACAATGCGTCCATCGAAGCGCAATCCCGACGAACTTCGCCGCGTCTCATTCGAGCGCGCCGTGTCAATGCACGCCGAAGGCTCGTGCCTGATCAAGTTCGGACATACCCATGTGCTGTGCACGGCAAGTCTCGAAGAGCGTCTGCCGCCATGGCTGAAGGGCCGGGGCCGGGGTTGGGTCACGGCCGAATATGGTATGTTGCCGCGCGCCACCAACGAGCGAACCCGCCGCGAAGCGTCGGCCGGTAAGCAATCGGGGCGCACGCAGGAAATCCAGCGCCTGATCGGTCGGGCGCTGCGCGCCGTCGTCGACCTCGAAAAGCTGGGCGAGCGCCAGATTTCGGTCGACTGCGATGTGATCCAGGCGGACGGTGGTACGCGCACGGCCGCGATTACCGGATCGTGGATCGCGCTGCACGATTGCCTAGCCTGGATGGAGGCCCGCGACATGGTCAAACCGGGAGTTCTGCGCGACAATATCGCCGCCATTTCCGCCGGCATCTACGCCGGTCAAGCGGTACTTGATCTCGACTATGCCGAGGACAGCGACGCAGATGCCGATGCCAATTTCGTGATGACGGGCAACGGCGGCATTGTCGAGGTGCAGGGCACCGCCGAGAAGGCCCCCTTCAGCCAGGAACGGTTCGACGACCTGATGCGGCTGGCACGCAAGGGCATTGGCGAGCTGGTGTCGCTGCAGAAGCTGACGGTGGCTTGATTGCTGATATGAGACGTCTTGCGGCTGGCACGCGGTTGGTCGTTGCGACACACAATCCAGGCAAACTCGCCGAGATCAACGCCCTCGTGCGCCCGTTTGGACTAGACGCGGTATCGGCGGACAAGCTTGGCCTGTCCGAGCCGGAAGAGACCGAAGCGACGTTTGCAGGTAATGCCCGTTTGAAGGCAGTTGCGGCGGCTGAGACCTCGGGAATGCCCGCGCTGTCGGACGATTCCGGCCTCGCGGTAGAGTGCCTCGGCGGCGCTCCGGGCATCTACTCTGCCCGTTGGGCGGGGCCGTCGAAGGACTTTGCCATGGCAATGAAGCGGGTTGCCGACGCGATCACGCGATGCGATGGGTGGACCGAATTGGGGCCGCGCGCTACCTTCATCTGTGCGCTGTGCCTTGCAATGCCCGGCGCAACGCCCGAGATTTTCGAAGGCCGCATCGACGGGCGGCTCGTCTGGCCACCGCGTGGCACCCGGGGTTTTGGATACGACCCGATGTTCCAAGCCGATGGCATGCCATCGACGTTCGGCGAACTGGACCCTGAACTCAAACATGCGATCAGCCACCGTGCCCGCGCCTTCCAGCAGTTCGTCCGAGACTGCCTTGGCGGTAATGCCTAGCGATCCAGGCTTCGCCGTTTACGTGCATTGGCCGTTTTGTGCGTCGAAGTGTCCGTACTGCGATTTCAACAGTCATGTGCGATCCGGCGGGGTTGACCAGCAACGCTATTTGGCGGCGTTCCGGCGCGAACTCGCGACCACGCGCGCCCGGATCGGTGCCCGCAATGTGAGCAGTGTTTTCTTTGGCGGCGGTACGCCATCGCTGATGACGCCTCAGACCGTTGGCGGTATTCTGGGCGAGATCAATGGGCTTTGGGGGCTGGACAAAGACGCCGAAATCACGCTCGAAGCCAACCCATCGAGCGTCGAAGCCGAGAGATTCCGCGGCTATCGCGATGCCGGTGTCAACCGTGTGTCTCTCGGTGTCCAGTCTCTGCGCGACGCCGATCTGAAGACGCTCGGCCGGCTGCATTCGGTTGCCGAGGCAAGGGCCGCAATCGACGTGGCTCGCGCGACGTTTGATCGGACCTCGTTCGATCTTATCTACGCGCGGCCCGGTCAAAGCGTCTCGGCCTGGGGGCAGGAACTCGCTGAAGCCTTGGCGCTGGCCGGCGGCCACCTCTCGCTATACCAGTTGACGATCGAGGCCGACACACCGTTTGCGGCGTTGCATCGCGCGGGCAAGCTGCATGTTCCAGCCCCCGAGCTGGCTGACGAACTTTTTTCCCTGACGCAGGCCATGATGGCGGCGGCCGGCCTGCCGGCCTATGAGATTTCCAATCATGCGGCCGCTGGGCAGGAAAGCCGGCACAACCTCGTATACTGGCGGTACGGCGAGTACGTCGGGACCGGGCCCGGTGCGCACGGCCGCATCGTGGTCGAAAACAACCGCCGGGCCACGTCGACCGAACGCGCGCCAGAGCTCTGGCTGAGCAAAGTCGAGGCAGACGCGCATGGGGTTATCGAGGACCTGGCGCTTACTGCTGCCGAGCAGGCCGACGAGATGCTGCTGATGGGTCTACGGCTGGAGGAGGGTCTCGATCTGGCACGGTTGGCCCAGATCAGCGGTTTGCAACTCGATCCGGCGGCCATCGAGCGGTTGATGGCGCTCGATATGATCGCCGACGCGGCCGTCGCCAACCGGATCAAGGCCACGCCACGCGGGCGCTTCGTGCTCAACAAGGTCGTCGAACAACTCGCCATCGGAATGCTGCCCGAGCGTGCCGGCAACAGCCCCCCGGCAATGAAAGGCGATTGATTGGGAGGTAGGAGAGAGTTGGCCGCAGATGTCGGATCAGCCCCCCAGCTTTTTCCGCCGCCGCACCCCCGCAGATGCGCGAGCAGCCAACTCTCACGGATGCTGTTGTTAACCAATCCGGCCGCCAGCTCAATCATGCAAATTTGCCACGCTGAACAACATGTGAAAAATCGCCTCTCGTTGTGGACAACCCGAGCAATGTGGTGAGCGGGGGTCACTCTATTTCAGTAGGGAGTGTGTCCTGACGACATCTGAATTTCAGCGCTCTGCAGTGATCAGGCGTTGGCGAGTTCCGAGGCCGCCGCCTCGAGCGCCTCTGTGGCCCTTAGCCACTTGTCCTCGGCTTCCGAAAGCAGCTTGGCGATCATGCCTCGTTCGATCGAGAGCTTCTGCGCGCGTGCGGGATCTCGCCGATAAATAGTATTGTCTGCCAGGTGTACGTCCAGGCCGGCCAGATCCTTGGTGTATTGCGCCATCTGCTTCTCGGCAACCTGGATCGCCTTCTTCAATGGGGCGAGCTCGCTGCGCCGGCCGGCCGCCGTGCGGCGCTGCTCCGCTCGATCGATTCGAGAGTCCGGCGCCGCGCTGGCTTTGGCGCGGGTCTTGCCACCGCGTTCGGAGAGCAACAGCTCGCGATAGGTGTCCATGTCGCCATCATAGGATTTCACTGTGCCGTCGCGAACGATCCACAGGCGGTCGGCAGACGCTTCGATCAGATGCCGGTCGTGACTGATCAGGATCACCGCGCCCTCGAAGTCGTTGAGGGCGTGGATCAGAGCCTCACGACTGTCGACGTCGAGGTGATTGGTCGGCTCGTCGAGGATCAGCAGATGTGGCCCGCGAAACGCCGTCAGCATGAACAGCAGACGCGCCTGCTCGCCGCCCGATAGATTGTCAGCCTTGGTCAAAAACTTGGCAGCGCCGAAGCCGTAGGCTCCAAGCTTGCCGCGCTTTTGCGCCTCGGTAGCCCCTGGCATCAACTCGACAATATAATCGTAAGGTGTCTTGTCGGAATTGACTTCGTCGAGCTGGTGCTGGGCGAAATAGCCGACCTCGATCTTCTTGGTGCCGAAGACTGCACCGGCCAGCGGCTCGAGTTTTCCGGCCACGAGTTTGGCGAACGTCGACTTGCCATTGCCGTTCTGGCCCAGCAACGCAATGCGATCATCGTGGTCGATGCGCAGGTCGAGATTTCGCAGGATCGGCGTGTCAGGGCTGTAGCCGGCTACTGCGCCCTCGATGCGGATCAATGGGCTGGCAATCTGCTTAGCGGCTCTGGGAAAATGGAATGGGACCACCCTGTCTTCGACGTGCGCCGCGATCGGCTTCATGCGGGCCAGCGCCTTGACGCGGCTCTGCGCCTGCTTGGCCTTGCTCGCCTTGGCCTTGAAACGCTCGATAAAGCTTTCGATGTGACGCCGCTCGTCCTCCTGCTTCTTGCGCAGTCGGCCTTCGAGCCGCTGTTTTTCGCGGCGCGCCTCCTCGAAATCGTCGTAGCCGCCGGTATAGAGCGTGAGCTTGCCGCGATCGAGATGCAGGATCGCCCCCACAGAACGGTTCAGGAGATCGCGATCGTGGCTGACGATGAGCACGGTGTGCGGATAGCTCGTGAGGTAGCTTTCCAGCCACATCGTGCCTTCGAGATCGAGGTAATTCGTCGGCTCGTCGAGCAACAGCAACTCCGGCTCCAGGAACAGCACGGCACCCAGGGCCAATCGCATGCGCCAGCCGCCGGAGAACTCGGCGCAGGCGCGGCCTTGG
>JBGTIU010000129.1:0-22933 GCA_041745515.1 Hyphomicrobiaceae bacterium | reverse complement strand
TCGAGCTGCTGCGCGAGCGCCGACGACGGCCACGCGCCGACGGTGTCGGTCGGCGGCCATCGGCCGGATCGATGGGCGGCCAGCGTTGCCTTGCCGATGGCGTCGATACGCGGGTGATCGGCGTTGGCTGCGAGTGACGCTTCGACCCATTCGGTATCGCCCAAACTGAGCGCTTCGGCGAGCGCAAACCGGTAATAGCGTTCCCAGTATCCGGCGAAGACCTCGTCGGCGCCAGTACCGTCGAGTACCACAGGCACATCATGCTCGGCGATTGCCTGGTAGAGCTGCGGCAGACCCAGCACGTTGCCGATCATCGGGAATGGCTTCTCCTGGTGCCGGCAGATGTCGATGAACCAATCGATGCTGCTAGGTCCGTAGTCGAGCGGAATCACCTGTGCCTTGATGCTGAGCGCTTCGATGGTGCGCGCCGCGTAATGCGCGTCGTCGCTCTTGCCTGCGTCGCCCGTAAAGCAATGAATCTGGTCTTGAAGACCTTCGGCGCACAGCACTGACAGGATCAACGAGCTGTCGACGCCGCCCGAAAGCAGGAGCCCGATCGGACGGTCGCTGACCAGCCGGTCGACGACAGCCTGCCGCACAAGTTCCGAGAGCGCGGCAGTCGGCGGCCTGTCGACCGGGGCAAAAGCCTCGGCCGGGCAATAGGTCCCGGAATTCAATCGCCACGCCTCAAGCGCAACCTCGACGAAACCACCCGGCACGACTTGGCGAATGCCGTTGATCGGCGTGGCACCCCTATCGGCCGTGCGTGTCGGCAGCAGCCAGCCGTGCGCGAGGTAGGTGTCGAGATCCTCAGATGTCAGCTTGGGATTTCGTCCTAGATAGGCATTGATCGGCGCGATCTCGGAGCTGAAGCAGATGGTCTGCCGGTCGGCGTAGTAAAACAGCGGCTTCTTGCCGAGGCGGTCGCGGGCTGCAGTCAGCCGTGCCCCGGCTTCGTCGAGAAAGCAGAACGCCCACATGCCATGCGCTTCGTTCAGTCCGGCAACGCCGCGACGGTGCATGAGTTCGAGGAGTACCTCGGTGTCGCCTTCGGTCGTGAAGACGGTTCTATACTGCGCGGAAAGCTCGGCCCGCAGCGCGCCAAAATTATAGACCTCGCCAACATGGACGATCGTGCGCCCAGGTCGCCGGAAAGGCTGATCAGATCTTGTTGTGGGATCGAGAATAGCGAGCCGCTGATGCCCTGTCGCGATCGAAACAGGCGCCGAACCAGCGGAGCGAGCATCGAACTCAATCATGGCCGTGCCGGTGCCATCTGGTCCGCGGTGGCGCAGCAACCCGAGTGCGTGCTCGAAGCGCACCTTGTTAACCGCACGGCCGCGCTCGGCCACTACAAACAGCCCGCACATTCAGCAGGCCCTGTTCGGTTTTCGCGGGGTCATGCCGTTCGTTCGCCGCAAAGATCTGTGAGCCACTGTGGATCGATTAACACATCGCTAACCGCGATCGGGTTACGCAAATACGTAGCGCCGCGGGTTCGATGTGGCGCCGACTCAAAGAGTGTTGGTATTGTTGCGTCACGAAAGTCCAGTCCCATGTCTATAAGACCGATTGGCCCACAGAGGCGTTCATCGCGGCCCGGTCCGATTTTCCCTGCTCCAGCTCCCGTCAATTGCATTCTGCGCGGCGATTGCGTTGACGAGCTTGCCAAACTGCCGAGTTCCAGCTTCGATCTCGTGTTCGCCGATCCGCCCTACAACCTCCAGCTCGACGGCGATCTGCTGCGTCCCAACAACACCATTGTCGACGGCGTGCATCAGGCGTGGGACAAGTTCGCGAGCTTTGCCGACTATGACCGGTTTTCGGCTGGATGGCTTGCGGAGTGCCGCCGCCTGTTGAAGCCCAACGGGGCGTTGTGGGTGATCGGCTCTTACCACAACATCTTTAGGCTTGGCGTCACGTTGCAGGACCAAGGCTACTGGATACTCAACGATGTAATCTGGCGCAAGACTAATCCGATGCCGAACTTTCGGGGCCGGCGCTTCACCAATGCCCACGAAACGCTGATCTGGGCGGGCCGCGATCAATCCTCGAAGTATACCTTTAATTACGAGTCGCTTAAGGCCCTCAATGATGACCTGCAGATGCGCTCGGATTGGCTGTTTCCGATCTGCTCGGGGCCGGAGCGGCTTAAGGATGATGGTGGCCGCAAGGCGCACCCGACGCAAAAGCCTGAAGCTCTACTGCATCGCCTGCTGCTGGCTAGCACCAACCCTGGCGACCTGGTGCTCGATCCGTTCTTTGGAACGGGAACAACGGGCGCCGTTGCGAAACGCCTGGGGCGTCGCTGGCTCGGCATCGAACGTGACCCGGACTATGCGGCAGCCGCGCAAGAACGCATCGATCGGGTGCAGCCGCTGGGCCCGTCGACCCTTGAAACGCTGCGTTCGAAGCGTGCCGAGCCGCGCGTACCGTTCGGCACCATCATTGAGCTTGGAATTCTGGAGGCGGGCGCCACACTGTCGGACGAGCGCGGCCGCGTGCGTGCCAAGGTCAAGGCGGACGGCACACTGGCAGGTGGCGGGACGCAAGGCTCGATCCATCGCTTAGGCGCGCACATGCAGGGCAAGACCGCCTGTAACGGCTGGACCTATTGGCATTTTGAACGCGAGGGGAAGCTGTCGCCTATCGATCAGTTGCGCGACCAGGCCAAGCGGCAGTTGGGGCTAACGCCTCCAGAAGCGGCGCCAGCGGCGTGACACCGTTTGCGCGATCATGGTGCCGGACATGGCCAACCCGACGGAGCGTCGAGGCCGGGCGGCAATTTTGTTTTCGCATCCCCGCAAGTTATTTGCAGTTGTTGCTGGGTTAACCCAACAAGCCGCGAAAGATCAGCCCCCTCGATCCTGGTCAGATACAGGTAAGTCCCTACAAGGCTGGCGTCGGTCAGATCCGCCTCGCTCAGGATCGCGCGCGCGAGGTTTGCGGAATCAAGCTTGCTTCGGATTAGTTTAGACTTCCGAAAATCTGCGCGCAGGAGTTGCGCTCCACTCAGATTTGCTTCGGTCAGGTCGGCTCGCACCATGTCGACACGCGACAGCTCGGCCTTCGTCAGATCTGCTCCTGTGAGATTGGCATCCGTGAACCGAAGTCGTGTGCCGAAGGCTCCCGCCAAAGTGGCTAGCGAGAGATTGGCTTTGACGAACCAGGCACTGGTGATGTTGGCTTTGCCGAGGTCCGATCCCTTGAGTGAAGCCTGGCTGAAGTCGGTGCCCGTAAGATCGGCTCCGACCATGCCGGCACGATCGAGCGATCCGCCCGAGAGCACGAGGTGCCGCTTGACGCATCCCCTCCAATCGACCTCCGGTGCCGGCCGATCCCCACAGCGTGCGTGGCTGGAGCCCGAACCGATAGCAGTCATGACGCCGAACAATATGAGCAATGTGATGTGTTTCATTCGATGGGTCCCTGTGTGACCAAAATCATCCAAGGAACCGCTGGAGCCTCGGGCGCGCATCGCAAGGCGGCGAGCGTACAACGTCAATATCGCTAACTCCACACTTGATCAGAGCACAGCGCGCCAAATGTTTGCATATATCCTTACACGAGATCGATGCTTACCGGCTGTGTTAAGGTGTGAAATTCCTCGTCGCCACTGCCGCTGTTGCGCCACATGAAGATGGCGAATGTGCCGGAGCGATCGAACACCGTGAGCGGGTGGTGCCAGACATCCGCGCCGAAGGTGACGCCCTGGCCGGGCGCGGGCAGGAAGGCACAAGCCAACGACATGTCGGGGCCGCCGGTAGCCCGATGTGGCGCAACCAGAACCAGCCAGCGGCCGACATCTAGGGCGATGAAAGTCTGTGAGGAAAACTGGTGGCGTTCCATCAATGTCGCGGCCAACGGCAACGGTGAAGGATCGCGCCGTACGAGCGACAGGCTCGGTCGTGCAGCCGGCCTCAAGTTGAGAAGACCGCCATCGAAGTACTGGCGGTTAGGGTTGGCGGGGACCGTAATGACTTCGCCGAACTGGGCAAAGGCCTGCATCGTCAGGGGCTCAATGCGGATCTTTGCGGCGGTCATCGCTGAGCCTCGTCAGGTTCTGCCACCGATTGTCCGCTGCTTCTGCAACAACCGCAAGCCGGCTGGCAGCCGCAAATAGTAAGCGGACGTGTCAGTTACCGCTTGCGGCACGCGCCGCATCAGGAAACATTAGCCGAACAGGGAACACAAGGAGGCATAAAATGGCGCAGCGCGTTGCACTCATCACCGGTGGCATGGGCGGCCTTGGCGAGACCGTCTCCACCAAGATGGCGGATGCCGGCTACAAGGTGGCAGTGACCTATTCGCCGTCGAACAAGACCTCGGCCGAGTGGCTGGGCGGGATGAAGCTTAAGGGTTACGACTTCAAGGCCTATCCTTGCGACGTTGTAGACTACGACAATTGTGCGGCGTGCGTGAAACAGGTGGTGGCCGATGTCGGCGCAGTCGACATTCTCGTCAACAATGCCGGGATTACCAGGGACATGACGTTCAAGCGCATGACCAAGGCGGACTGGGACGCGGTGATCCATACCAATCTCGACAGTGCCTTCAACATGTCGAAACAGGTGCACGACGGCATGATGGAGCGCGGCTGGGGCCGCATCATCAATGTCTCGTCGGTCAACGGATCAAAAGGTGCGTTTGGTCAGTCCAACTACGCGGCGGCCAAGGCTGGCATGCACGGCTTCACCAAATCGCTTGCCCTCGAGAGCGCTCGCAAGGGCGTCACGGTAAACACAATCTCGCCGGGCTATATCGGCACCAAGATGGTGACCGCGATCCCAAAGGACGTGCTCGACGGCAAGATCATTCCGCAGATCCCGATGTCGCGCCTTGGCAAGCCGGAGGAAGTCGCGGGGCTCATTATCTATCTGTGTTCGCAGGAAGCTGCGTTCGTCACCGGCGCCAACATCGCCATCAATGGCGGGCAGCATATGCAATAGGTTCGACAATCGGAAAGCGTGTGGTTGAAG
Organism: Hyphomicrobiaceae bacterium; assembly: GCA_041745515.1. GTDB lineage: Bacteria > Pseudomonadota > Alphaproteobacteria > Rhizobiales > Hyphomicrobiaceae > JAKFWF01. The sequence goes on along the minus strand of JBGTIU010000129.1, from coordinate 17,954 downwards.
ACTGGAAAACTGCTGGCGCCGGTCGTCTGCGCCGCCGACTGACGATCACGCGCGATTTGGTCGAACGCTGCCGGCTTCGCTTGCAGTCACGATTGGAGCTGGTGGCCGTTGCAGGCATGCTCTGCCTCTGCATGTCCTTCGCGGGCGCGGCTTGGCAGGCCGGTATGCTTGGGTTCGCAGCCGTTCTTGCCTATGTCCTGCTGCAGGAAGCACCTGCGCCGGTGAGCAGCTTGGCCCGGCAGCGGCGGATATTGAAACCTGGTCTCGACAGCCTGCAAACATCCGCGCTCGTCGATGCAATGCCTGATCCGGCCTGGGTCCTCGACAGCCAAGGCGTTGTTCTCCATGCCAACGCACAGGCGGTTAACCTGTTCGGATCGCTTCGTCCTGGCGTGCACGTCTCGGTCGCGACCCGCGATCCCGATCTGATTACCGCAGTCGCAGCCGCTCTCCAGACAACCAAGCCCCAGCTTGCTGAATTGCATCAGCGCGTGCCGGTCGAGCGGCGGCTACTTGCCATCATTGCGGTGGTCGACGCCGACGAAGCTCGAGAAGGCGTAGCGGCTTTGCTGCTGACGTTGCGCGATTTGACGGCGCAGGATCGCCTTGCCCAGATGCGGGCCGATTTCGTCGCTAACGCCAGTCATGAACTGCGTACGCCTTTGGCGTCGCTCCGGGGTTTCGTTGAGACATTGCAAGGCTCGGCCCGCGACGACGCTGCGGCGCGGGAACGGTTCCTCGGTATCATGAGCAACCAGGCCGCCCGCATGACCCGACTGATCGACGATCTGTTATCGCTGTCACGTGTTGAAATGCGTGAACATGTCGCGCCAACCGCCAGTGTGGATCTGGTGCCGATCATCACTCAGGTGCTGCAGAGCTTGGAGCAAATTGCCGCCGAGTATGAGATCAGGCTGGTCTTCGTTCCTCCCGATACGGCCTGCCTCGTGCTTGGCGACCGCGACGAGCTTGTACAGGTTTTCCAGAATCTCGTTCAAAACGGTATCAAGTACGGCCGCCGCGCAGGGTGGATCGACGTGAGGGTGGAGCCTGGTGCCGCGATTGCCGGCCGGCGCGCTCGTATCACGGTCGAGGTGCAGGACAACGGCCTCGGAATCGCCCCCGAGCACTTGCCGCGATTGACCGAACGTTTCTATCGCGTCAACGCCTCGCAGAGCCGCGACAAGGGTGGCACTGGGCTCGGGCTCGCCATCGTGAAGCATATTGTCAGCCGGCACGGTGGCGAACTGCACTTCACTTCGAAACTGGGCGAGGGCTCTTGTTTCGGCGTGATCTTAGATCGGGTTGGTGGCGCGGCCACGCCGCCTTTACACGCAAATAGATAAATAGATAGCTATTTCAAAGATCTAGGGTGTCGTAAAAGAATTGTGCGGCTGCGCTACGCATTCTACTCAGGGACGGGTTGAACTGGTCTGCGCCGGACTCCGGACAGCAGCGAGACAACACCGGGCCTCGAGCTTGAGGAGGATATCATGAGCAAACAATATTTGGCGCTAACCGCAGCTCTGACAGGCGTCGGCTTGGTGACATTCGCTGGTGTAGTCATGGCCCGCGACCAGATCCGTGCCGTTGGCTCTTCGACGGTCTATCCGTTCACGACCGCGGTTGCCGAGCAATTCGGCAAGGCTGGAGGCGGCAAAACACCTGTTGTCGAATCGACCGGCACGGGCGGTGGCATGAAGATCTTTTGCGAGGGCGTCGGCGTCGACAAGGCCGACGTGACCAATGCCTCGCGCCGGATGAAGAAAGGCGAGTTCGAGGCTTGCCAGAAAGCCGGAGTGAAGGACATTGTCGAAATCAAGATCGGTTTCGACGGTTTGACGATTGCGCAGTCCAAGGCCGGACCAAAGCTCAATTTGACGCTTGCCCAGGTATATTTGGCGTTGGCCGAACAGGTTCCCGGAGCCGACGGTAAGCTCGTCGCCAACCCCTACAAGAACTGGTCGGACATCGATAAATCGCTGCCGAATATCAAGATCGAAGTGCTAGGCCCGCCACCGACGTCTGGCACGCGCGACAGCCTGCACGAATTGTTCCTGGAGGGCGGTGCGCTGCAAATCCCGGCGCTGGCCGAACTCAAGAAGACGGACGGCAAGGCCTTTGAGAAGGCCTGGAAGTCGATCCGCAAGGACGGTGCCTATGTCGAAGCCGGCGAGAACGACAACGTGATCGTGCAGAAAATCGAAGCCAACAAGAATGCCTTCGGTGTGTTCGGTTTCTCTTTCCTCGAGGAGAACCTGTCCAAACTGAAGGGCGTTGCTCTCGATGGCACGGAGCCGACGTTCGACGCAATCGCGGGCGGCAAGTACAAGGGGGCCCGCGCCATGTTCGTCTACATTAAGAAGCAGCACGTTGGTGTGATCCCTGGCCTCGACAAGTTTGCCGCCGAGTACGTATCCGAAAAAGCACTGTCAAAAGACGGGTATCTGGCGCGCAAGGGCCTCGTGCCGCTGCCAAAGGCGGAACTCGAAGAGGTTCGCAAGTCGGTTTCCGGATTGTCGGCTATCTCCGGTGATGGCTTGACCAACTGAAGTCCATTGCGACGATGCAGCAGGGCAGGGTCGCAAGACCCTGGCCTTCGGCCTGCTGCACCTCTGCCGTGGAGCAGAATATGCTCAGGGACGACATGGGTATGAGCATAGGCTCATGAGACCTGACTGAGGACTGCAGGACATGTCGAGCATCTATCTTTCAATTCTGGCGGTCCTCGTTCTGTCCGGCTACTTTCTCGGCCGGGCGCGCGCGACAGCCGTTGCAGGCGGCAACTTGTCGAAGTTGCATTCACTGCCCGCCTACCATGGGTTGTTCACCAGTTCCGCCATCCTGGGGCCGATGCTGCTGCTGTTGGTGATCGGCTCGCCAACCGTCGCCCATCTTACTCAGTCGATCGCGTTGTCCAGTTTTCCAGCTGCTGTTCGCTCGGATCCGCTGCAGAGCAGCGCTGCCTTGCGAGATGCGGCCAGTCTGGCAGCTGGTCAATTTGCGGGACAAGTAACCCCTGCGCTGCGCAACGCGGCTGACAGCCTTGCTGAGACGCGACAGTGGGGCAATTGGCTCCTGGTGGGGCTTGGCGCTACAATTGGGCTCTTGATGCTGGGTCTCACCGTTGGGCGAATTTCACAGTCATTTCGCGCAAGGAATGCCTTTGAGAAGTTTGTATTGGTGCTGCTTATTTTATCCGCCGCCGTGGCGGTTCTGACGACCATCGGCATCGTCTTTTCCGTGCTCTATGAAACGCTGAGGTTTTTCTACGATCCGGCCCTGAAGGGGCGCCCGACGGTGACCGAGTTCCTGTTCGGCACCGAATGGAATCCACAGGCAGCTCTTCGGGTCGACCAAGGTGATATCAGATCGGCATTCGGTTTTGTTCCACTGTTGGTCGGGACGTTGCTGATCACGACGATCGCAATCGGGGTGGCGGGTCCGCTTGGACTGTACTCGGCGATCTATTTGTCCGAGTACGCGACCCCAAGGGTTCGCTCTTATGTGAAGCCGCTGCTTGAAATACTGGCAGGAATCCCGACCGTGGTTCTTGGGTTCTTCGCGGCATTGACTGTCGCCCCGTTGATCCGTGGCTGGGGCCAGTCTCTCGGGCTGGACGTGGCGTCAGAGAGTGCGCTGGCTGCCGGCTTGGTGATGGGCATGATGATCATCCCGTTCGTTTCCTCGCTGTCGGACGACGTGATCAATGCCGTTCCGCAATCACTGCGGGATGGCTCTTATGCGCTCGGCGCGACGAAGTCCGAGACCGTGCGTAGGGTGGTCCTGCCGGCAGCCCTGCCCGGCATCGTGTCGGCGTTCATGCTGGCGATCAGCCGTGCGATCGGGGAGACCATGATCGTGGTGATGGCTGCAGGGCTGGCTGCCAACCTGACGTTCAATCCGCTTCATGCGGTGACGACGATCACCGTGCAGATCAAGACCATTCTCGTCGGTGATCAAGAGTTCGACAGCGCGAAAACTCTGGCCGCGTTTGCATTGGGCTTCGTGCTGTTTTTCGTCACCTTGGTTTTGAACATCATCGCGTTGCAGATCGTGCGGCGGTATCGGGAGCAGTATGACTGACATACTTGCCAGCGGTTCTCATCTTGACGCTGCACGGCTAAGCGGGGATGCAACTCGTGCCAAAATCCGCGCCCGCTATCGGTCGGAGGTGCGCTTCAAGGCTTACGGCGTCGTCGCGATCCTGGTGACCGGCCTGTTTCTGTCAGTGTTGATGATCAGCATATTTGCCAATGGGCTGCCGGCTTTCTGGCAACATTCGCTCAACCTCGAGCTCAGTGTCGCGGCCGAGGATGTCGATCCAACCGGCAAGCGTGATCCGGCAGAGCTGCGAAGCGGCGATTACTTTGCAGTGGCCCGGAAGGCGCTGGAGGCGCAGTTCCCCGGCGTCGAGGGCCGCACCGAGCTCAAGAAATTGAGCCAACTCTTGAGTACCGGCGCTGGTGACGAGCTGCGCCGGCGCGTCGTGTCAGATCCAAGTCTGGTAGGCCAAACCCTGCAGGCGACGTTGCTGCTCGACGACAATGCGGATCTATATCTGAAGGGCGCCGGTACCAGAATTGCCAGCCGCGCGGGCCACGGCATCGTAACGCCTTCGGCGGCAAGTGGCGAAGTTCGCATCCTGTCCACGTCAAACGACTTTGCCAGGGAGATAACGGCAGTCAAAGCAACCCTGACCGACCGGGCAACCACACTGCGTGTCGAGGCCGGACGATTGGAACGGGCGAACGTGCCGGAGACCAAGCAGAAGGGGCAGCAGGCGCGTGAAGAAGCAGCAGCCCTTCAGGCCAGAATCGATGGAATTGCCGGCATCGAGCAACTCGACGATCGCATGCCGAGCCTGCTGATCGCCATTAACGGCGGCCTAGTCAAGGCCGAGAGCGTCGGACCAGCGGAAATCATCGGCACTACGTTGCTGCCTTTGACGTCGACCGGAGATGCCAAGTCCGGCGATTGGCGAATCGTGAGCTATATTACGCCGGAGAGCAATCGCAAGGCGACCGATATCGAGGTCGCGTTTCTTGAGCGCCTGAAAGCGAATGGCAAGATCGAGGGCGGCTTCAACTGGCTGTTTCTCACCGGCGGCGATAGCCGTGAGCCCGAACTCGCCGGCATTCGCGGAGCTTTGATCGGTTCGCTGCTTACGCTCTTAGTGACCCTGATACTGTGTCTGCCCATCGGAGTTATGGCCGCCGTCTATCTCGAGGAGTTCGCTCCAAGAAACAAGCTGACCGATATCATCGAGGTCAACATCAACAACCTCGCGGCCGTGCCCTCAATCGTATTCGGGTTGCTGGGTCTCGCCGTGTTCTTGAATTCCCTCAATTTGCCGCGCTCGGCACCGTTAGTGGGTGGACTGGTTCTGGCTCTTTTGGTTCTACCGACGATCATTATTGCTGCGCGCGCCGCAATGAAAGCTGTGCCACCGTCGATCAAAGAAGCGGCACTGGGGGTCGGCGCGTCGCATCAGCAGGCCGTCTTCCACCATGTGCTGCCTCTAGCCATGCCTGGCATTATGACTGGCACGATTATCGGCATGGCCCATGCCTTGGGCGAAACGGCGCCGCTGCTGATGATAGGGATGGTCGCATTCATCGTCGACGTTCCGCAAGGCCTGACCGATTCAGCGACTGTGCTTCCAGTTCAGATTTATCTCTGGTCGGACCTCCCCGAACCGGCGTTTCAGGCGAAGACCGCGGGCGCGATTGTCGTTCTCCTGCTGTTTCTGTTCCTGATGAATGGACTTGCGATCTGGCTGCGCAAGCGGTTCGAACGTCGATGGTAACTGCATCATTCGAAAGGCGCGAGTTTATGGATACGGCTGCAGCAACCGTCCCTTCGAACAGACGGCCGGCCTCGAACAGCGCCAAGGTGATCGCTCGGAAAGTCAATGTTCACTACGGCGACAAGCAGGCGATCAAGAACGTCAGCGTAGACATCCCCGATCGTGGCGTAATGGCGTTCATCGGCCCGTCCGGTTGCGGCAAGTCCACGTTCCTGCGCTGCATCAACAGGATGAACGACACTATCGCTTCGGCGCGCGTTACGGGCCGCATCGAGATCGACGGCCAGGACATTTACGACCCCGAACTCGACGTGGTCCAACTGCGGGCTAGGGTCGGTATGGTGTTCCAGAAGCCGAATCCGTTCCCGAAGTCGATTTACGAGAATGTGGCGTATGGACCCAGGATACACGGCCTGTCCGGATCGAAGGCCGAACTTGACAGAATCGTAATGGACAGTCTGAGCAAGGCCGGTTTGTTGAATGAGGTGAATGACCGTCTCAACGACACCGCGACAGGCTTGTCCGGCGGCCAGCAGCAAAGGCTATGCATCGCGCGCGCCATTGCCGTCAGCCCCGACGTGATCCTGATGGACGAGCCATGCTCGGCGCTCGACCCGATCGCAACCGCGCGCATCGAGGAGTTGATCGACGAGCTGCGCTCTAATTTTTGCATCATCATCGTCACGCACTCGTTCGCGCAGGCCGCGCGGGTTTCGCAGCGCACGGCATTCTTTCATCTTGGCGAACTGGTCGAGGAGGGCCCGACGCCGCAGATTTTCTCGACTCCCAGGGACAAACGCACGCAAGATTACATCACCGGCCGGTTCGGCTGACGAAGGCCATTCCGGAGCGAGGTACAACTGATGACGCAACACACGGTGAAATCCTATGAAGAGGAACTGACGTTCCTCGACAACAAGATCGCGCATATGGGCGGACTGACGGAGCGCCTGCTCGGTCAGGCGTTTGACTCACTCAACCGGCGCGACCCCAAGCTCGCGGCAGCCGCGATTGTCAGCGACAAGTCGATCGATAACCTGCAGCGCGAGATCGAAGACCACTCCATCTTGATGATTGCGCGACGGCAGCCCGTTGCCAACGACCTGCGGCACATTATGGCAGCCCTTAAAATTGCAGGCGACCTCGAGCGCATCGGGGATTTCTCGAAGAACATCGCTAAGCGGGCACTTGCCATCGCCGGCGAGAGCCATCCGAAGCCGCTGCTTGCTGGTCTTGGTCACATGGTCGAGCTGGCGCTGCGCCAGTTGAAGGATGCGCTCGACGCCTTTGCCGACCGCGATGCCGAGAAAGCGCTGGTGGTTTGGCGCAAGGACGAGCAATTGGATGCGATGTACAACTCGCTGTTTCGCGAGTTGTTGACCTACATGATGGAGGACCCGCGCAACATCGGCCTGTCGACGCATTTGCTGTTTGGCGCCAAGAATCTTGAACGCATCGGTGACCACACGACAAACATTGCCGAGACTGTCCATTACCTCGTGCATGGTGCCGCCATAACCGATGACCGGCCGAAGGGAGATACCACGAGTTCGACTTTGATTCAGCAAGGGTGACCGATGTCTGCCAAGGTGCTGATCGTCGAGGATGAACCGGCATTGGCCGAACTGTTGCGCTACAATCTCCAGGCGGAGGGGTTTGCGGTCGCGCATACGGCCAATGGCGACGAAGTTGAAATGATGGTCGCCGAGGAGCGCCCCGATCTCGTAGTGCTCGACTGGATGCTGCCGGAGGTTTCCGGCATCGAAATCTGCCGCCGAATCAGGGCTCGGCCGGAAAGTCGACACTTGCCGATCCTGATGCTGACAGCGCGAGGGGAGGAGGCCGATAGGATCCGGGGCTTGTCGACGGGAGCCGACGACTACGTCGTCAAGCCGTTCTCATTGCCTGAGTTGTTGGCTCGGGTGCGGGCCATTCTGCGGCGCGCGTCGCCGGACCGGATCGCGGACGTGCTGCAAAGCGGCGAGATTGTTCTCGACCGAGCTGCCCATCGGGTCATGCGGGGTCAGCGCGAAGTACGGCTCGGGCCGACCGAGTTCAAGCTGCTCGAGTTTCTGATGGAGAGCCCGGGCCGGGTCCTGTCCCGAGCACAGTTGCTAGACGGGGTTTGGGGCCGCGACACCTACGTCGACGAGCGGACCGTCGATGTTCACATCGGTCGCCTGCGTAAGGCACTGATCCGCGGCAGGGAGCCCGATCCTGTGCGGACGGTGCGAGGCTCGGGTTACACGCTTGACCTGGAAGTGCCGGCCTGAGGATCGCGATGGCGGATGACGTTCCAGTGCCTAAAATGCGCCTTTGCTCGACAAGGAGACGATGGCGGCATCGAAGTTCTCCAAGCAATATTTTGACGGTTTGCTCGAGAGCGCAAAATCGGTCGCCGGGACTTCCTGTGATCGCCCCGAAAGCAGATCGTGGCAGGGTTGTCCACGGGGGGGGCTGAAGGACGGTTGAAGATGGCAGCGCAAGCTCTATCGGCGCAGGCAATTAGTCGATAGACGGGGACTCGAACAGTTTGGCAGTCTGAAAAAGCGAATGATGCAACCTAACCGGTATCCTTCCGCGAGCGACCCTGCTTTTGTTGCCGCCGCGGCCGTCTCCAAGGCATGGCCGTTCGAAGAGGCGCGCCGTCTGCTCCAGCGTCTCGAACGGATGCATACGCCGGCCAAGACGGTGATCTTCGAAACCGGCTACGGCCCTTCGGGTCTGCCGCACATCGGCACGTTCGGCGAAGTTGCACGCACCAGCATTGTGCGGCATGCGTTCGAGGTGCTGACCGGTGGCCGAGTGCAGACTCGGCTGATCTGTTTTTCTGATGACATGGACGGCCTGCGCAAGGTACCGGACAATGTTCCGAACAAGGCGATGTTGACGGCGCATCTCGATAAGCCATTGAGCAGCGTGCCCGATCCATTCTCCCACGAGTTTGCGAGCTTTGCAGCGCACAACAATGCCAGGTTGCGAGCGTTCCTCGATCGGTTCGGGTTCGATTACGAATTCTTCTCGGCGACCGATTGCTACAAATCGGGGATGTTCGACGCCACACTGCTGCGGATGCTGGCGGCATACGACAAGGTGATGACGATCATCTTGCCGACACTAGGAGCCGAGCGGCAGGCAACCTATTCGCCCTTTCTTCCCATTTGCCCGCGCACGGGCCGCGTGCTGCAGGTGCCGATGGTGGCCCGCGACGTCGCGGCCGGAACCATCACCTACCTCGATCCCGACACGAATGAGCGTGTGACCACTCCCGTCACCGGCGGCCGCGTGAAGTGCCAATGGAAGGCCGATTGGGCGATGCGATGGGTCGCGCTCGGCGTTGACTACGAGATGTCCGGCAAGGACCTGATTGACAGCGTGACACTGTCGTCGCGCATCGCCAAGGCACTGGGCGCGCTGCCGCCCGAGGGCTTCAATTACGAGCTGTTTCTCGACGACAAAGGGCAAAAGATCTCGAAGAGCAAGGGAAACGGCCTCACGATGGAGGAGTGGCTGACCTATGCGCCGCCCGAGAGCCTGTCGCTCTACATGTACGGCCGGCCAAAGTCGGCAAAGAAACTGCACTTCGACGTGATTCCGCGCGCCGTCGACGACTACCTGACGTTTGTTGCCAAGTTTCCCGCCGAGTCGACCGCAGCCCGCGTCGACAACCCGGCCTGGCACATCCACGAGGGCGCCCCGCCGCTAGCCGAGTTGCCGATCTCGTTCGCGCTGCTGCTCAATCTGGTGGCGGCAACCAATGCCGCCGAGGCCGGTCAGCTTTGGGGCTTCATTCGACGCTTGGCGCCAGATGCAACGGCGGCAAAATTCCCGATGCTTGATCGGCTGGTAGGTTATGCGGTGAGCTATTTTGCAGCCTTTGAGCGGCCGACAAAAATATTCCGGCCGGCCGATGATCGGGAGCGCGCGGCTTTGACCGCTCTGGATCAGGCGTTGGCGCACGTTAGGTCGGGGGCGACGGCTGAGGAACTGCAGGACATCGTGTTTGAAGCCGGCAAGGCCAACGGCTACACCAAAGAGACCCTGCGTTCCTGGTTTCAAGGCATCTACGAGGTTCTGTTTGGAGCGTCTCAAGGGCCGCGCTTCGGCTCGTTTATTGCTCTTTACGGGGTGCCGGAAACACGCGCGCTGATTGCTCGCGGTCTTGCCGGCGATCTCGTCAAGGCGTGAATGCTTTCTGCCGATGGGCAGCCGTCCGGCCGCCGGCCGCGGGCAGGGCCAACGAAACGCTCCGCAGCCGTTTCCCCGTCACCGCGCGCTCCGCCAGCGGCAACACGTCCAGGCTCGGCCAAAGCCCGGTAACGAGGGTACGTGCATAGCCGTTTGCATGGCCACTGCGTCTCAAGGTCGCCGCCGCGGTGTGGTGGTCGTAAGCCAGCCGTTGGGTCGTGAATGTCAATGCACCTTCAGAATCGGTCGAGATCAGCCCATACCAGACATCCGCCGTACCGTCGTTCGCGGGCATGCCAATGACACCTGGATTGAACCAAACGCCGGACCGTTGGCGCTTGATGAAGGGGAGCCCCGCGTGCCCAGCGATTACAACTTCGGTGTTGGCGCTAGTCCATTCCTGCAACAGCACCGCGTCTTGGGAGCCAAATAAGAATCGATTGTTGCGTTCTACGCCGCCATGGACAACGCGAAACGTAAACCCGCCATAGGTAAATGTCAGCGACGCCGGCAGACCCCTCATCCAATCGCGGCTGTCCGCTGTGACCTTTGAGTTCGCATATGGATACCAGCCCTTTGCCAGGCGGTCGCAGGTGCTTCCTTCCTCGAACCCACAATTGCAGTCTGTGCTGCTAGCTGCCAATTGTTCTTCGCAGTTACCGGCAATCGTTCGAATGCCCCAATCACGAATTGCTGCAATGGTTTCTTCAGGCTCGGCGCAATATGCAACGACATCGCCGGTGCAGATCACCCGATCGGCTGGAACGTTTAAACGCGCCGCCTCGGCACGCATTGCGCGCGTTGCTTTGAGGTTCGAGTAGGGGCCGCCGAACGCCAGGAGTGGTCCGTTGTTTGCGAGTTCAAGCATGCGGCAGGCCATACAGGCAAAGCACACAGCCCGGCCAATCAAGTGTCGGTGAGGCGATCAAGCCATCGACAGTCCCCACGGCGCAAAGAGCAGCGCGATAAGCTTTTCGGTGCGCGTTTCGATGGTCTGCTGTGTCCATTGCGTATTTGTCGCCGCTTCGACGGAAAGGCTGAAACCGGAAGCCTTCAGGATATCACGTTTGATTTTCCAATCGCTACGATCGGCTGCTCGGTTCTGCGGCCCCGTCAGCAGTGCAAGGTTGCCGAGCCGGTCGGTGTGGTTAAGCACTACGTCGGCCGAACCAAAATGCGACCAGCAGCGCTTATCCTTCGATGGTCGTCTTGGGAGTACATGCTCGACCGAAATCTGAATGCCGTCGATCGGACCAGGGTCGTCGCCCAAGGTTGCGCAGATGCGTCGCAGCGCTCGACTTGCCATGTGTTTTAGATAGAAAGTGCGGCTGCGCAGGACGGTCAGCGCCGCAGTGATGGTCTTGTTATCGACGGCGAATTCGGGGCATTTATCGATTAGCTGCCGGCGCTCGGCCCCCGCGCATGCCTTGATAAAGCGGAGCTCCTGCTCGTTCGGATCGGTACCCGCAAGCCGAAGCATCCAGGCGAGCCGGTCGAGCCGCGCGAAGAACCGCGGGGTCTCGGCGTGGTCAACTCCCTTCTTCGTGAGCCAGACGAGCGCCGGTGCGACCCACTGGCGGTGGTCGAGCCAACTCAAGTGCTCAAGTTGCTGTGAGATCGCAGCTTTCACGGCACCGGTGCTGATTTCCCGCTTTTCGATGGCGTCGAGGGTCAGTGCGTTTGGTTGAAACACGCCCTGCATGAATTCCAGCCCGCTTCGATTGAGTGCGTAAAGCTGCTGCAATTCGCCATCGAGCGGCTTGGTCGACCGTTTGGTCAATTTTGCGCTGCGCAGGTGCTGCAGCAGCTCCCCTATACCGCTGCAGCCTAGCTTAGATTGACACTGCTCCCAAATCAGGTTGGCTTGGTCCTGTTCAAGTGCCGGCATCGAGTAAACGAGCGCGATCTTGGACTCCTCGCTGATGTCGTGCGGTAGCCTTGTGGTTTGCTCGATCCCGAGCATGGTCCATGCTTCGTCCTCGTCGTCGACCTCGATCGAGACCAGAAAACAGCGCGTCAAAACAAACTCTATGAAATCATGGCGTGTCAACGGACTCCAAGCTGTCAAGATAGAACGTAACTGATCCCGGCATGCAAGAAGGTGGCGCTCTGCCGGCGTCAAATCGTCGAGGTCAGCACCCGGACTGACGACTGTACCCCCCGGCGTTTGAACAAAGGTTTGGAAGAAATCCGCGACCTGCGCTTGGGGGGTCAGGCGCCAAGGCAAGTCGCTACCGACTGGCGCCGCGATCAATGCGTGCAAACGGCGACTATCGGCTTTCCGCTCTGCTTCCGGCTGCTGCTGGTCGATCGCCACTTGATCGCGCAGAATGGCAAACATCATCGTCAATGTGATCGTGCGTTGATGCCCGTCGACAAGCGCGCTTTTGTCAGCATCCGCCGATCCTCCAAACCACACCTGACCGAGGCTGTAGCGCCGGTTGGGGGCTCTCATCGCCTCGAGAAGATCGGCGACGAACTTGGCAACTTGCGGTTCGCGCCACGCGAAGGCTCGTTGAAACCAGGGCAAATTGAAGCTGCGGTTGCGACCGAACAGCGCTTCGACAGTCAGGACGATTGCACGAATATAGCCCTGATTGTCGAGAGTGCGACGACCAGGCTCGCCGTCAGGAGACAGTTGCAGCAGCAGGCCGCTCTTGTACTCATTCATGAGCTACGTCACCTCAATAATTGGTGCAAATCGGCGAAGCTGAAAAATTCCGTGAGCGCAAATGAGTGTGAATTCCGATCGGGCGTCACCAACAAATAGCAGGTCACTACTGTGTTCCGAAAGGGGCGATTGCAACAGTTGGATGACAAACAATGTTCACTCCTCGGCTTGTCACCAACGCGCGACCCACTCGCCAATTTCGCTCTGCGGAGCTAAGAGCCTGATAGGCAAAGCTATCGACACGACGGAGTGCGGCGCGAGGTGGATAAGCAATCGATCCAGACGAGGTTTGTCTACAAAATCTGCACGAGCGCCGCATGGGCGGATGCGGTTGCGAAAGGTGCATTCGCCGGTTCTGCCTTCGATCTGGCGGACAGCTTCGTGCACCTATCTACCGGGACACAGGTATCGGAGACCGCGCGGCGTCATTTTTCTGGTCAGAATGATTTGGTGATCGTTGCATTCGATGCTGCCCAACTAGGGCCAAGCCTTTGGTGGGAGCCGTCACGAGGCGGCGAATTGTTTCCCCATTTGTACGCTGTCCTCGAACCAGCCGCTGCGCTGTGGCTGCGTCCGCTGGCACTAGGCGCCGATGGCGTGCCAATCGTACCCGCCGAGGTCGTCTGATGTTGTCTGCGCTGTTTCACCTGGCTCGGCCTGCTCTGTTTGCTCTCGAGCCGGAGCAAGCACACGAGATCACGCTAAGAGGACTAGAGGCCGGCCTCTATCCACGCGGTGGGCGGGACAGCAATACGCTGCTTCAAGTTGAAATTGCGGGTCTGCGTTTCCCCAACCCGATCGGAATCGCGGCGGGCTTCGACAAGGACGCACGCGTATTCGGCGCGGTGCTTGGAATGGGATGTGGCTTCGCCGAGATCGGAACGGTAACACCGAAACCGCAAATCGGTAATGCGGTGCCCCGCGTGTTTCGGCTGGTTCGTTCTCACGGGCTTATCAACAGGTTGGGTTTCAACAATGGCGGGCAGGACGCGGCGCATGCCCGTCTGGTGCACCAGCGCACCTGGCAGCATGGCGAAATCGTCGGCGTCAACATCGGGGCCAACAAGGACACGGTTGACCGCGCAGCCGATTACGTTGCCGGCGTCCGGGCGTTCTCGGACGTGGCCAGCTACTTCATGGTCAACGTATCTTCACCAAACACGCCAGGGCTGCGCGATCTCCAGACGCCTGCCGCGCTCGACGAGTTGCTCGGCCGGCTGATGCAGGCGCGCTCCGCCGCCACAGGCGGAAAATACCGGCCTTTGTTCGTCAAGATCGCTCCCGACATCGCAGAGGACGATTTGCAGGCGATCTGCAGCCGCCTCGAAGTCAACGCTGTCGATGCCATCGCGGTGTCGAACACGACGCTTGCACGGCCGGGGCTCGACGGAGAAGCGGCGGCCAGCGAGGCCGGCGGCTTGTCCGGGCGCCCACTGTTCCATCGATCCACAGTGATGCTCGCGCGCGTACATCAGCTCACAGGAGGCCGGGTCCCGCTGGTCGGCATCGGCGGCGTCGACAGCCCGGAGGCGGCGCTAGCCAAGATCGAGGCTGGAGCGAGCCTGCTGCAGCTCTACACCGGGCTGATCTACGAGGGACCGGGACTGATCGGCCGCATCAAGGCGCATCTTGCGACGGCGACGCAGCGTGCTGGAGCTCAGTCCGTTTCGCAGCTTACGGGCACTCGCTCAGCACACTGGGCAGCTCTCCCGCTGGAGGGGTGAAAGCTGAGCCGATTCTACCGTGTATCTCTTGTTTTGTCGCGGAATGCGCCGAGCAACCGCGCAATGAGCCATATCGGGACGACGACGACAGCACCGATCAGAAAAAAGTTCGCGAGGCCACGGAACGCGCCAAATCCCATATCGTAGACACGCCTGATCAGGATTTCGGTTCGATACAGCAGGTCCGACGGAGAAATATCCAGTGCCTGCAGTATGATGCCGACCACGATCGAGATGATGACAAGGCGCACCGCAACGCCAACTGGGTTGTCGCCGATCAAGCGCTTTAAATCCATAGAGTTGTCTCCGATCCGTCTCGCGCGCCTCCTATGCCACGGTACGGCTCGCGGCACTATAGCGTTTGCGGGCTTGGTCGGACCCGGCTAAGTCAGCCCCAAGTTGATAACCCCGGGGAAGCCGCTGCCATGACCTCGAAATCCGTGCTGCGCGATGCCGCGACCAAGATGGTCTATCAGTTCGGCGCGGGTCGCGATGGTGGCGATGCCGGCATGAAGGAGTTGCTCGGTGGCAAGGGCGCGAACCTTGCCGAAATGGCGAACCTGGGGCTGCCGGTCCCGCCCGGCTTTACAATCACGACGCAGGTTTGTGCCGCGTTTTACGAATACGATCGACAACTGCCACCAGGCTTAAGAGCCGAAGTAGAAACGGCGCTCGCCGGTGTCGGACAAGCGGTTGGTTCAGCATTCGGCGATCCATCGAACCCCCTGTTGGTCTCGGTGCGCTCGGGCGCGCGTGCTTCGATGCCCGGCATGATGGACACGATCCTGAATCTGGGCCTCAACGATGAGACGGTGAAAGGGCTGGCTGCGCGCTCTGGCGACGCACGTTTTGCCTATGACAGCTACCGTCGCTTCATCCAAATGTACTCGAACGTGGTCTTGGGCGTCGATCACGGAGTTTTCGAGGAGATCCTGGATAACCACAAAAACCTGGCCGGCAGCCTGGCCGATACCGAGTTATTGGCCGCCGACTGGCAGGAGGTCATAGTCGCGTACATGACCGCTGTGATGCGCGAAACGGGGAATGGCTTCCCGCAGTCGACATCAGAGCAGTTATGGGGCGCGATTGCCGCCGTGTTCGGGTCCTGGCGCAACGCGCGCGCCGACACCTACCGGCGCCTGCACAATATTCCGGAGAGCTGGGGCACGGCGGTCAATGTGCAGGCGATGGTGTTCGGCAACATGGGGGACACGTCGGCGACGGGCGTTGCCTTCACGCGCAATCCGTCGACCGGGGAAAAGGCGCTTTACGGCGAATTTCTGGTCAATGCCCAGGGTGAGGACGTCGTCGCCGGTATTCGCACGCCGCAAAGTCTCACTGAGGCTGCACGCAAAGAGGCCGGCGATCGATCGCCGTCGCTGGAAGCGCTGATGCCTGCGACCTTCAAGGAGTTGACCGATATCTTCGCAAAACTCGAGGCCCACTATCGCGACATGCAGGACATCGAGTTCACCATCCAGAGCGGCAAACTTTGGATGTTGCAAACCCGTGCCGGCAAACGGACCACCGCCGCGGCGTTGCGAATTGCAGTCGACCTGACGAACGAGGGGGTCATTAGCCGCGATGAAGCGGTAATGCGGATCGATCCGGCGGCGCTCGATCAGCTGCTGCATCCGACAATCGACCCCAAGGCAGAAAAACGCCTGCTCACAACCGGCTTGCCTGCGTCGCCCGGCGCTGCCTCGGGGGAGATCGTATTCGACGCGGACGAAGCCGAGGCGCTGAAGGCGCAAGGCAGAAGCGTCATTCTGGTTCGCATTGAGACGAGCCCGGAAGATATTCATGGTATGCACGCAGCGGCGGGAATTCTTACCGCTCGCGGTGGCATGACCAGCCATGCGGCAGTCGTCGCGCGCGGCATGGGACGGCCTTGCGTCTCAGGCGCCGGTGCTCTCAGGATCGACCTCAAGTCGCGAACGCTGACGGTCAAGGGGCAAGCCTACAACCGTGGCGACCTGATAACCATCGATGGCAGCACCGGCGAAGTCCTCGACGGCCTCGTGCAGATGCGGCAGCCTGAACTGTCCGGCGACTTCGGCATCATCATGGGCTGGGCGGATGCCAGCCGCCACTTGAAAGTGCGCGCCAACGCCGACACGCCACGCGATGCCAAGCAGGCCCGCGACTTTGGCGCTGAAGGCATAGGACTGTGTCGGACCGAGCACATGTTTTTCGAGGAGAACCGCATCCTCGCCATGCGCGAAATGATCGTCGCACTCGACGAGGCCGGGCGCCGTGCCGCGCTTGCAAAAATTCTGCCGATGCAGCGGCAAGACTTCGAAGACCTGTTCGAGATTATGTCCGGACTACCTGTGACAATCCGACTGCTCGATCCGCCGTTGCACGAGTTCCTGCCGCATGGCGAGGCCGAAGCAACGGTGGTTGCAAAATCACTCGGCGTCCCACTCAAACGCGTGCAGGAGCGCGTCGCCGAGTTGGAAGAGACCAACCCGATGCTGGGGTTCCGGGGGTGTCGCCTCGGGCTTCGCTATCCCGAGATCACCGAGATGCAGGCGCGGGCGATCTTCGAAGCGGCGGCCGCAGCCGCAAGGAAAACAGGCCAGGCGGTGATCCCAGAGGTGATGGTGCCACTTATTGCATTCCGCGAGGAGTACGATGTGCTGCGCGATCTGATCATCGCTGTCGCAAACGCAGTCGAAGCCGAGAGCGGGGCGAAACTGTCCTACCAGATAGGCACCATGATCGAGCTGCCACGGGCGTGCCTCCTCGCTGGCGAGATTGCGGGCGGTGCCGGCGGCGCAGAGTTCTTTTCGTTCGGCACCAACGACTTGACGCAAACATGTTTGGGATTGTCACGCGACGATGCGGCACCGATCCTCACAAATTATACTGGCAGCGGTATTCTCGATTTCGACCCGTTCGTGTCCATCGACGCGGCCGGTGTCGGCGAACTGGTCAGGATTGGCTGCGAGCGCGGACGTCGGGCACGGCCGGACATCAAACTCGGGATCTGCGGCGAACACGGGGGCGATCCTCAGTCCGTCGCATTTTTTCACGAAGCTGGACTGGATTATGTGTCGTGCTCGCCGTTCCGCGTGCCAGTGGCGCGTCTTGCTGCGGCACAGGCGGCTATTGCCGGGAAGGTTGCCCAGGCCGAGGGCTAATTGGCCTCTGCCGCATCCTCGTCGTCGAGGCTGCGGCGCCTTTTCTTGGGGCCGGCGTGCGCCGACATGAACAACAAAGCCAGCAGCATTGGCGGGAACACGAACGACCAAGCCGCCCAGAACGAATGATCACGGCGCTTGGAGGCCGCAAGAAACCCTGCAGCCACCGCAGAAGCAATCGCCACGGCGCCCCAGATGACAACCCACTTGACCATGGTGGCTCTCCGGCAAAGCTGGTTTCGTTGCCGCCAATTTCCATTGATGGGATGCAACTAAGGCGGAAAACAGCATGAATGGCAATCAGATACGTTCGAATGATCTAGCGCGACCTTCTCAAAGGGTTGGGGTCGGCACGGAGGTAATTTCGATGACAGGGTGCGTCGCGACGCTTGACCATAGGTGGGCTATGCTCTGCG
>JBGTIU010000128.1:0-5593 GCA_041745515.1 Hyphomicrobiaceae bacterium | reverse complement strand
CGGCGGCGTCGCCGATCGCGCCGACGGCGCCGCCGTGGAAGTTGCCGCGCTGCTCCGACAGCGCCGCCGTGAACGGCAGCTCGATGACGACATGGCCGGGTGCAACAGTGCTCAACCGAGCGCCGATACTGGTCATCAGGCCCTGGCGAGCGAAGCTGTGGCGAACGCGGTCGGCGAAGTCCGGGTCGGCTGGTGTCATAGTTGCCTTGTGGGTCATCGCTTGTCCGCGCCGGGTATCGCATCCGATCCGCCGTCAACGCAAGGCTCGGTCAGCGCTGTCGCGGCTTGTCAGTTCTCGGCCGCGGTATGCATATACGGGCTACCGCTGCTGCTCTGACGACATGGACCGATGACCCGACCTGAGACTGACGACCCCAGTTCGACTCTCGCCGCAACAGCAGAGGTCTTCCGCACGCCCTGCGGCAAGGGCGACCTGGTCTGGCGGCGGTGGGGGTCGGGACGGCCATTAATCTTACTTCATGGTGGGTCGGGGTCCTGGACGCATTGGGTTCGCAATATCGCGGTTTTCGCGGTTTTCGCGGAGGTCTTCGCGGTCGATCTGCCGGGTCTCGGCGACAGCGCCATGCCGGAGCCACCGTTAACGCCGGAATCCTGTGGGCATGTTTTGGCGGAAGGCATTCGCCGCTTGATCCCGGCCAACCGCAAACCGCACCTCGTGACGTTCTCGTTCGGCGGCCATGTCGGCACCTTCGCCGCGATCGAGCTTGGGGATCACCTTGCGAGCTTCACGCTTTCGGGTTGCTCGGCGCTCGGGTTGCATCCGCGACTAGAAGAGTTTCCCAAGGAGCATAGCCGAATGAGCCCGGCGCAAAGGCGCCATGTCCATCGCCGTGTGCTGGAGATCTTGATGATCGCCGACCCGTCCCGCGTCGACGACACCGCCATAAACCTGCAGCAACGCAATATTGCCAAAGCCCGTTTTCGCTCCCGCGAGTTCGCCCTGACCGACGAGATCAAGCGGCGGCTCGCCGATGTGCGGGTGCCGCTCAACGCCATCTGGGGCTCGCGCGACGTGCTGGCGCAGCCCTCGGTCGAAGCCGTTTTCGACGTCCTGCGGCAACACCATCCCGAACTGAAAACCCGCGTCGTGCCGGACGCGGGGCACTGGTCGATGTACGAGCAGCCGGATAGGTTCAACGCCGCATTGCTTGAGCTGCTCGATTTGAAGCCAACCGAGGATTAGACCATGGATCTGGGACTTAGGGGCCGCAAGGCTATCGTCTGCGCCGCCTCCAAAGGGCTCGGTCGGGGCTGCGCCGAAGCGCTGGCGGCGGAAGGCGTCGAATTGACGATCTGCGCCCGCACCAGGGATGTGCTCGAAGCCACGGCGGGTGACATCCGCAAAGCCACCGGTGCGACCGTTAGCTCGGTCGCGTGCGATGTCACGACTGAGGCCGGTCGCAAGGCGCTGCTGGCCGCTTGCCCGGCGCCCGACATCCTGATCACCAACGCTGGCGGGCCGCCACCTGGCGACTTCAAGGACTTCACCCTCGACGACTGGCGAACGGCCGTCGAAGGCAACATGATTACACCGATCGCGCTGATCCACGCGACCGTGTATGGCATGATGGATCGCGGCTTCGGGCGGATACTGAACATCACGAGCTTCGCGGTGAAAGCTCCGATTGCCTCGCTTGAGCTTTCGAACGGCGCGCGATCAGGGTTGACGGGCGCGGTGGCCATACTTGCCCGCAAATCGTCGTCGCGCAACGTCACCATCAACGCGCTGCTGCCGGGTCCATTTGAGACGGACCGGCTGCGTGGTACCACCACCAAAATGGCAGCGGCAAAGGGCCTCACCTTCGAAGCCGTGCACGAGATGCGCAAACGCGAGGTCCCTGCCGGCCGATTCGGCACGACCCATGAATTCGGAGCGGCCGCCGCATTCCTTTGCTCCACGCACGCCGGCTTCATCACTGGTCAGAACATCGTTATCGACGGCGGTTCGTACCCAGGTACGACGTAAACTGTACGAATATGCTCTAAGCCGGATTAACCAACTTACTGTTCCATTGTGGAACAGCGGCGCCCGGTTCTGTACCTGCTCCTCGCAACGCGCCGCCTCGGAACACGAGGCGGCGCGTTGTTGTTTCGGCTCGCACTGACAGCCGAAGTTCAAAGCATAGGAGCATTGACATCATGAAGCATCTTCTACTGGGCGCGCTCGCCGCGTTAACGTTCTGCGCGATCGATACGCGCCCTGCCAGCGCCGATTGGAAAGACGCAATTCTCGGCCCAAGCTTTTTCCGGGCCGAAGCGGAGCGTGAAGCCGCGCGCGCCGAGAGCCAGCAGACCCGCACGGCACGCGTGGAAAGGTCCAATGAAGATGACGAGCGCATCCGGCGGGCCGGGCGCAAGAAGAACACCGGCAGGTATGAAGGCGGCTCCAGCGGCAGCTCCGGCATGGCTTCATATTACTGGCAGCCGCAGCGCGTCGCTTCAGGCGGCTGGTTCAACCCGAACGCCATGACAGCGGCGCACAAGACCTTGCCGTTCGGCACAAGGGTGCGCGTCACCAATGCGCGCAACGGTCAGTCCGTCGATGTCGTCATCAACGATCGTGGACCCTATATCGCGGGCCGGGTGATCGACCTGTCGTCGGCCGCCGCTGGCAAGATCAACATGAAAGGTGCCGGTGTCGTACCGGTGCGCATGACGGTGCTTGGCCGCTGATCGGCAGCAGCTTTGCAATTTCGGCGGGCATCACGTCAGTGATGCCCGCCGTCCTTTTGCGGAGGCCTTGAAAAGTCCCGAATCAAGCTAGCCGGTCTGGTTAACAACTCACCGGACATGTGCCGTTATGATCAAAGCTTTTGCCATCGCCGCCGCAGCCAGTCTGATCCTGCCGGTTGCGGGCATGACCCAGCAGGTCCAGCGACCGTTGGCATCGGGTTGGCGCATCCTCGTCGAATATGCGCCGCCGACACGTCCGGCGCTCATTACGGGCTCATTGCCACCGACTGAGCGGACGACGCCCGGCCATCTCATGAGCGGCATCGCGTCCTACTATTGGCAGGAGCAGATGACCTCGTCCGGTGAGCGGTTCGACAAGAACGCGTTAACCGCCGCTCACAGGACATTACCGATGCACACGCGGGTCAAGGTGACGAGCCTGGTATCAGGGCGGTCGGTGGTGGTCCGCATCAACGATCGCGGGCCGTTCAAACCCGGCCGAGTTGTCGACCTTTCGGATCGCGCCGCCGAAATTCTGGGCTTCAAGCCGCGTGGGCTCGCGCAGGTGCGCATGGAAGTCGTGCAGTAGCTCAGGCTATCAATCCGTCGACCGGATCGGCGCCGCGACTCTCGGGGAACACGATTGTGCCGAGCGCGCCGGCAGGAATGCCGAGATGATCGCGCAGCACACCCTTGAATACGGTACGCAGGTCCTGCGTTGGCATCAGATCGCGGCTCTCGTACAGGTTGCTGTCGGCCAGCCCAGGCCACTTGGCGAGCACACGGCCACCCTTGACCGCGCCACCTAGAACCAGCATCGCCATGGCGGTGCCGTGGTCAGTGCCCTCGGTACCGTTGGTGTAAGCGGTGCGACCAAACTCTGTGACGATCATTACCACTGTGTTTTTCCACTCAGCACCCATACCCTCGGCAAACGCCTTAATGGCAGCGTCGAGCCCCGCCAATCGGGTGGCGAGTTGGCCCTGGATCACGCCCTCGTTGGCGTGCGTGTCCCAGCCATTGTAGCTCAGTACTCCAACGCGCGGGCCATCGGCCGCCGACAGGAACCTAGCGGCGACTTCGGCGGTCTCGATGAAATCGCGAAACGGGCGAGGCGTCGCCGGTTGCCCGGAAGCGGCCGATGGCGTCGCCACTGTCGCGATCCTGTCGCTCGCAACCCCATCGGCGAGAGCTTTGGCGAGCCTGCGATCGGTCTGACTATAGAGGTCCATCAGCCTGGCAATCGTCGAGTCCCGCAGCTGGATGCCGTAGACTTTAGGGATATAGGACATGACTGGGGCCGCCCCACGCATCACCAGCGGCACCAAACCGCCCATGGCAAGCCCTTGCGGATTGGCGCTGCCAGCAATGTCGAGACCCTTTAGAGCTCGATTGAGCCACCCGTCGTCGGCCCGGCCGACGCCCGGCAGGCCGCTCTCCAGGACATCCTGGCCGTCGAAGTGCGAGCGCCCGCGATAGGGCGTGGCAACGGCATGGACAGCCAGCGCTTCGCGCTTCTGGTAGAGGCCATGCAGGTAGGGCATCGACGGGTTGAGGACGAAGAAGTCGTCGAGCGGCAATCCGGCAGTCGCACCTTCCTTGGTCAGCGCGAGCTTCTGGCGGATTCGCTGATAATCAGGATCGCCGACAGGGGCAATGAGCGACAGGCCGTCGAGGCCGCCGCGCAACACGACGGTCAACAGCCTGGGGTCGCGACTACTTGCGATCGCCGCTTTTGGGATCAAGCTCCACAAGGCCAGGCTTGCGGCACCGCCGCCCAACAGCCGTCGCCGGCTCAGTGTCACGTTTTCCCGGCACGACATCGGTGTTATCTCCTCAACGATTCCGGCGCCATGATCAACAGCTCGAGACCCTGCTCGCGAGTCTCCGCACGTTCGATCGATTGGCGGGTAGTCTCGGACAGACCGGGGCCGAGCAGGTCGTTGGCGGCAACGCGCGGATCGATGGAGCGGTCGACATCGCGAACGCTGCGCTCGGCGATCCGAAGCCTTTCGCGAATGGCGGACGGCGCCGTCCAGGCGTCGTCCGCATCGGGCCAGCCTTTGGGCGAAGGCGGCTGCCATAAGGGTTGACCCAGCGAGGACGCCAGCCGGATGATCTCGCCCGCTTTCGGATTGAGCTTGAGGCTGCGTATCATGGCGATTGCAAAATCATAGGGCGGCACCATTTTCACCGCCGGAACCGCCCAGGCCTCGGGCGCGGTTACAAGCGCCTTCGTGACCGCAGCCAGATCGCCATCGGTCTCGCGAAAGGTTTTATCCAGCAACGTGACCAGTGGAGCAGGTGCGGCATCAGAAACGAAATGCCGAACGAGCTTTGTAGCGATGTGCGTAGCGGTCGCCGAATGCCGCGCCAGATCGTCAAGCGCGTTTTCAGCACTGCGCTGGCCTTCCCCGGAGTAGCGCCGGCCCATGAGCGCCCATTCGCCCGGCTCATGCCGGTTGGCCGCGAAGAAGAATTTGCCCGGCTCCGACCGCTCGATGTTGGCTTGTCCGACGCCCCAGCCGGTGAGCAGACGAGCGAGATTTGTCACGTCTTCTTGTGTGTAACCGCCGTTGACGCCAAGCGTATGCAGCTCGAGAATCTCGCGTGCAAGGTTCTCGTTCAGGCCTCGCGTCCGATTTTTGCCAGCCCGGCTGTTAGGGCCGGTCGAAACCTGATTATCGAGGTAAATCAACATTGCCGGGTGTTGTTCGACCGCACGCAGCATGTCAGCGAAACGGCCAAGCACATGCGGTCGGATGGCCTCGCGCTCGTAGCCGCCGGCAAGGCCCCTTACTGCGCCCTTGGCCGACGAAACGCAGAAGTGGTTGGACCAGAACATCACGAGACGCTCGACCAGCGCATTGTCGGTCGTCAGCGCTCGCTCGATCCGTGC
>JBGTIU010000127.1:0-10735 GCA_041745515.1 Hyphomicrobiaceae bacterium | reverse complement strand
GACGACGATTTCGCCATCGACTGCAGTTGAGCGTGCCGTCGGTGTCATCCCGCCCTCGACGACGTAACCCGTGTACTGGACAAGGGCACCCAGTGCGGTGGCGGCCGGGAAGGTTGCGGAAAATGGGATCAGGGAGGCGTCGCCGTGTACCAGCACGCCATCGAACCATTGTCGCACCAGTCGTACAGCTTTCGCGGACTTTCTCGCGTCTGCGCTGGCAACCAGCACATCGCGAACCGAACAAAGGATTGCGCGTCCAGATTTGGCGCGGACCCTCGCAAACAGCGGCAGCAGTTCGAACGCGAACCTGCCGCGCCCGAATGGGTAGTGCTCAACAAGTAGAATCCGTGGATCGAGTCGCGCCTCCAGCGCCAGCAGTTGTTCGCGGCGGCGCTCCTCCCACGCCTCGTCGATGGGTTGGCCCCATTCGTCGAGAACGGCGCTGAAGGAAACGTCCGCCGAGCGCGCGGCGGGCAATCGATGCACTGTCGCCGCGCCGAAGTCCGCCAATGCCACCGGCTCGCCGCCGAGCACCACGTGCATGTCGAGCGTAGCTCCAGCAGCTCTTGCGATTGCGGCAGCACGCTTCACGTGCCCGACGCCGAGCAGATGCTGCACATAGAAAAGCACTCGCGGTCGCAAAGGCATGGTCATCGCACGAGCGCCTCCAGGGCCTGGCACAGCAACGGGCCCTGGGTCGCGATGTCATGTTGGGCCAGCGCCTTGGCGAAGGCTGCGCCCCCCATCCGGGTGCATTGCTCTGGATCGTCCAGCAGCGTGGCAACCGCGTTGGCGAACCGAGTGGCGTCATGCTCCGGTACCCGAAGCCCGGTTACGGAATGGTCGACAATCGAAGCAACGCCTGGTCGGTCGGCGCCTACAGCCGGCAAACCGGCAGCTGCAGCCTCGATGAACACCATGCCGAGGGCTTCGTTGATCGCCGGCCAAACGAACAGATCGGAGGCGGCCATGAATTCGGCAATCGCCTTGCGCTCCTGTTCTCCAGTGAAATGCACGCGCTTCCCGAAAGCCGCCATCCGCGCTGCAATTTCCGGCCTTGCTGCGCCCTCGCCGATCACGATCAGCTGCCACGGCCGGGCCGCCAGTTGCCCGAGTGCGTCGCCGAGAAGGGCGTAACTTCGAGCCTTGTCGCCGGGCCGCATCATACCGACGGCGATCAGCCACGAGACTGCCGCATCGAGACCAAGATCACGGGCGATCTGCGCGCGATGCCGTTTGCGGTTGGCGTGGGCAGCGCGGAACGCCGCACCGTCGATGAATGGCCGCAATGCGACGCTGCGGCCCGAGGGTTTCAGCAGCGGCTTGATACCGGGTTCGTCTTTCGGGTTGAGGTTGACGACGAGGTCGGCCGCGGCCAGAGCCGCTGTTACCGCTTTATGTCCCGCGGCCCATCGACCCGACGCCTGCTTCGGCGAGGAGGAAGCCTCGGCGATGCAATAGGGGATCCCAAGTGCGCGGCTCACGGGCCCGCCCAGCCAGTCCGGAGCCTTGTGATAGAGGTGGTACGTCAGCCATAGGTCGGAGCGCTCACTCGCACCGCGTTCATCCAGGCGGCGGGCGATGCGCTTTGCCGTCCAAAGGCCGATCCGTTGCAGGCGCATTTGCCGCTCTCTGTCGCCTGCACTCTCGAAGGATCGCAGCCGCGACACGATCTCGACTGAGTGCCCGCCCGCTTTCAATGCCTGCAGCAGCATCTGTCCGATCAAACGGTCGCCGGACGGCGCCGTTGCGTCGGGCGATTTCAGTGGCGCATAAAAGGCGATGTTCATGACGACACGATCGCCTCGGGTGCGCCCAGCCGACCGGCCAGCCGCCGGATGCCGGCCGCGTGGCTGAAATGCCGGCGGACATGTGCCGCGCCTGCCTTGCCCAACGCAAGCCGCCGCGCCGGATCGCGGATCAGCGTTTCGAGGGCGCGGCTCAGTGCAACGGCATCGCCGGGCGCAACAAGCACGCCGGTTTCACCGTCGATCACCAGTTCCGGCACGCCCGAGACATGCGTCGACAGGCAGCACAAGCCCTGGGATTGCGCTTCCATGAGCACGTTCGGCAGCCCATCCCGGTCGCCGTCGCCGGCGATTTTTGACGCGAGTACGAACAGGTCGGCATTGCGATAGGCTGCGAGCACGTCGGCCTGCGTACAGGCTCCGGCCCAGGTGATGCGCTTGTCCAGTCCGAGCCGCTGGGCTTTTCTGCCGAGCTTGGCCCGCATCGCGCCGCCGCCGATGTGGGTGAAAGTCCAGTCGAGATCGTCCGGCAAGGCCGCGAGCGCCGCCAGCAGCACGTCGTAGCCCTTCTTCTCGACCGCCCGGCCGACGGATAGCAGCCGCACAGGTTTGGACGCCGGCCTACCGTCGCGCTCGCCCAGATCGCGCTCGAATCCACTGAACCGGTCGAAGTCCACGCCGTGATACATGAGCTCGATCTTGTGGGCATGCGTTCCAGCGAGCGCCTTCAGGTGCGCGACATTGGCTTTTGTACAAGTGACAAGCCACTGCATATCGGCGATCTTTTCCCGCTTCTCCCATTCGGGCAGCGTATAAATATCCTTGGCGTGCGCCGACGTGCTCCAGGGCAACCCCCGGATCAGGGCCGCGTAACGGGTTACCGAAGCCGGCGTGTGCAGGAAATGCACGTATAGGCGTTCGATCGTGTCTGGAAGTTCGGCAGCCAGCACCAGCGCCTGGCCGAACCGGCGAATGCGATTGGGCGTCGGGTCGCGTCGGAAATCTTTGAACCACACACGCCGCGCCGCCTGGTAGCCCTGACGCCAATCCGGATTCCGGCTAACGTGCTGCCAGGCGCGCCTCACGCGCAGCGGCGCCTGATAGAGATACTCGGGAAGATATCGCACAGGCGCGTCGATCGCATCGTGCACAGGATGACTGCGGTCATCGGTCGGCACCCTAAGCGAATAGATCGTGAAGGCCAGTCCGAGGTGCTGAAGCCCCAGCAACTCCTGCGCGATGAATGTCTCCGACAGTCTGGGATAGCCCTTCATGACGATCGCCAGGCGCGCGGATGACCTCGCGTCCGCCGGGCGCATCAGTTTGCAAGTTCCAGCTTGCGGCGCACGCTCTGTCGACCCCCGAGCCAGCCGTCGAGCGTTCGATTGATGGTCGCGAACCCGTCCAGCCAATCGGGCAGGTCGACGGTCGACGGGGCGGATTGGCCCGGCAGCGCCCAGATCGCGTCCGCCATATCGGCGATCGAGCGGTTTTCGTCGTCGACGAGCATACTGACGAGCCCCAGCTTCGACATGCGATCGGCACGGATGAATTGCTCCAGCCTCGGAACCATGCGCGGTACGATCAGCGCCGGTTTATCGGCCGCCAGTATCTCGCAGAAGGTGTTGTAGCCGCCCATGGCGATGATGCTCGATGCCCGGCTCATGACCCGATCGAGCTCGGGCACGAAAGTCTCGGTCTGTACGTTGCGCAGCCGGCTCGCCCGCGCCTTGAACGTGGCCTGCTGCTGGGCCGGCATGAAAGGGCCGAGCACGATCAGGATCTGATGTGGAATCGAAGGGTCCTGCTCGCAGGCACTGATCACCCAGTCGACCAGCGAGCCGCCATCGCCGCCGCCGCCCGTGGTGACCAGGATGAAGTCGTCCGGCAATCGCGTCATCGTGGCCCGGCTCGAATCCTGCTCGGTGCCGAAATCGCGGCGCAGGTAGCCGGTGTAGGACATCTTACGGCGAACTTCCTCGGGCACCTTGAGCCCCGCCAGCGGGTCGTAGATCAGCTTGGAGCCGTAGACCCAGATATCGTCGTAGAGGCGTTCCAGCGCTGGCATCACGGCCTTGCGATCCCACTCTT
This sequence comes from Hyphomicrobiaceae bacterium, assembly GCA_041745515.1. GTDB lineage: Bacteria > Pseudomonadota > Alphaproteobacteria > Rhizobiales > Hyphomicrobiaceae > JAKFWF01. The sequence continues at coordinate 6,896 of JBGTIU010000127.1, read as the reverse complement.
CGGCGAGCTGATCCTGGTCGTCCATGATGTCGCGCAGCCCCAACACCAGCCGCGTGCCCATGTCCTTGAGCATGTGCAGGGTCGGGCCGACCTCGCCGCGCAGTCCCAGCGGCTCCTTGTCGACGAGGAACACGTGCGGGCGGAAGGCTTCGGCGCTCGAACGGATCAGTTTTTCGCGGATCGAGATCGCATCCTCGATCGAGATGTCGAGACCGCGCGGCGAATAGGAGCCGTTGCGCAGCTTGACGACACCGGGGAAGCGCACGAAATCCACGCGCGGCCTGAAGCCATAGGCGCCGATGATCGGTGAGCCTGACAAGATAAGCGCGGAGACGTCGCGCCGGTGATCGACAATGGCGTGCGCGATGGCGCGGCACCGTCGCAAGTGGCCCAGGCCGAATGTGTCATGGCTATAGATCAGCAGCCGAAACTGGTCGTCACTCGCCTGCACGCCGCCCTCTCGAGGATATTCGTGGGTTCTTTTGAACCTGCCAGGAGTTGACGCCGTCTGCAATCGCGCGGCCGATTTCGGCTCTTCCTGCAAACGCTAATGTGCCCTTTGCCGTTTGGCAACCATTTCGCAAGCCTTTACCAGCTCTGCTTTGCAGCATCGATCGCCAGCGACGGGAACTTGCAATCGTCTCGCCATGATTATTGCCGAGGCGCGTCACGCAGCATACCGTGACGCGGGCGTGTCGCGGGCTTGGTCGCGGATGAATTGCTGGAACACCCTTCTGGCATAGGGCAACGAAACAATCGCATACCTTGCGCCGCCTTCGGCCTCTGAAGGGCCGTTGCGGAATTGGAACAGCTTGGGTTAGCACTCTGGACACAGTCAAGCGCTCAGTGGTTAGGGTGCTGCATCACATACGGACAACGAAATGAATCCAAGCCTGTTCCGTTACATCTGGCAGCACACTCGTCGAGATCAGATCTGGATCATTTTCGTGATCCTGATTTCGATGCCGTTCCTGTTCATGGCGCTGGATCTGCCGAAGCTCATCGTCAACGGCCCGATCCAAGGCCGCGGCTTTCCGACCCCAGACGCGACGGTTCGGTTCTTCGAACTCAAGTTCACGCTGCCTGCCTGGCTGGGCGGGGTTAAGCTCGACCTGTTCAACGGCGTGGAACTGGGCCGACTGTCCTATCTGGTGGCCCTGAGCCTCGTCTTCCTTGCCCTCGTCTGCATCAACGGTCTGTTCAAATTCTATATCAACACCTTCAAGGGCCGGCTCGGCGAGCGCATGCTGCGCCGCCTGCGTTACGAACTGGTCGATCGCGTTCTGCGCTTTCCGCTGCCGCATTTCCGCAAAGTGAAGTCGGCTGAAGTCGCCACCATGATCAAGGACGAGGTGGAGCCGATGGGCGGCTTCATCGGCGATGCGTTCGTGCAGCCGGTCTTCCTGTCCGGGCAGGCGTTGACGGCGATGGTGTTCATACTGGTGCAAAGCTACTGGCTTGGCATGATCGCGGCCAGTATCGTCATTGTTCAGGCGTTCCTCATCCCGCGGCTGCGCAAGCGACTGCTGGTGCTCGGCAAGCAACAGCAGCTGACCGCGCGCGATCTGGCAGGGCGCGTCGGCGAGGTCGTCGAGGGCATCGCGGAAGTCAGGACCAACGATGCTACCAACTACGAACGGGCCGACATCGCGCATCGGCTTGGGCGCATCTTCTTCATCCGTTATGAGCTGTTTCAGAGAAAATTCTTCGTCAAGTTCCTGAATAACTTTCTGGCGCAATTGACGCCGTTTCTGTTCTTCCTGATCGGTGGCTATTTCGCCATTCGCGGTACGCTCGACATCGGCCAGCTGGTGGCGGTGATCGCTGCCTACAAGGATCTGCCCGGCCCGATCAAAGAACTGATCGACTGGGATCAGCAGCGTCAGGATGTGCAGATCAAGTACGGGCAGGTCTCCGAGCAATTCTCGCCCGAGCCGATGACCCCATCGCTACTTCAGGTTCCAACATCCGGTCAGGTGCCGCGAATAGATAAGCCGATTGAGATCAAGGGACTGTCGGTGACCGATGATACCGGTTCCAAAGTTCTGGAGAACGCGGATTTTACAATCAATCCCGGCGAATGGATCGCGGCCGTCGGCGAGGTCAATGCCGGCGGGGAGGCGGCGGCGGAAGCTATCGCGCGGCTTGCGGTTCCCTCGGCCGGGCGCATTCGTATAGGCGAAGAGCTGCTCGAAACGATGTCAGAGGCAATCACCGGGCGGCGCGTTGCCTACGTCGGCCCGGATACCTATCTGCGCAATACCAGCATTCGGGATTGCCTGCTGCATGGGTTGATGAACCACCCACTGCGGCCATCGGCGCTCGGCCTCCCAGCACTGTCGGACAGCATCGCCTTCGAGGCGTCCGCGTCAGGCAACTGCTCGCTCGACATTGAGGCGGACTGGCTTGATCTGGAGCGGGTCGGCGCGGCCGGCGCGACCGAGATGACAGGTCGCATCCTGCGCATGCTGGAACTGGTCGAGATCGACGACGACATCTTCGAGTATGGCCTGCGGAGTTCTCCGGGAAGCGTTGCCACGCCCGAGTTCGCGAGCGGTATCCTGGCTGCCCGGAATGCGTTGAAGGAGCGCCTGGATGCGTCGTCACTCGGTCACACCGTCGAGCCGTTCGATCCGGTCCGCTATCAGGCTCAAGCGACGGTTGCCGAAAATCTTGTGTTCGGCGCGGCTCTCGATCCGGACTACCGCTCGGAGCAATTGTCGACCAACCCCCTGGTGCTCTCTATTCTTGCCGACGCCGGGCTCGCTGAGCAGTTGTTCCAGATGGGCCGGCAGATCGCTGCGACCGTGATCGATCTGTTCGCCGGGTTGCCGCCCGATCATCCGTTCTTCGATCGGTTGAGCTTCGTGCGCGCCGAGGAGCTGCCGGCGTACCGAGCCGTGTTGGCGGGCATCGGCGAGCGGCCGTACGCCCAGACGGTGCCCGCGGATCGTGCGATGATGCTCAGTCTGGCCTTCGGGTACATCGAGCCCCGCCATCGTCTGAACCTGCTGGCGGAACAGACCAAGGCTGACATTGTCGCGGCGCGGCAGAAGCTGCAGAGCGAACTTCGCAAGCGCGAGACCGCAGCCGTGGCATTTTACGAGCCGGATGATTTCAATGCGGCATCGTCGCTCGAGCATAATATTCTGTTCGGCCGCATTGCGCATGGCATTGCGGACGCGCCCGCAACGGTGCGGCAGGCTATGCGCGAGACGCTGCTCGACCTTGGTTTGCGCGACGCGGTGCTCGAGGCCGGTTTGAGCTTTGTCGTTGGTCCCGGCGGCAAGCGGCTGACGCATTCGCAGCGCCAGCGCATCGGCTTGGCGAGGGCGCTTCTCAAGCAGCCCGATCTCTTGATCGTCAATCGTGGGTTGGGCGCTCTCAGCGCGCGCAGTCAGCGTTCGATCTTACACGCATTGATCGGGGTTGCGAAAGTACCGGACAAGCAGCCCGATTTTGCGGTATTCTGGGTGTTGTCGACCCCGACGCTTGTCGATGCATTCGATCGGGTGGTCGTGTTCCACGATGGCCGGATCGCAGCCGACGGAGATCCGGCAAAACTGCTTGAAACCGACAGCCGCCTGAAACGGCTGGTGGCCTGAATCAGAGTAGGGTGTTGAGGCGAATAGGATCACTTCCGGCGCGGCGTCGAACTGTGGAATTGTGAGATGGGCATCCAGGATGAAGTCTCGGTATTGCGGCGCATTCCGCTGTTTGCCCACATCGAGGCGCAAAAGCTGAAACTGCTGGCGTTCACTTCCGAGCGTATTGTGTTCGAGGCTGGGCAGACCCTGTTCCTGCAGGGTGACGAGGGCGATGCAGCCTACGTCATCATCGAGGGTCAGGCCGACGTGCTGGTCAACGGCCCGCACGGCCCGGTATCGATCGCCCAGATGGAGCGCAATGCCATCGTGGGCGAGGTCGCCATCCTGTGCGATGTGCCGCGAACCGCAACCATCAAAGCCTCGACGCGACTCGATACGCTGCGCATCCGCAAGGAGCACTTCATCGAGCTTCTGACCGAGTTTCCGGAATTGTCGATCGAGATCATGAAGATCTTGGCACAACGGCTCGGCCGCACCTCGACCGAACTCTCTGAAGCCCGATCTCGGCTGCGCGAACTGGGTGCTTGAGCATCCATGTTGGATTTCTTCTTCAGCCCGCGCCTGCAGCCGTTGCGTTTGGCGAGCGGGCTGGTGCTGTTCGCATTCGCACTATCGCATTTCCTGAACCATGCGGTCGGCCTGGTCGGCGTTGCCGCGATGAACCAGGTGCAGGACTGGCGGTTGGTGGTCACGCATTCGCCGATCGGATCGGGAGTGCTGGCGGCAGCGGCCGTGACCCACATCGTGTTGGGCCTCGGCAAGCTCGCGGCGCGGCGCACGCTGGCGATGCCACCGTGGGAAGGGCTGCAGATCGCCTCCGGCGTGCTGGTACCGGCGTTGCTGATACCGCATATCGCAAGTGTGGCGTATCTCTCCCGCACCACGGATTTTTTCTACTCCTACACGTCTGTCGCCTACCTGCTTTGGCCCGAGCGTGTGCTGTGGCAGACCTGCCTGCTGCTGGTGGTCTGGCTGCACGGCTGCATCGGCCTCAACTACTGGCTGCGGACCAAGCGCTGGTATGCCAAGGTCGCTCCAGTGCTGTTGGGCGCGGCGATCCTGGTGCCCGTGCTGGCGCTGACGGGGTTCATGGCGGCGGCGCGCGAGCTGCATGTGATGTTTGCCGACCCGGCAGCCCTGGCCAAAGCACGCGCTGATCTGTCGTGGCCCGATGCCGCCGCGCGGCAGGCCGCCGGCCAGGTCCGCGACCTCGGCTGGACGATCTATGGCGGCATCCTGGCGTTGGTGCTGCTCGCATACGTTTTGCGGTATTTGAAGCAACGCACGGTAACGGCGGTGCAGGTGAACTATGCCGGGGCGCAAACGATCAGGACGTCCATTGGGCCGACCCTGTTGGAAATGAGCCGGATGCACCGGGTGCCGCACACGTCGGTCTGTGGAGGCCGGGCGCGGTGCTCGACCTGTCGCGTGCGCGTCGATCGAAGTGCCGGCCTACTGGCCCCACCTGAAATGGGTGAACTCGCGACGCTGATGCGGATCAATGCGCCGGGCAACGTGCGCCTGGCGTGCCAGTTGCGCCCCGTGACGGATATCACGGTGACACGTCTGGTATCGCCGGGCGGGGTCAACATGGCGCGGGGGACGGGTGCATCACCCGAGGCGGACGGCGTCGAACGTCAGGTGGCAATCCTGTTCCTGGATGTGCGCGGTTTCACCCGGTTGTCGGAGAACCGGTTGCCGTTCGATGTCGTGTTTCTGCTGAATCAGTTCTTCGCCACGGTAGGCGAGGCGATCAAGGCCGAAGGCGGGTGGATCGACAAATACATGGGTGACGGGCTGATGGCCGTGTTCGGTCGAGATACCGGTGTCGAGGAAGGCTGCCGTCAGTCGCTGGCCGCCGCTCGGACCATCGATACCGCGCTCGAGCATCTGAACCGGCGCCTTGCGCCCGAGATTCCCGAGGGCATCAGGATCGGCATCGGCATCCATGCCGGGCCGGTTGTGATCGGCCGCATCGGGCATGACGACAGTGCCGCGTTGACCGTCGTCGGGAGAACGGTGAACGAAGCCAGCCGCCTGGAGGCGCTGACCAAAGAGAAGAACTGCCAGTTGGTGCTGTCGGCGGCGGTCGCCAGCGCGGCAGGGCTGCCATTAACCGCGTTTCCGTCCGAGCAGGTCGAGGTGCGGGGCACCGGTACGCCGATCGTGGTGCTGCTGGTGGCGGCAGCCCGGACGCTGCCGGCCTTACAATCCAGCTTGCAACTCGAGGGGGTGGGGTGACGTCGAATGTCGGTCTTAACACGCCGGTGAGGCTGTGATGATACACGTTATGATGCCTCGATCAGGCGGGCTGTTCTTGTGTGGTTGTGGATACTAGCATGCGTGCGCTGACGGCCATGGAGCTGATGCTCGCCGGCATGGCCTACCTGCTGGCCAAGCACGCTATCGCGGACTTCTTTCTGCAGACCCGGTATCAGTGGGCGAACAAGGGTCGCTATGGCCACCCTGGCGGGTTGCTGCATGTTGCGATTCATGCTGCGCTGTCGTTGCCGGTGTTGCTGATCCTGGTGCCCCGGACGGGCGATCAAGCCGGTGCCGTGCTGGGGCTTGAAGCACTGGTGCATTACCATTGCGATTGGTTGAAAGAGCAGTTCGTCAAGCGCTTGCAGTTGACACCCGAGACCGATGGATTCTGGCGGGCGATGGGCGCCGATCAGCTCGTGCATGGCTTGACTTACGTTGGTATGGTCTGGGCGCTCATGCACCCACTCTAGACAAGCCCAAGCCCCGTAGCCGCTTCGAGGCCTGCGATGCACAGCGCGCGCTGCGTCATGTCGCTGAACAGTACCTCTTCGTCCCGACCGATTGCATCAAGCAGCGCGTCAACGCGCACGCGGCTTCTCAACGTCGACGACTGCGCGATTAGCGAAAGCACGTTTTCGCGGTTTTCGCGAAGGAAGCGCGCGAACACCCAACGAAACCCCTGCTTCTCCCGCCGCCATTGGGTTGGCGCCGGCAAAAAGCAGTCGAAAACCTGGCGCAGTTCGTGCTTATTCCAAGGGCCGCGAAACTTGGCCGCGAAACCGGTGCCGAGACAGGCAGTCAGCCGCGTATCGAGAAACGGACTGCGGTTCTCGATACCGGAGCGCATGGCGTTGCGGTCGTTCTGCCACAGCCATTCAGGCAGCAATCCAATCGTAATATCGTGGTGCAGGGCTTCGGCAAGCGTTCCCTGGAAGTGAGCGAGGCTGTCTGCCGGTCTTGCCGCACTAACGCCTGGCAGGCAAAACGTGTCGAGCTGCTGCGCGAGCGCCGACGACGGCCACG
>JBGTIU010000126.1:0-22477 GCA_041745515.1 Hyphomicrobiaceae bacterium | reverse complement strand
TCCCCAAAGGCGGACGAGCCGGGCTGCGTCGCCATGGCGCCGACGCCGATCGCAATCGAGTTCGTCGCGACCGCGCCCTCGCCGACAGCGATGGATCCGGGCCCCGTCGCCTGCGCGCCAGTGCCGACGGCGATGGCGTTAGTGTTAGATGCTGTTGCGTCGCCTATCGCGATGGAACCGACGCCGCTGGCCAGGGAGCTCGCGCCAACGGCCGTCGCATCTAGTTGGCTGGCTTGCGACAGCACTCCGAGTGCAGTCGCGTTCTGCCCGGAGGCAGTGGCGAGCACGCCGGCAGCGAAGGCATCTTGATTGTTGGCGACGGCGCCGGCGCCGAAGGCGATCGACTCTGCTCCCGTCGCCTTGGCGTCCGGACCGATGGCGACCGAGTAGGTAGTGGTGGCCTCGGCGCCCTCGGGTCCACCCTGGTAGCTGTCGCCAATGGCTATGGTGTGCTCGGCAGTCGCCCGAGCGGCGGCGCCGACGGCGATGGCGCCGAGTTGGCTGGCAAGCGCCGATTGACCGAGCGCGGTGGAAGACAGGCCGCTCGCGGTCGCATTGGGCCCGCAGGCGATCGCCGTCGGACCGCTCGATGTCGCGCCGCTGTTCAGCGGGGTGACGCTCGCAATAACCGATTGAGAGGTTGGGTTGATGGATTGGACGAAGGATTGGGTGATTACGCCTGGAGCACCGACATCCGTCACGAACGAGCCGGTTGTGACGGGAACGTACGAAAACAGCGGGACAAAGCTGGTCGCCACTAGCAGCGCCGGAGTGGGCGAGGGTGGTGCCCCAAGATTTGGGTCCACAATCACCACGGGGCCAGTGACGGCCGTTGCCGTCATGACCGGCGGTGGCATGACCGAGGTCACTACCGATCCCGTTATCGGAGAAATTGACCCGATGACGTTGGTCGGGGTTGAGCCGATGCTGGTTACGCAGGTGTCCGCGAGGGCTTGTCCAGACGACAAATAAAGCGTCAGCACCACAATGCTGGCGGCTGTGAGTGGCCGCAACGGGCGCAAAACGGGGCAACGTCGGCGATTAGATGCGGCAATCCGCATCGAGCCGGACTGACGCAACATGAGTTGAACTCCCCCCCAACGCAATACGAGCTACAAAACTGAGCGGCAACGTAGCGGCCAGGCGGAGCACACCGCCAGCAAATAAGTGTGCGCATCATGCATCAACGCCTTCAGACAGGGCGCTTGAGCCGCAAGCAATTAACTTAATTTACAGCACGTTAAAAGTTTTAAGGGCGATGGCTTGTTGTTGCCAATTTGGTACATACTCCATGAATTCGACAAACAATTGCCGTAATCCACAATTGTTCGAGATGCGAACTGAAAGCTTTCAACGCCGTCTGTTGGTGGGGCATTGGCGCAGCACGTCCGTTTGCCCATGCGATGTGCGCTCGTGGTCGTGTGCACAGCACCGTTGCAGGAAAGGGGTTTCCAAAATGCGGCCAATCGCGCGTATCTGCATTCATGGCCCCCGCGCAGTGTCGATTTCAGTAATACGAGCCGAATCGAGTTTCTATGTACAACCTGGCACAGCCGACATGGCTGCTGCGACGTAACATCGGCGTGCTGGCGCTGGCGCAGGCCCTGTTCCAATCGGTGCAGGGCATGGCCATTGCCACAACCCCGCTTGCCGCCCTGATGATGCTTGGGCCGGGAAATACCCTCGCCGCCGAGCCGGCTTTTCGCTGGCTCGGATTAACCAGCGACGCGCAGCTTGCCACCGTGCCGATCTTTCTCACGCACATCGGCCTGTTGACCACGACCGTGCCAGCGTCATTCCTGATGGCGCGAGTAGGGCGGCGCGTGGGCTTCACGGTCGGCGGGCTGGCAGGTGTTGTCTCCGGTATCATCACTATGATCGCCATCGTGCAGCAGAATTTTGCGCTGATGTGTCTCGGCGCGTTCTTCCAGGGCGTAGCCGGCGCGTTTGCCTGGTATTTCCGCTTTGCCGCTGCCGACGCCGCGAGCTCCGCATACAAGGCCAAGGCGATCTCGCTCGTGATGGCAGGCGGCGTTCTTGCCGGATTCATCGGTCCGCAAACCGCGAAATGGAGCGTCGAGCTGCTCGCCCCACTGACCTTCGCGGGCGTCTATCTGATGGTCGCCGCATTCTCCTGCCTTGTCGTGATTGTCGTGCAGGCGCTCGACGTCCCACAGCTGACCGCCGCCGAGAAGCTGGAAGGTGGCCGTCCTGTGCTGCAGATCATGCGGCAGCCGGCCTACCTCGTGGCGCTGACCTCGTCGATGCTCGGCTTCGCCGTGATGACGCTGGTGATGTCGGCGACGCCGTTGGCCATGCACGCCTGCGGCTTCAAGTTCAACGACAGCGCCACCGTTATCCAGGCGCATGCGATTGCAATGTTTTTGCCGTCGTTCTTCACCGGACACCTGATCAACCGCTTCGGCGTGCTGACCATCATCGCCGTAGGCGCGGTCATTCAGGTCGGCTGCTCGCTGGTGAACCTTGCCGGCATCGAGTTCTGGCACTTTTTCTTCGCCAATATTCTGGTCGGCCTGGGCTGGAACTTCTGCTTCGTCGGCGGCACGACGCTGTTGACCGAAACCTACCGACCGGCGGAGCGCGCAAAGGCGCAAGGCGCGCACGATCTGCTGGTCTACGCAGCAACGGCGACGGCTGCTGCCTCGTCGGGATTGCTGGCGGCCGGGCCCGGCTGGCGCTTCGTCAACATCATGGCTCTGCCGCTGATGGCCGTCGTGTTTGCTGCCGCATTTTGGCTTATCCTCTATCGTCGCCGGCCCATCGCACAACCGGCGGAGTGATCACGATGTCGAGGGGCGGCATTCTTCGTCTGACGGCAGCGGATCGCAACTTGTGCCCTGGACGCAGATCTCGAACGCGCGGCGCAGCTCGGGCGATGTCAGTCCGTCCGTCTTGCCCTTATAAAGACCCGCCGCCGTCAGTCCGCACTGATAGAGCCGGACCATGCGTAGTCCGCCGAAAAACATGGCGCGTTCATAGTCGGCCATAGCGGATGCCGGCTGCCCGGTCCATTGGCGGATGTGCGCCCGCGTGTCGTACGCATGAGGACTAGTGGCGTCCAGCGCGAGAGATCGTTCGGCGTCCACAAGGCCCTGAGCCGCGCGGCCCGATTTGAAGTACGCCCACGCACGATTATTCAGCGCGACGGCGAAGTCGGGCACCAGAACGATCGCGCGATCATAGTCGCGGATCGCCGTGTCATAGGCACCTTTGAGGGACTGCGAGAGGGCGCGCATGGCATAGGCGGCGCCTTGGGCGTCGGGCGAGAGCGCAGGATTCTCGATCAACTCCGAGCAGGCCTTGATGCGCCGTTCGTTGTCGTCGCCGTAACATTCGTGGTTGTCGAACATCTGGCCGAACGCCGGAGGCGCCAGCGCCAAGGCTGCCGCCAAGCTGGTAACGAATGCTAGTCTCCGACTGGCCGTCAAACCCGTCATTCGTGATCCTCGTGGGAACCGGTGTCGCTGTCCAGCGGCCTAGCGAACCACATGGCCGCGAATAAGGCGTGGAAATGCCGCTTTGATACACTGCCCTGCTGGCGAGATCACCATCCGTGAATCATGATACCCACTCGGCGCGGGATTCCAAGGACCCAGCCCATGCTCGATGGCCGGTTGCGACGCCTGATCGATCCGCCGCTGGACGCCGCAGGGCGGCGTCTCGCTGACGCCGGCGTCGAGGCGGATCAGATCACCCTCGCGGGTGCGGCGTTCGGAGTAATTGCAGCAGTGGCCATCGGCTGCGGTTCATACATGCTCGGGTTGGCGTTGTTTCTCATGGGCCGGATCGGCGATGGCCTTGATGGCGCCGTGGCACGGGTCAACGGCCGCACCGACCGGGGCGCGTTTCTCGATATCGCACTCGATTTCCTCGTGTATGCCACGATCCCGCTCGGCTTTGCTGTCGCCGATCCGGCAAACAATGCGCTCACCGCAGCGGCGTTGCTTGCATGCTTTCTTGCCAACGGAGCGTCGTTTCTGGCCTTCGCGATCATTGCCGAGCGGCTCGGCCTCGAGACACGCGCGCAAGGCTTGAAATCGATCTACTATCTCGCAGGACTGGCGGAGGGCGCCGAGACAATCATTGTTTTCATCGCCTGCTGCCTGTGGCCGGCATGGTTCCCCTGGATCGCAGGTGGGTTCGCAGTTCTATGCGCCGCGTCCGCTGCCGCGCGGATTACACTCGCGTGGCGGCTGCTGTCGCCGCCATCGGCATGAGGCCTTTCAAGACTTGCCGACGCCGCCGCCGGTCGGAGTTTCAATGATGATCGCCTCGCCGGCCTCCAGCACAGTCTGCGCGCAACCGGCCAGCTGTTCCATGCGCCCGTCCGAACGCCGCACGGTATTGCGGCCGCACTCGCCCTGATTGCCTCCGTCGAGACCATAGGGGCGCACGCGCCGGTAGCCCGACAGGATCGCGCAAGCCATGCGGTCGAGGAAGCGGATGCGGCGGTAGGTTCCATCGCCCGCCGACCACTTGCCCTTGCCGCCCGAACCACGGCGGATGCCGAACTCTTCGAGCAAAACCGGATATCGCAACTCCAGGATTTCCGGATCGGTCAGCCGCGTGTTGGTCATGTGCACGTGCACGCCGCTCGTGCCGTTGAAGCCGTTACCGTCTGAGAAGTATCCCGCCGGCGAGCCCGAGCAGATGGTCTCGTAGTACTGCAGTTGTGCGTTGCCGAACGTCAGATTGTTCATGGTGCCCTGGCTCGGGCCCATGGCGCCAAGTGCCGCGAACAGGCAGTTCGTCACGATCTGACTGGTTTCGACATTGCCGGCGACCACGGCTGCCGGATAGACCGGCGCAAGCATGCTGCCGTCCGGAATCTTCAGCGTGATCGGCTTGAGGCAGCCTGCGTTCATCGGGATTGGCTCGTCGCACATCACGCGGAAAACGTAGAGCGTTGCCGCGCGCGTCACCGGTGCCGGCGCATTGAAGTTATTGGCGGGCGACGGACTGGTGCCGGTGAAGTCGACGATGGCCGATCTGTTCTTCTGATCGACCGAAATCGCCACCTCGACGTGCGTGCCCTGATCCATCTCGACGCGGAAGCGACCATTCTTGAGCCTGGACAACAAGCGGCGCACGCTCTCCTCGGCGTTGTCCTGCACATGGTTCATGTAGGCCTTGACCACGTCGAGGCCGAAGTGGGCGACCATCTTGCCGAGTTCGGCCATGCCCTTAGCATTGGCCGCCACGTGCGCCTTCAGGTCGGCAATGTTCTTGTCGGGGCGGCGGGCCGGGAACTTGGCGCCCGACAGCAATGCGTGCGTTTCGGCTTCGAGGAAGCGGCCCTGGTCGACAAGTTTGAAGTTGTCGATATAGACGCCTTCCTCGTCGATATGCGTGGCTTCCGGCGTCATCGAGCCGGGGGTCAGCCCGCCGATGTCCTCGTGGTGTCCGCGGCTGGCAACATAGAACAGAATTTGACCCGCGCCCGGCGGCCGGCTCCCCGAAGGGGAGTCGCCGGGCGCCACTGCAAACACCGGTGTAATGACCGTGATGTCCGGCAGATGCGTGCCGCCGTTGTAGGGCGCGTTCAACATGTAGACGTCGCCCGGTTGCATCGTGCCCTTGTTCATCGCAATGATCGTTTCGACCGATTTATCCATCGAACCCAGGTGCACGGGCATGTGCGGCGCATTGGCGACGAGCGCACCGGTGCGGTCAAACACGGCGCAGGAGAAATCCAGCCGCTCCTTGATATTGACCGACTGCGCGGTGTTGCGCAGCGCTTCGCCCATCTGCTCGGCAATCGACATGAAAAGGTTGTTGAAGACTTCGAGCAGCATGGGATCGGCCTTGGCGCCCAACCGCTCGGTTGCCCGCGGAGTGATGCGCCGCATGACGAGATGATCGCGCTGCGTAACCTTCAGCCGCCAACCCGGCTCGATTACGACCGTCTGGTGCGGCTCGATGATGAGCGCCGGGCCGGTGATCTTGTGGCCGGGCTTCAGCCCGTCGCGGAAGTACACCGGCGCGTCGTGCCAGGCCTTCGACGAGAAAAAGCGTGCGTTGGTGCGTGGTTCGGCGCTGTCTGGACTGAGCAGCGGCTGTTCCGGCTCGACAAGCCTGGCGCCGCCGCCCTGGGCTTCGACCTCGAGCGTAGCCGCGAATACCCGCTTCTCGGGCGATACGAAGCCGTAGCGACGCAGGTGCTCGGCCTCGAACACCGCGCGCATGGCGCCGATGCCATCAAGCGAAACGGGCAGTGCATTGTCGGTGCCCTCGTAGCGCACATGCACCCAGGTCGACAATGCGCTGTCAGCGGTGGCCACGCCCTGTTGTTCGAGCTCGCACCGCACGGTGTCGGCGAGCGTTTCGCCGAGTGTCCCGATCCGGGTAAGCGTCGCCTCGTCCAGCACGGTTTCGATCGACTCTTCGCGGCTGGCGCGGATGTTCGCAAGGCCCATGCCGTAAGCCGAAAGCAGACCGGACAGGGGATGCAGCAGCACGGTTTCCATGCCGAGTGTGTCGGCGATCAGGCAGGCGTGCTGACCGCCGGCCGAGCCGAAGCACTGCAATGCGTATTCCGTGACGTCGTAACCCTGCTGCACCGAAATCTTTTTGATCGCGTTCGCCATGTTCTCGACAGCGATGCGGATGAACCCGTCGGCGACCTGCTCCGGGCTGCGTGTCTCGCCGGTATCTGTGCTTATGCGTTGCGCCATTTCGGCGAACGCCTGCCTTACGGCCGCTTCATCGAGCGGCTGGTCGCGGTTGGGGCCGAAAATCTTCGGAAAGAAGTCCGCATGCAACTTGCCGACCAAGACATTAGCATCGGCGACGGTGAGCGGACCGCCGCGGCGATAGCACTTGGGTCCGGGGTTGGAGCCGGCACTCTCCGGGCCGGCACGAAAGCGATTGCCGTCGTAGAACAGGATTGACCCGCCTCCCGCCGCTACCGTGTGGATGCGCATCATAGGCACGCGCATGCGAACGCCAGCAACCTCCGTTTCAAAGGCGCGCTCATACTCGCCGGCGAAGTGGGAAACGTCGGTCGAGGTGCCGCCCATGTCGAAGCCGATGACCTTTGTGAACCCCGCAAGCTTCGCCGTCTCGGCCATGCCGACGATGCCGCCCGCGGGACCGGACAGGATCGCATCGCGCCCGAGGAACAGATCAGCCGATTTCAAGCCGCCCGACGACGCCATGAATAGGATTTTAGTTGCGCTTGGCGACTCCCCTGCGGGGAGCCGGCCGCCAAGCGCGGGACCAGACAGTGCGCTTGCGACCTTGTCGACATAGCGCCTGAGAATGGGCGACAGATACGCGTCCGCGACCGTCGTATCGCCACGCCCGACAATCTTGATCAGCGGAGAGACTTCGTGGCTGGCCGCTACATAGGTAAAGTCCATTTGCCGGGCGAGCGCTGCTGCGGTTTTCTCGTGCGCCGGGTGCGCGTAGGCATGCATGAACGCGAACGCGACGGATTTGATGCCATCGCCGAGTGCCGCCGCGAGATCCTTCGCGAGCGCGGCCTCATCGAGCGCCAGTTCGACCGTGCTGTCGGCACGCACGCGCTCTCTTGCCTCGATTACGCGCGTATAGAGCATCTCCGGCTTGATGATCTGCTTGGCGAAGATGTCAGGTCGCGCCTGATAGCCGATCTCGAGCTGGTCTTTGAGACCGGCTGTAATAACAAGAAGCGTCTTCTCGCCCTTGCGTTCGAGCAGCGCGTTGGTTGCGACCGTGGTGCCCATCTTGACGGCTTCGATGCGCGACGCAGGGATCGGCGCGTCGGAGGCGATCCCGAGAAACTGCCTGATGCCTTCGAGCGCGGCGTCGTCGTAAACACCAGGGTTATCCGACAGCACCTTGCGCGCGAGAATCCGGCCGCGGGGCGTGCGGGCGACCACGTCGGTGAAGGTGCCGCCGCGATCGATCCAGAAGTTCCATTTGTCGTTGACGCTAGCCGGGGATGCCGTGGTCATGCCGTCGCTCCAAATCCAGATCGATGGTTCGCGTTATGCGTCAGTTAAAAAAAAACGTCAACGATATGTTGACAATTTATCTTTGACGCGGGACACTCATGCAGATTGCACAAAGCACCTATGAGGAATGAGACATGGCTGTGCGGCCGAAGCGTCGCAACGTGGTTGGAGCCCGCGCACTACGCGGCTCGGTTACGGTCACGACTGTCGCGCATGGCCTGGCCGCTTCGCAAAACCCAGACATCGGTCCGATCGTGTCTTCCGCGCACCTTGCCGCCGGCGTCTTGCCCGGTCTTTCCGAAGTCGAGTTCGGGCTTAGTCTGGCGGTGCACGCATTCCACCGCTGGATGGTGCGTTGCATGGCCGCTGCTGGCGTACCCGATCTGTCGCCGATCGAGGTTCTTGTGCTCCATAGTGTGCGGCATCGGGAGCGGCCGAAAAAGATCGCCGACCTGTGCCTCGTGCTCGGCATCGAGGACACGCACGTGATCACCTACGCGGTCAAAAAACTCGTTGCCGCCGGCCTCGTGGCCTCATCGAAATCCGGCAAGGAGAAACTCATCACTGCGACCCGGCATGGCTCGGAGGCGTGCGATCGCTATCATCGCATTCGCGAGCGGCTGCTGGTTCTACCCGTAAAATCGACCGGCCTGCCTGAGCCAACGCTGTCGGAGTTGGGCTCGTTGTTGCGAGCTTTATCGGGTCACTACGACCAGGCTGCACGGGCGGCGACCAGCCTATAGAAAAACTTCGGGGGATGGAACGATGCGCAGGCTGCTGGACGGGCTTTATTTGTGGGCGGGATACGCGGCGGGCGGGTTCCTCATCGCCATTTTCGCCATCATGATGTTCATGTCGGCAGGGCGGCAATTCGGGCTCAACATCCCGGCCGGCGACGACATTGCCTCGTGGTGCATGGCGGCCTGCGCCTTCCTCGGTCTCGCACATACCTTCAAGTCCGGCGAAATGATCCGCGTGGGACTGCTGATCGATCGCCTGCCAGGAGGTGTACGGCGTGTTCTGGAAGCCGTCTCGCTGGCTTTGGGGCTTGGCTTTATCGGTTACTTCACTGCCAACGCAGTGCGGTTGACCTATGACAGCTACCGGTTCAACGACCTTGCGCAAGGCGTCCTTCCGGTGCCGCTTTGGTTCCCCCAACTCGGCTTTACAGCCGGCCTGGCGATCCTGACGATCGCCTTTGTCGACGAGTTGATCATCGTCCTGCGCGGGCGACGTCCGACCTATGAGAAGGACCCGCCAAGGACCGCAGAAGAAGTGATCGAGCGCGCTATCGCGGGCGGGGTCTGATCGACATGGACCTGATCGCAATTTCAGGACTGTTGCTCTTGGTGCTCGTCCTGCTGCTTGCAGGCGGCGTCTGGATCGCCATCAGTCTGCTGGCCGTCGGCTGGGTCGGAATGCTGTTCGTCGGCGAGGTGAATAACCCGGGCTACGTGCTGGCGACGAAGATCTGGGGCAACGCCGCATCATGGGAGCTTGCGGCGCTGCCGTTGTTCATCTGGATGGGCGAAATCCTGTTCAGGACCAAGCTGTCGGATGACATGTTCCGTGGTCTTGCACCCTGGCTGAACTGGCTCCCCGGCAGACTGATGCACGTCAACGTGTTCGCGTCGGGCATCTTCGGCTCGGTGTCAGGATCGTCGGCGGCGACCTGCGCCACCATTGCCAAGATCGCGCTGCCTGAGCTCAAGAGGCGCGGCTACGACGACAAGATCGCCCTTGGCTCGCTTGCGGGGGCCGGCACGCTCGGTATTCTCATTCCGCCGTCCATCACGATGGTGGTCTATGCGGTCGCGGCAGAAGTTTCGATCATCAAGCTGTTTCTGGCGGGTTTCATTCCCGGACTCCTGGTGATGGGGCTGTATTCCGGTTACATTATCGTGTGGGCGCTCCTCAATCCGAGGAAACAGCCGCCGCCCGAACCAAGAATGACGCTCGCACACAAACTGCGCGAGAGCGCGAACCTGATCCCATGCGGGCTGCTGATCATTCTGGTTTTTGCTTCGTTGCTGATGGGCTGGGCTACCGCGACCGAATGCGCGGCCTGGGGCGTACTTGGGTCGTTCGCCATCGCGGCCTGGTCGCGCTCGCTCAATCGAGCGAATTTCTGGATGAGCGTCATGGGCACGATCAGGATCACCTCAATGATCATGCTGATCCTGGCCGGCGCGTCGTTCATGTCGACCTCGATGGCTTATACCGGCATCCCGGTCGCGCTGGCTAATTGGGTCGATGGCTTCAAGCTCAGCCCGTACATGCTGATTGCGGCCTTGACGCTCATGTACATGGCGCTTGGCACCGCGCTCGATGGCATTTCGATGATCGTATTGACCACCGTCGTCGTTCTGCCGATGGTTCAAAAGGCCGGCTTCGATCTCGTCTGGTTCGGGATTTTCCTGATCCTGCTCGTCGAGATGGCGGAAGTGTCGCCGCCGGTCGGGTTCAATCTGTTCGTGTTGCAGACGATGAGCGGCAAGGACAGTATGACGGTGGCGCGCGCAGCCTTGCCATTTTTCTGGCTGCTCGTCATCGCGGTGGCGCTGATCACGGTCTTTCCTAAGATTGTGATGTGGCTGCCGGACAAAGCATTCGCGGAAAAAGTCGTACCCAAAGGGAGGTCTTGAACATGCATCGTTACAGTCGCCGTTGTATCCTGGCAGTTGGTCTTGCAAGTGCCGTGGTTTCGACCAGCTCGGCCATCGCGCAGACCAAGTGGAACCTGCCTGCCGCCTACGCGAACACGAACTATCACACCGAAAACCTTGTGCAGTTTGCCAAAGATGTGGAAGCGGCAACCGGTGGAAAGCTAGCAATCACCGTTCATGGCGGCGCATCGCTGTTCAAGGCACCGGAGATCAAACGCGCCGTGCAGACTGGCCAGGCCCAACTCGGCGAGGTGCTGATCTCGCTGCACGAGAACGAGGACGCGCTGTTCGGCATCGACGTGGTGCCATTCCTGGCGACTAGCTTCGCGGACGCCCGCAAGCTCGACAAAGCGTCACGCCCGGCGATCGAGAAGAAGCTCGCTGCTCAAGGGCTGATGGTGCTGATGGCGGTGCCGTGGGGCCCCCAGGGCATCTACGCCAAGCAGGAGCTGAACAAGGTCGAGGACTTGAAGGGCATCAAGTTCCGCTCTTACAACGCCGGCACTTCGCGCATCGCCGAACTGGCCGGCGCGCAGCCGGTGACAATCCAGGCGGCCGAGCTGCCGCAGGCGCTGGCAACGGGTGTCGTCACTTCGTTCATTTCGTCAGGATCAACCGGCTATGACAGCAAGGTGTGGGAGACCTTGACGCACTGGTACGACGCCCAGGCGTGGATCCCGAAGAACATCACGTTCGTCAACAAGGCGGCATTCGATGCGCTGCCGAAGGATCAGCAGGAAGCACTCTTGAAGGCCGCGAAGGCCGCCGAGGACCGCGGCTGGGCCATCGCCGAGGAAAAGGCCAAGTGGTATATCATCGAGCTCAAGGCCAAGGGCATGAAAGTGCAGCCGCCGTCGCCGGAATTCACGGCTGGTCTGAAAAGGTTCGGCGAGGATCTGACTGCCGGGTGGCTGAAGAAAGCCGGTGCCGAAGGTCAGTCGATCGTCGACGCCTACAAGAAGATGTGAGCGTAACCAACGACAGGCGGGTGAGAGCAACGTCTCCCCGCCTGAATTGCTTCAGTTCACGCGAGTCCACGTCGTCGTTTTGCAGAAGATCGCGGCGGTGCAACCCGACAGGTCGACCGCCGCCTTGCTCTTCACCGTCAAGGTGCCGGCATAAAGGCCGCCGTCGGCGCGATTGTAGAGCTGCCCTTTCCACTCGTTGGCCGAGGTCTTCTTCGCGCCAGACATGATCACGAGCCCGACGACCGGACGGTTGCGTTTCGCCGCGTCGGGGTTCTTGTCATCGGTCTTTTGCGCGTCGACCACTTTGACGATCTTGGCGCACAGCCCATCGCCGCATTTATACATTTCGACGTGACTTCCGTTATCCGGGTGCTTCCATGTGCCGAACGCATCGTCGGCGGACTGCGCCAATGCCGTGCCGGCTCCGATCGCGATCATCGACGCGACAGCAATCCCGTAGCTCGAACCTTTCATCGGTATCTCTCCCTAGCTATTGCGATGAACGAGCATGCCACCGCGCCGAGTTCATTACGCCAGCTTTGCATGACGATCGGGCCGCGAACATGGCGCAATCCGAACCGGAGAAGAAAACGAACATCAGTTCGGGCGCGCGCCAGCCAAGCGCGACGAATGCGACGACGAGGCCGGCATTCCGTATCCTTCGCTGTTTTTCCGATAGGGCCGGCGTCAATGGAAGGCCGCCTTGAGGAACGCGACTTCTTCGGCCTCGAGCCACGCCTTGACGCCGACCGCTGGCGTCGCGGCCGCAGCCCGGCCGACGCGTTTGACGGGACGGCCCGCCAGGCGCTCGAAGTGGTGGCGCAAGTGGGTGTAGTAGCCCATGTTCTCTGGTTCTTCCTCGCACCAAATAATCTCGGCATCAGGATGGGCGACGAGCGCGCCGCTCAGTGCATCTTCAGCAAGGGGATGAAGCTGTTCGATGCGCACAAGAGCAACAATGTCTTCGAGCCGGCGGCGCATTCGCTCAGCGTGAAGCGCGTAATAGACCTTACCGGTGCAAAGGATAATCCGCTTCGGTTTGGCAACCGCATCATCCAGGATGATCGCGCGAAAACACGTGCCAGGCCCGAATTCGGCTAGCGCCGATACGCACGCCTTCTGCCTGAGCAGCGCCTTGGGCGTCAACACCACCAGCGGTTTGCGAAACGGCCGCTTCATCTGCCGTCGCAGTACATGAAAGAAGTTCGCCGGCGTCGAAGCATTGACGACTTGAAGATTGGCACCGGCACAGGCAGCCAACAGCCGCTCCGGCCGCGCAGTCGAATGGTCCGGCCCACCGCCATCGAGCCCGTGCGGAAGCAGGATGACCAAGCCCGATGATCTCAGCCATCGATCTTCACCGCACGCGATGCACTGGTCGAACACAGCCTGGCCGATGTTGAGGAACTCGCCGAATTGCGCTTCCCAGATGGTGAGCTGGTTGGGGTCGGAAAGCGTGATCCCGTACTCGAAGCAAAGCACTCCATGCTCGATCAGCGGCGTGTTGTAAAACTCGTGTCTGGTGCCCGCGAGAGCTGCTGGGGCGAGCACGAGGTGCTCTGCCCCGGTCGTCTGGTCGTGCAGCTGCCAGTGCCGCTGGGTGAAAGCGCCACGCAGCATATCCTGCCCGCTGAACCGAACAGGTATTCCCTCCGCGAGCAGAGAAGCAACGCCGAGCGTCTCGGCTGTGGCCCAGGTGATGCCGTCACCAGAATCGATGGTGCGCCGGCGCTCGGCGAGAAATTTTATGACCTTGGGATAGATCGCAAACCCGGCGGGCTGTTCTGTGATGAGGCTGCCGAGGCGCCTCAGTTCGTCCGTTGGCAAGCCCGTCGCAACCTCCGCCACCATCTCGGCAACGCTGCCGGCGTGGAGGCCGGACCACACGCCGTCGAACCGGTCGGCGCCGTTGACGGCGTAGGTCTTTGCTATTTCGAACGCGCTCCTGACCTCGGCTTCCATTTGAGCTTGAGGTTCGGCTACGCCGCCATCCGTGGCGCGGGCGTACCGCAAATGCACCGGCGGCAGATGGTCGATGGCCCGATACATCGCGGGCTGGGTAAAACGCGGCTCGTCGATTTCGTTATGGCCAGGGCGGCGATAGCACACGAGGTCGATAACGATATCGCGGCCGAACGTCGACCGGTAGTTGGCGGCCACCTGGGCGACGCGATCGACGGCTTCGGGATCGTCGCCGTTGACGTGCAGGATGGGCGCTTCGACAAGACGCGCAATATCGGTGCAGGCGCGCGCCGACCGGCCATCGCCGGCCGCCGTCGTAAACCCGAGCTGGTTGTTGATGACGATGTGGATCGTGCCCCCGATATCGTAGGGCGCCAAACTCGACATTTGAAACATCTCGGCGACGAGACCCTGACCTGCGAAGCTCGCATCCGTATGCAACAGCAGCGGCAGCACCAAGCGCCGCCCGTCGCCGCCGCGCAAGCGTTGCTTCGCCCGCGATCGGCCTTGCGAAATGATCGGGATCAACTGCAGGTGTGACGGATGGGGGGATACAGACACTATCAAGCGCCGACCGGCGACGTCGCGATCGCCCGAATACCCCAGGTGATACGACACGTCGGACGACACGCCCAACCCTTCGGGTACTGCGGGTCTGCCGATGATCTCGGCAATAAGCGACCCCAGCGGCTTGCCGCAGACGTTCGCCAGCAGGTTGAAGCGACCGCGGTGCATGCCGCCGATCACGACTTCCTCGACGCCTAGTCGCGCGGCTTCCGCAAACATCGTCTCTATTGCAATGTTGAATGTCTCTGCTCCACCAATACCGAACAGCTTTGCGCCGGGCAGCCGGTGGGCAAGTGCCGTCTCGAATACAGCGGTTCGGGTAAGCAAGGTCAGTAGCTGCGCGCGCTTCGCCAGCGACAATTCCGGCCTGCCATTCTCTGCTTCGGCAGCCAGCCAGCGCCGCCGGTCGCTGTCATGGATATGGCCGAATTCCCAACCAATTGTGGCGCAGTAAGAGGCTTTCAGCCGCGCAACGAGCCGGCTGTCGGCGGCAACGCCGTACTCGCGCACGTCGAGTTCCGGCACGTCAGGAATAGTCGTCAGTCCGAGCGGATCGAGGTTGGCGCGCAAGAAGCCGCGCTGCCGATAGGCTTCGATCAACGCGGCTTCGCCGTATCCGCCGGTGGAGGATCGATGAGCAAAACTGGTCTCGGGCGTCGAAGCGCGACCGTCTATCAGCGCTTCGAGTGCGCCAGGATCGCCAGAGCCCGGGAAGTTTCCGGCACGCTCGCGATCTACCGAGGTATCAACCAGGGTCGAGCGAAACTGCTGATTCATTGCCGAGCCTGTCATCGCTTGATTTGCCCGCGACTATGCTTACCGTTGGCCGGCGAACGCAACCGAAGGATATGCATACGATGGCGGCTCCGCTGGCGCATCTGCGGGTATTGGACCTGTCGCGTATCCTGGCCGGACCGTGGGCCGCCCAGTTCCTTGCCGATATGGGCGCCGAAGTCATCAAGATCGAGCGACCCGGCGAGGGCGACGATACACGGGGCTGGGGACCGCCGTTCGCGCGGGATCCGTCGGGCGCCGATCCCGGGCTGTCGGCTTATTTCCTTTGCACCAACCGCGGCAAGAAGTCGGTCACTGTCGACATGGCGCTCGCGCAGGGCCAGGAACTGATCCGCGCAATCGCCGCCAAGTGCGACGTTGTCATCGAGAACTTCAAGGTCGGCGGACTGGCAAAGTACGGGCTCGACTATTCCTCGCTGAAGGCGGTCAACCCGAGCATCGTCTATTGTTCGATCACCGGGTTTGGCCAAACCGGCCCGTATGCCAGCCGGGCCGGTTATGACTTTCTCGTGCAGGGCATGGGCGGCCTGATGAGCGTGACAGGCGAGCCCGACTTGGTGCCCGGTGGCGGACCTGTCAAAGTCGGCGTCGCCATATCCGATCAGATCGCCGGCATGAACGCCGTTGCGGCGATCCTCGCAGCGCTCGTGCACCGGGAGCGCACCGGCGAGGGCGACTACATCGATGTCGCACTGCTTGACGCCACCGTGTCCAGCCTAATCAACCAGGCCTCGACGCACCTGGTTGCTGGTTCCGTACCCGGTCGCATGGGCAACGCTCATCCGACGGTCGTTCCCTATCAATCGTTCGCCACAGCCGACGGGCACATCATCCTCGCTATCGGCAACGACGGCCAGTTCCAGCGCTTCTGTGAGGCGGCCGGCCTAGCAGGCCTGGGCGGTGACGCGCGCTTCAAGACCAACGCTGACCGCATTCGCAGTCGGGAAAGCCTGATCCCGCAGATTGCCGCTGCCTTGACGACACGGACGGCCGCAGCATGGATCGCGATGTTCGAGTCGATCGCGGTGCCGTGCGGTCCGATCAACACGATCGATCGCGTGTTCGAGGACGCGCAGGTGCGTTCCCGCAATATGCGCCGCACTCTCATGCACGACGAAGCAGGGCCGTTGCCGGTGGTCGCGAACCCCGTCAGGATGGCGAGCCACGACACGACCGCTCCCAAGGCGCCTCCACTGCTGGGCGAGGACACCGATGAGGTTCTACGCGATCTGCTGGGGTTCGCGGTTTCCGATATCAATGCCCTGCGTGGCGCGGGCGTCATCTAACGCTTGTACTGAAAGGATGGTGTCAGCATGCCACTCGACCAGTTCAGCCTCGCCGGTCGTCGCGCCCTCATCACTGGATCAACGGCAGGGATCGGGTTCGCGCTAGCCGAAGGCATGGCGGCAGCCGGCGCGTCCATCGTGCTAAACGGCCGCGATGTGAGCCGCACTCGCGCCGCCGCCGCGTCGCTCAGATCCAAGGGCTACGAGATTGCCGAGATGGCGTTCGATGTCACCGATGCAAGCGCTGCCAACGCGGCAATCGAACGTATTGAAGCCGAGACCGGCGCGATCGATATACTTGTCAACAATGCCGGCATCCAACGTCGGATGAGCCTCGAACAGTTGCCCGAGGAGACTTGGGCCGAGCTGATGCGCACCAATCTCGACGGCGTATTCTACGTGGCAAAGGCCGTTGCGCGTCACATGATCCCGCGCCGCCGCGGCGCGATGATCAACATCTGCTCGATCACCAGCGAACTCGGGCGCCCCGGCATTGCGCCCTACATGGCATCAAAGGGGGCCGTCAAAATGCTGACCAAGGGAATGGCGATCGACTGGGCACCACACGGCATCCGTGTCAACGGCGTGGGTCCCGGTTATTTCGCAACCGAACTCAACAAGACGCTTGTCGCCGATGAAAAGTTCTCCGGCTGGCTGATCGATCGCACGCCGCTTGGCCGTTGGGGCCGCGTCGAAGAGCTGGTCGGTGCGGCGGTGTTTTTGAGTTCGGACGCGGCAAGCTTCGTCACTGGGCATATACTCTATGTCGACGGCGGTGTTACGGCGCGCCTATGAGCAAACCGACTCTCTCGGTCAACTCCAAAATGCGCGTTGCACTTGTCGCCGCGGCCGCCCTCGTCGATCGCGACAATCGGGTGCTGATTGCCAAGCGCCCGGCGGGCAAGTCGATGGAAGGCTTGTGGGAGTTTCCCGGCGGCAAGGTCGAAGTGGGCGAAACGCCCGAGGTGGCTCTGGTGCGCGAACTTGCCGAGGAGCTGGGCATCGAGGTGTGTTTGACGTGCCTCGCGCCCTTCACGTTTTCCAGCCATCGCTATGAGACGTTTCACCTGCTGATGCCGCTCTACCTTTGCCGCAATTGGGAAGGCGAATTGACGCCGAGGGAGGGGCAGCAGCTTGCCTGGGTGCGCGCCAGCCGCCTCGGCGACTATCCAATGCCGCCGGCCGATTTGCCGCTGCTGCCGTTTCTGCGCGATCTGCTCGGCTGACAATTGCTCAGCCCGCTTTGTCGCCGGCCGGGCGCTCAGGAACACCCAACGCATCCGCAAGACGTGTCGTCGCCGACCCCGGCCGCAGCGGCTTCGGCTGGCTCTCGTGGGGGCCCCAGCCGGTCAGCGTGATGATCTCGAACGTTGCCGTTACGCGTCCATCGGAGCGGGAAAAGCGTTCGGCGTAGATCTCGGCCGCCCGTAACAGCAATCGGCGTTTCAGCGGAACCTTGCGCCGTTCGGCGAGCATGTTGCTCGCTCCCATCGCCTTGATCTCGCGCATCAGATGCAAGGGCGATGCGTAGCTCACAGTCACGGCGTCGGCGTCGACGACGGGCAAGGCGAAGCCCGCGCGCTGCAATAGTGACCCCAGGTCGCGCACATCGGCAAACGGCGCGACGCGCGGGCTGGCGCCGCCATCGATTTCGGTCTCGGCCTCGGCAAATGCCTGACGCAACTCCGTCAAAGTGGCACCTCCGAGCACGGCAGCGAGCATCAAGCCATCGGGCTTCAAGATGCGCCTGATTTGCACCAGGGAGCCCGGCAGATCGTTCACCAGATGGAGGCAGAGCCCGGACACCACGAGATCGAAGGTCGCGTCGCGGAACGGCAGCGCTTCCGGTTCGGCCTGTACCCTCGCCCCATCGCAAAGTTCGAGCATCGCCCGAGAGGCATCCGCCGCGACGACGTGTTCGATACTCGCATGCGCGCGGAGCCGCCGCGTCAAAGACCCGTGGTGGCAACCCAGATCCAGCGCCGTCGGGAACGTGCGACGCACGGCATCGAAGCGGCCGATCATGTCGTCGGCGACGCGTGTCAGCAGAAAGTCGCAAGCCGCAATGTCGGCCGCGGCGCGGTCACGCCGATGTCTGAGCAGTCGTCGATTGAAGATGACGGGCGCAATGGCCATGCGTTGCTCGAGCCGATACCATGCGATCGTTGCCACTCCGGATCACATAGGCCAAATGACCGAAGCTGAACAAGGGCGACTGCAACAGGGCGGTTCAGGTGCCAGGCGAGCCCTGTCTGGAGTTGCCCAATCGGTGATGGATTTTATAATGCCGCCGGTCTGCGTGGGTTGTCACCGGCCGCTTGGCGCACACGACGCGCTGTGCGCGCGCTGCTGGAAAAGCGTCCGATTCATCCGAGCGCCACTGTGCGATCGGCTCGGGCTGCCGATGCCGTTCGACAGCGGTGGCACGATTGTCTCCGGAGCGGCTCTTGCCGATCCACCAGTCTATGACCGCGCTCGCGCCGTGGCGCATTTCGATGGCGTGATGCGTGATCTTGTGCACGGGCTTAAATACGCCGACCGGCATGATGCGCGCCGTCTGTTCGGCCGCTGGCTGACGGCCGCGGGCCATGAAATGCTGAGCGACGCCGCACTGCTTGTCCCGGTGCCGCTGCACCCATGGCGGCTGTTGACCAGGCGGTTCAATCAGGCAGCTATTCTTGCGCACGAAGTCTCGCGTTCGCGCTTCTTGCCGGTCGACGCCGCGGTGCTGATTCGCACACGGCGCACGCCGCAGCAGGTGGGTCTGACCGAGGCTCAGCGCCGACAGAACGTCACCCATGCGTTCCAGGTGCCGGACAACCGCCGCAACGCTGTCGAAGGCCGCAACGTCGTTCTTGTCGACGATGTTGTTACGACCGGCGCAACGCTCAACGCCTGCGCACGCGCCTTGAAGGCAGCCGGCGCCGCCCGTGTCGACGCGCTGGTACTGGCGATCGTCGTCGCGGGGCAAGGGGTGCAGTTGAGCTGAGATTGAGTACGATCGGAGACGTTCATTGTCGGCAAATCGTTGATCACGGAGCCTGTCGGCACCACCTTCCAGGCATTGCGGTTATCCTCCAGCAAGTTATTGTCTGTTACTGTTGAGATTGAAAGGCGCAGTGAGTAGTCGACCAATGCCCAACGTCACGATCTACACGACCATGCTTTGCCCTTATTGCGATATGGCTAAACATCTGTTGCAGAACAAGAAAATTGCGTTCGAAGAGATCGACGTGACCGGCAAGCCGGCCGTTCGCGAAACCATGCGCCTGAAAGCCCGAGGGCGAAATTCGGTGCCGCAGATTTTCATCGGCGACCATCACGTCGGCGGCTGTGATGATCTCCGCGCCCTCGATTTCCAGGGTCGTCTCGATGCAATGCTGCAAGCTTGAATGGCCTGATGACCATGTCCGAGGATCAGCCGATGACAGATACGCCAACTCGGATCGCATTTCGCGTCGGCCTTGTGCAAATGACATCCGGAGCCGATGTCGCCACCAATCTAGCCGCCGCTACGTCGTTGATCCGTAACGCTGCCGGCAAAGGCGCGGCTTACGTTTTGACGCCCGAGATCACGACTCTTATGGAGATGGATCGTGTTAAGCTATTTGTGGCCACGCGGCCGCAGGAAGGAAACCCCGCAATTGCGCACTTTCGGGCGTTGGCACGGGAGTTGAAGATCTGGCTGCACGTGGGATCGATGGGCGTTGCGTTGAGCCCGGACAAGCTCGCCAATCGCTCGATTCTGATCTCGCCGGAAGGCGTCATCACGGCAACCTACGACAAGATCCACATGTTCGATGTCGATCTGCCCAACGGCGAGACCTACCGCGAAAGCCGCAACTTCGCACCGGGCAAGACCGCCGTGCTGGCTGATCTGCCGTGGGGCACGCTTGGTCTAACAATCTGCTACGATATGCGGTTCCCTGGGCTCTATCGTGCCCTGGCGCATGGTGGCGCGAAGTTCATCTCGGTGCCGGCGGCCTTCACTGTGCCGACCGGCAAGGCGCACTGGCACACGCTGCTGCGGGCGCGTGCCATCGAAACGCAGTGCTTCGTGTTTGCGGCAGCCCAGGCTGGCACCCATCCGAATGGGCGCCAGACCTATGGGCACAGCCTTGTCATTTCGCCGTGGGGCGAAATTCTGGCCGAGGCCGATGGCACCCAACCGGCTGTTATCATTGCTGATATTGACCCAGCTGCAATCGATGAAGCGCGTTCGCGCGTGCCTTCGCTGACGCACGATCGCAGCTTCGAGCTTGTTCATGCGGGCAACCCGCTGAAAGCCGCCTCATGATCCGTTATCGACTGCAATGCGCTCAGGACCATCAGTTCGAAGTCTGGTTCCGCAACAGCAAGAGCTTCGACGCTCAGGCGAAGCGCGGCCTGTTGGTCTGCCCGGAATGCGGCTCCGGCTCCGTCGAAAAGGCGCTGATGGCGCCAAATGTGGCGACCAAAGGCAACCGAAAGAGCGTCGTGGCTGCCGTCAACGGCGAGGCCACCAAGCAGTCGGCGGTGCGGGCGCAGTTCGTCGAAGCGGTGCGCCAGATGCGCGCTGAGGTCGAAGCCAAGGCCGAATACGTAGGGCCTCGGTTTGCAGAGGAGGCTCG
Source organism: Hyphomicrobiaceae bacterium (assembly GCA_041745515.1). Classification (GTDB taxonomy): domain Bacteria; phylum Pseudomonadota; class Alphaproteobacteria; order Rhizobiales; family Hyphomicrobiaceae; genus JAKFWF01. Next base: position 1,665 of record JBGTIU010000126.1, on the reverse strand, counting down.
CAAGATCCACTACGACGAAGTCGAAGCACGCGGCATCTACGGCGAGGCGTCCAAGGACGAGGCGCGCGAGCTGCACGACGAGGGCATTGAGTTCTACCCGCTGCCCGTCTTGCCCGAAGAACAGAACTAATACTAGCTAAGTCATTCAAAATACCCATGTAATTGCCGTGCTCGCGCTGGCACCACAATCTATGAACTATGCTCATAAAGACTATTGAGCTTGGCTTGGAGTTATAGTATATTGATGTGAACTTAGTTCACATCGCGTGACTGGAAGTCAAGGTCTCTACCACCGTTGCGCTTGATCGACCGGCTGTCGGGCCGATCGCTCAGGCCGCGAACCTGCCGTAAGACGCTGCCACGCTGTCGCTAGAACCAAGCCGCGGGCCTCAAAGCCCTTAATTAACCACGATCAGGCACAACCTGCGAGCAACATCCGTGCCTTGAGCCTGCCAAGTACATCCTCGTCTCAACCGCTGACCTTTCGTCGAACGAGCCGCCCCATGTTTCAATACCTGATGACATCGCGCAAGTTCGTACCTCTGTTCTGGTGTCAGTTTTTCTCGGCGCTGAACGACAATTTTGTAAAGAACGCGCTGATTATCCTCATTCTTTTCCAGCTTGGCGGCACGCAGGGCCCGGCTCTCGTTACGTTGGCTGGGGCGGTCTTCATTGCGCCGTACTTCATTCTGTCGGCGGTCGGCGGCCAGCTTGCCGACAAGTTCGACAAGGCGGAGATGGCGGCCAAGCTGAAGCTCGCCGAGATCCCAGTTGCGATCGTTGCAGCACTTGGCTTTTACTTGCAGTCGCTGCCATTGCTCTTCGTTGCTCTTGGGCTGTTCGGTGTTATCGGCGCGCTGTTCGGCCCGATCAAGTACGGAATACTGCCTGATCATCTGGAAACCCGTGAGCTACCCGCAGGCAATGCCCTGATCGAAGGCGCGACGTTTGCCGCCATCCTGGCCGGCACCATCGCTGGCGGATTGGCCCTCGCAGACAGCGCCGCGAATGGCATCGCGAAAACCGCGAAAACCGCAGATATCGCGAATAATTCCAGCGGATGGGTCGTCGTCGCCGTCATCGTCATGGCACTCCTCTGTTGGGCATTCGCTCGGCTGATTCCGCCGACCGGTTCACGCGCGCCCGATCTGGTCATCGAACGCAATCCTTGGACCTCGACCGTCGCTCTCCTGCGCGACTTGAAATCCGATCACCGGCTATGGATCGGCGGACTGATCACCGCATGGTTCTGGGTCGTCGGTGCAGTTGCGCTGTCGCTGCTGCCGACCCTCGTCAAGACGCACATCGGCGGCAGCGAGCAGTTGCTGACCATCGCGCTGCTGGTCTTCACCGTCGGTATCGCGATCGGCTCGGTCGCAGCGGCGCAGGCGAGCAAACAGAGGCCCAACTTGGCGCTGGTGCCGGTCGCCGCTTTCCTGATGGGCATGTTCTGCCTTGACCTGGCGTGGGCGATCTCGTCTGCGCCCGCGGCGCAGTTCGGCGTGGTGGTCTCGGTCGCGGACTTCCTGGGTTCGGCCTGGGGCCTGCATATGGGCTTCGCCTTGTTCGGTCTGGCCGCAGCGGGTGGCCTTTTCATCGTGCCGTCGTTCGCGGCGGTGCAGAGCTGGGCGCCGCTCGAGCGCCGCGCGCGCGTGATTGCGGCCT
>JBGTIU010000125.1:0-7307 GCA_041745515.1 Hyphomicrobiaceae bacterium | reverse complement strand
GGAAAAGACTTCGGACGACGCCGCTGCCTCGAGCGAACAAAGTACGGTGCTGGCGCCGGTGCAGGTGCTCGACGGTTTTGGCGCGCTGAGATCGCCACCGCCAACGGCCCAGGCGGTCACTGCCGCAAAACTTGGCGACACCAGACCGTCGGCGGATCACCCGCCCGGCTATTATGGTCCGCAGGCGTCCCCAAGGGCGCTGAACATTATCGGGCCGAAGACTGTGTTGCGACCGTTGCCTTCGCTTCCGGCCTCGGCCGAACGGCGTAGCTACACGGCCCAGGTTTCGCAGCCATTGAAGCCGCAACTGCTTTCCACGGCGCTCATGCTGCTGTTTATCGATGTTCTGGCCGTCGTTGCTTTGCAAGCCGGTGGATTCGCCTGGCGATCGCTGCGGCCGGTGGCGCGGGGGGTGGCCACGTTTGTGGTGGTCTGTTTGTTTGCCGCGCCGATGATGTCGCGCGATGCCGCGGCGCAGGCGCAGGCGCCGGGTCAACGGCCGTTTCCGTTTGATCTGCCGTTCCTCAGCCAGCCGCCGGGGACTGCCGTTCAGACCGTCCGCCCGCCGGTGGCTGGAACCGATGCCCGCGCATTGGCCGCGACCGCAAAGGTCACGTTCGGCTACGTGCTGTCAGGTGATCCTCAGACCGACACGACAAGCCGCCAGGGCCTCGCCGGCCTCAACAAGCTCCTGGTGGCCAAGACCGCGGTCGATCCCGGCGACGCAGTCGGCGTCGATATCGTCAACGACGAGATTGCGTTTTTCCCGATCCTGTACTGGCCCGTGCTGGCCAACGCGCGCGTATTGCCCGATGCCGCGCTGGCGAAGATCGACGCCTACATGAAGCAGGGCGGCATGATCATCTTCGACACCCGTGACTACGGGCTGGGCTTGCCATCGGGCTTCAACGTACAGGGTGGCGGCGCCAACGGCACGCCGCTGCAGCGTCTGCTCGGTCGGCTTGATCTGCCACGACTTGAACCGGTGCCGGAAACGCACGTGCTGACCAAGTCGTTCTTCCTGATGCGCTCTTTCCCTGGGCGCTGGGACGGCGGACAATTGTGGGTCGAGGCCGACGCGCCCGAGAATTCAGCACAAGGCCGGCGCGCCAAGCGTTCTGACGGCGTCAGTTCCGTGATCGTCACGTCGAACGATTTTGCCGCCGCATGGGCCCTCGACGAGAGCAACCGTCCGATCTATCCGACCGTGCCCGGCGGCGAAGCGCAACGCGAGATGGCGTTCCGCACCGGCATCAACATCGTGATGTACGCGCTGACCGGCAACTATAAGGCCGACCAGGTGCATATCCCCGCCCTGCTCGAAAGGATCGGGCAATGAGCAGCTGGTCAATCGACTTCGCGCCGATGGTGCCGGTCCCGTTGTTCTGGGCGGCAATCGCGGTCGCAGTTGCGCTGGTCGCGTTGCTAGGCTGGCGGCGCACCCGCGGCGCGCTGTTCCGCACGCTGGCGCTCGCAGCACTCCTGCTGGCGTTGTCGAACCCGACGTTGCGCGAAGAGCAGCGCGACAGTCTCGGCAACATCGCAATCGTCGTGATCGATGAGAGCACCAGCCAGCTGCTGGCCGGACGGCCGGCGCAAGTTGCGGCAATCAGGGCCGACATTGAAGCCAAACTGGGCCAGATGCCCGGCCTGCAGGTGAAATGGGTGTCGTCCTCGAAGCCGGACGGGGACAATTCCTCCGGCACCAACCTATTCGCCGACCTCAATAAGGCGCTGGCCAATGTGCCGCCTGATCGTCTGGCCGGTGTCATCATGATCACCGATGGGCAGGTGCACGATGTGCCGAAGTCGGCCGCGGGCTTGGGATTCGATGCACCTGTGCACACACTCCTCACCGGCCGCCCGAACGAATTCGACCGACGCATCGAAGTGATCAAGGCGCCGAAGTATGGCATCGTCGGACAGACTCGCGAGGTCGAGGTTGCTGTGCGCGAAACCGGCCGAGCCGGCGCCGCTGGCAATACCGTGACGCTGAAAGTTCGGCGTGAAGGCCGTCCTGACCAACCGGTGCGAGCCGAAATCGGTCGCGTTGTGCGTGTGCCGTTCCCACTGCCGCATGCCGGTCCCAACATCATCGAGATCGAACTCGAGGCAGCTCCGGGCGAACTCACGGTTGCCAACAATCGGATCGTTCTGACGGCGGAAGGCGTGCGCGAAAACTTGCGCGTGCTGCTCGTCTCCGGCGAGCCGCACGCGGGTGAGCGAACCTGGCGCAATCTCCTGAAGTCGGACGCCGCCGTGGATCTCGTGCACTTCACGATTCTGCGTCCGCCAGAGAAGCAGGACGGCACACCGATCAATCAGCTATCGCTGATTGCTTTTCCGACGCAGGAACTGTTTGCGCAGAAGATCAACGAGTTCGACCTCATCATTTTCGACCGCTATCAGCATCGCGGCATCCTGCGCTTGCCCTACTACGACAACATCACTCGTTATGTGAGCGAGCACGGCGGCGCGCTGCTGATCGCGGCTGGTGACGACTATGCAGGCCCGTCGAGTTTGGTGCGCACGCCACTGTCGCCGGTGCTGCCCGCCTTGCCGACGGGGCGCGTGTTCGAGCAGGCATTCAAGGCGAAACTGACCGATGTCGGCATGCGCCATCCGGTAACGCGCGGCCTTACCGGTGGGAACGCCGCCGTCGGAGCAACGCCTGGCGGCGAACCGGCTTGGGGCAGATGGTTCCGGCAGGTGGAGGTGCGACCCGAGCGCGGGCGAACAATCATGAGCGGAGCCGAGGACAAGCCGCTGTTGGTGCTTGACCGTAAGGGACGAGGCCGTGTCGCGCTGCTGACATCCGATCACGCCTGGCTGTGGGCGCGCGGCTATGAGGGTGGCGGTCCACACACCGATCTGTTGCGCCGTCTATCGCACTGGCTGATGAAGGAGCCGGATCTGGAGGAAGAGCGCTTGATCGCCTCCGCCAAGGGCTTGAAGCTGACGATCGAACGGCGCTCCATGGAGGAAACCGTCCCGCCGGTTGCTCTGCTTCCGCCCGGCGGCGTTGAGGATACCGTGCGGCTGGAGAAAGCCGGGCCAGGCCTTTGGCGCTCAGTGATCGAGGTCAAGGAGCCCGGGCTCTACAAGATGCAGACGCCGGGTCCCGCCAGCGTGCTCACCGCCGTCGCCCATGTCGGTGCCGAGGACGTACGCGAGATGTCGGAAGTGACGGCGACAGACGACAAGTTGAAGCCGCTGAGTGAAGCCACCGGCGGCGGCGTGTTCTGGACCAAAGGCAGCGGCGCCTTTGCCAGCAGCGATCCTGCGTCGGTCGATGTGCCGCGCGTCACCATGATGTCATCGGCAAAAGTGTTGGCCGGATCGGGCTGGATCGGATTGCGAGATCGCGAAGCCTACGTCACGCGCGGCGTCAAACTGACCCCGATGTTCACAGGGCTGGTGGCGTTGTCAGCGCTGCTGTTCCTGCTTGCCTTTGCGTGGTGGCGCGAGGGGCGGTAGGCAAGCAATCCGACAGTTAAGAGTGCCGCGCCGCTCGGCGCAAGCAACGCTGCCGTGTCAAACCGATGGGCTTCCGAGGCTTGAGCTTGCGCGGCGCGCAGCTCACACTGGTTTGTGAGACGGCATCGAGCACGAGCGTGTCATGGCCACAAATCGGATAGTCGGCTTCGTTGGTATCGGCAACATGGGCGAGCCGATGGTGAGTTGCCTCTTGAAGGCAGCGATTCCGGTGCTCGCCTACGACCGGGATTCCAATCGGCTCGGCGCGTTGAAGCTTTCAGCCGACAACGCGGGTTCCGGCCTGGAGATTGCCAGCAGTCCTTCCGATGTCGGACGTCGAAGCGATATCGTGATCACCATGTTGCCCGACAGCAAAGTCGTGAACACAGTAGTGCTGGGGGCCGATTGCGTGCCCGGCGTCGCGTCCAGCTTGCGGCCGGGCAGCATCATCATCGATATGAGTTCTTCCTATCCGCTCGATACCAGGGCGCTCGGTGCCGAGTTGGGTGAGCATCGAATAGGGTTGATCGACGCGCCGGTATCCGGCGGTGTCGCCAAAGCGATGGCCGGCACGCTTGCGATCATGGCGGGGGGCGAACCTGCGCTGCTCGATCGGGTTGAGCCGGTGCTGCGCGCCATGGGTACCGTGCATCGCACCGGCAAACTGGGCTCGGGCCACGCCATGAAGGCGCTCAACAACTACGTGTCGGCCGCAGGGCTTGTGGCGACGTGCGAAGCGCTTGTTGTCGGCGCGAAGTTCGGGCTCGACAGCGCGGTCATGACGAGGGTGCTCAATGCGTCGACGGGGCGCAACAATACCACGGAGAACAAGGTCGAACGCTTCATGCTGAACCGAAGGTTCGATTCAGGATTCGCGCTCGCGCTCATGGAGAAGGACGTTGGCATGGCTCGTCGCCTGGCCGAAGAGATCGGCGTCGGCGCCGACGAGCTTGCCTTTGTCAGCGCTTATCTCGGCCTCGCCCTTGGGAAGCTCGGCCGCGATGCCGACCACACGGCGATACTCAGGTTCGCCGAAGCGAGTGTTCGGAAGTCATGAGCGGCGGTCATTTCGTCATCGGACGCGCATCACCCAGGCGCGGGCGATCGTGCGCGAGGTGCTTCGCGGGTTGTCCTGAGTCGAATGGCGGGCTCGGACAGTCAAGCGCCGAAATCGACCGCCGTCGTATTGCCCCCGCATAGCAGCACACCGACGCGCTCGCCTTTGGCCGGCTTGTAGGAGCCGGTTTGCAAAGCTGCGAAGGCCGCCGCGCCACCGGGTTCGAGCACCAGACGGAGCGCCTGCCATAGGGTGGTCTGTGCCTTGCGTATGTCGTCGTCGGCGACCAGCACCACGCGGTCGACGAACGTGCGGGCTAGTGGAAACATCAACGCGCCGACAGAGCGTGCGCCGAGGCTGTCGGCTGCGATGCCGGAAACGTCGACTTCGACCGGTTTGCCGGCATCGAGCGCGCTGTGGAGTGCCGTGCTTGTTCGCGGTTCGACACCGACAATGCGGATGCGGCCTTCGTACCATGCGGCGATACCGCCGATCAGCCCGCCGCCGCCGACGGCAACCAGCAGCGTGTCGATGCTAGGAGCCTGAGTCTCGAGCTCCAGGCCGACGGTGCCCTGACCCAGCAGCGTTTCGGGTTGGTCGTAGGCGTGGATGCCAAGGGCTCCCGTTTTCTTCATGTACGCTTCGCAATTGTCGAGCGCGTCGGCATAGCGCTCGCCTTTGACAACCAGATCAGCGCCGAAATCACGGATACGCTGGATCTTGGCCGGCGAGGAAATCGCCGGCACAAATATCGTTGCCTTGCGTCCGAGACTGGCAGCGGCATAGGCAACCGCTGCCCCGTGATTTCCGCCTGATGCCGCCGCTACGCCAGCTTCGGGAAGTTCGCGCATCAGCAGGTTGGCGAACGCGCCGCGACTCTTGAACGAGCCGGCGTGCTGCAAGTGCTCGAGTTTGAGGACGACCAACCCGATATCGAGGCCGAAGTCGGCACCTGCCACTTCCATTGCCGGTGTTTTTCGAATGTGGCCACGAATGCGCGCGTAAGCGCTCGCGATCGACTCGCGCGAGATGTCCTTTGGCGCCGCGCTCTTTGATTTCGGCATGGATTGTTTCCCCGTGAAGGTGATGCGGGAGCCGTCAAGCGGTTCTAAGCGGCAGAAAACCAAAGGTCCACTTTCGAAGCAACGCCAATTGGAGTGGTTGGCATTCAGAATCATTCTGCGGCATGGTTGCGCCGTTGGAACGACGACACAACGAACGATGGAGCGATGAGCCGATGGCAGCGGACGGATCGACGAAAGTGGTGCTGATCGCGCTCACCTGCAACTTCGGCATTGCCGTAGCGAAGTTCGTGGCTGCCGCCTACACCGGCTCGTCCGCCATGCTGTCGGAAGCGATTCATTCGCTCGTCGATACCTCGAACCAGGGGTTGCTCTACCACGGCATTCGCAGATCGAGACGGCCCGCCGACGCGCGTCATCCGTTCGGCTACGCGAAAGAAATCTTCTTCTGGAGTTTTGTGGTCGCCATTGTGCTGTTTTCGTTGGGCTCGGGCGTCGCCATCTACGAGGGCATCGACAAGCTGCTGCATCCGCATCCAATCTCCAACCCGCACGTCAATTACATGGTGCTTGGCGTGGCCCTGCTGCTGGAGAGCTTTTCGACCTGGAAGGCGGTGGCAGCGTTTAATGCGACGCGCGACGGGCAGCGTGCCCTGGCGGCTCTCAGAAGCTCGAAGGACCCGGCGTTGTTCACCGTGCTGCTGGAAGACTTTGCTGCACTCGCGGGGCTCGTCGTGGCGCTGGCGGGCATCGCGGCGGCGCATCTGCTCGCGCTGCCATGGGCGGATGGCCTGGCCTCGATCGTGATCGGATTGATCCTGGCGGCGGTGGCGGCGTTCCTCGCCATCGAGATCAAGAGCCTGCTGATCGGCGAGGCGGCGTCGGTCGAAACCCAGGCGGACATCCGACGGCTGATCGATGCCGAAAGCCGGCACGGCGGCCCGGTGCGCGCGATCAACGAAATCCGCACGATGCAGCTGGGGCCAAACGATGTGATCGTGGCAGCCAGCATCGACATGGAGGATGGCGCTCTTGCTTCGGATGTCGAGGCGGCGAACCACCGGCTGGAGGCCGCAATCAAAGCGTTGCATCCGGAAGTGCGGTATCTCTTCATCGAGGTACAGTCGGCGTCTGGCGCAGGCGGCCCGGCTGGCGCAGTGCCGGTCAGGGCGATGGCGAACCCAGCACCGAGTGGCGGGCTGGTCAAAGCGCCGGTTGCGGTGACAAGCCCTACAGCAGCCGTTCGAACCGACGAAAAGCCAACGCTTGCGTCGAGACCGCCGAGCGCCCGCAAGGGCAAGCGCGGCAAGCGGCGGTGAATAGCCGGTTCGGCCGGCGAGCTTGTAACTTGCCCCAATAGCAGGTCCGGCCAGACGAATGACTACCCCTTGGCCAAAGGGTGATGCTGCAAGACGAGCTGTCGCAATCGCTCCTCGAGCACGTGGGTGTAGATCTGCGTTGTGGAAATGTCGGCGTGACCCAGCAGTTGTTGCACGGCTCTCAAGTCTGCACCGCGGTCGAGCAGGTGGCTGGCGAACGCGTGCCGCAGTACGTGCGGTGAAACGCGCGTCGGGTCGAGCCCGGCCCGCTCAGCCAGCACCTTCAGCTCCTGGCCGAACCGCTGTCGGGTCAAATACCCCTGCGCCGCCTTCGACGGGAACAGCCACTTGTTGCGCAGCATCCGGGCAACGCCATCTGCCGGGTCGATGCCGAGCGCCAGGTAGCGGGTGAGCGCCGCCTTGGCGGGGGCG
>JBGTIU010000124.1:0-23162 GCA_041745515.1 Hyphomicrobiaceae bacterium | reverse complement strand
GCCTCGCGTAACGGCCGGAGCCGAGCGGTGCAGCCGGCGCGCCGCGCCCGCCAAGCTCCCCGTATCGACGATCATGACCAGGATTCGAAGCTGATCCAGCCGATCCATACATTGTTCCGGAAAATGGAATTATACATTGCGCATTATGCGGATTGTTGCGGCATGGCGCAATTGGTAATCTGGCTGGCAGCACAAGAAGTCAATTGCGTATGGCACTATTTCCCTCTCCCCGTGAAAAACGGGAAGGGCATGTGTCGTGCTCGAATGCGAATGCCCTAGACTGCACCGGAGCCCTCACATCATCGCGCTCGAGCCTTATCCGGCTGTCCGACAATGGCTGCGTCGCGTCGAGGCGCTGCCCAACTTCAAGGCTATGCCGGCGTCGCCGATCCCGAAACCCGACTGAACCACCATGCAGCACACGCCGTTCCACGCCGACGAACTGGCAGCGCAGCAGCTCGCGGGCGGCGGCGCCAAGGGCGCGGGTATCCGCGATGTCCTGATCAATCAGCTCCGCACTTTTTTTCCGCTGCTGCCTTACCTATTCGTCGGAGTTGACGACGCCGACGGCTGGCCACTGGCAACGATCCTGACAGGCGCGGCCGGCTTCGTACAATCGCCGGATGCGACGACGTTGCGGATCGGCGCGTTGCCACTCGCCGACGATCCGGCTGGGCCGAATATTGCGGTCGGTGCGGGAATCGGCCTGCTGGGGCTCGATCTGTCGACGCGCCGACGCAATCGCGCCAACGGCCGCGTCAGCGGCGTTGATGAGGAGGGCTTTACGGTCACCGTAAGGCAGAGCTTTGGCAACTGCCCGCAGTACATACAATCCCGCGATGTCGAGGCCGTGTCTCGTCAACCGGCACCGCGAGAAAAACTGAATGCGTTCGATGACGAGGCGCGGGCGCTGATCGCCCGATCCGATACCTTCCTCGTCGCCAGCACGTCGGCCGTGCGCATCGGCGATGCTGGTGGCCCCGACGTGTCGCACCGCGGCGGTCGACCCGGCTTCGTGCGCATCGACGGCAGCACCCTCACCATTCCGGATTTCAGCGGCAACCGCTACTACAATACGCTCGGCAACTTCCTCGGCGAGCCGCGCGCGTCGCTGCTGTTCATCGACTTCGAGAACGGTGATCTGCTGCAATTGCAGGGCCGCGCCATCGTGGACTGGAGCGGCGCGGAGGCGAAGCGCATCGAAGGCGCCGAAAGATCATGGGCGTTCGAGACCGCCCGAGGCTGGCGGCGGCGCGCAGCCTGTCCGCTGCGCTGGTCCTTCACCGGCACCGCGCCGACCACCGAGGCCACCGGACTTTGGCGCCCGTGAGCTGTTTCGGACCCGAGAGGCCCGAGTTATGGTTCAACAATGTCTCGAGATCAGCATCATCTCGGCGAAGGCTCGTAGGCGTTGAGATAGATCGCTGGGGTCACGCCAAAGCGATTCAATTCTACCTCAGTTGCCAAAACACAAAGACTGTCATCCCGGCATTTATTGCCGGGACCCATCGCTCAGCGAACCGCGCGGCCCGAAATTGTGGCACCATGGGTCCCGGGGACAAGCCCCGGGATGACACCGGTGGGGGTGAGGCACAAGGGCCGGGATGACGTCCATGGGTGGGTTTCAAGGAGAAACCACGCAGCACTAATAGCGTGTGGCCGCTCCTGACCGATTGCTGTCGTAGGAACGCTGCACCTTGCGCAACTTCGACCAACCCTCGCCGCTCTGGGCCTCCGTCGACGCCGCAGCCTCGTTGGCCTTCAACTCGTCAAGCAGCGGCGCATAGGCGGCTGCGCCTGGGGATTTTGCCTGTTGCGCGCGCACGAAGTCGGCGTTCTGCTCGAACTTGCGCTTGGCCTCGTCAAGGCGACCGGCGTCGCGCAGATTGATCGCCTCCTGCCGCGCTTCGCGCGAAAGCAGTGTCGCTATGTCTTTCATGACCTCGGGATTGATACTCCTCTCGGAGGCCTCGCGGTCACTGTCGAACCCGGCGCTGGCCGTCGCAATCGTCGACACCCGTTGCCCGCTTGCCGCATCCTGGTAGGCGACCTCGATGCTGGCGATCTGGCCCGCCGCCTGCGCGGCATGGACGCCGGCGTCCAGCTCGGCGACCAGAACCTGCTCCGCTCCGCCGAACAGTGCACCGACCTTGTAGATCATACGATTGTCTCGGATCTCCGCGTCGCGACCGAGCGACCGCAGCGGCCGGACACCCTCTTTCAAGGTTATGATAATCTCCACCTGCTGTCCGACGATACCAAGCGCATCGTCGAATTCACGAGCAAGGAAGCCTGCCAAATCCGCGCTCTCCGCCACGAACACGTGGCTGCCGTCGGCACTGCGCGCGAGGCCGGCCATCAGGTCTTCATTATAGCCGCTGCCGAGCCCGATGGTGGAAACCGTGATGCCTTCGCTCGCCAGTTCACGTCCCAAGCTGACAAAATCTGCGGGCCGCGATGGGCCGACGTTCGCCAGCCCGTCGGACAGCAGGATGATGCGATTGACCCGGTCGCGCGACTTGAACTTGCGCAATTCGTTGGCGCCGGCGAGCAGGCCGGCGTGGATCGCGGTCGACCCTCGCGGCGTCAAACCGGCGATCCGATCCTTGATGCGGTGCGGATCTGTAACCTTGGTCGCCGGCACCTCGATCTCGACACGGTCATCATAGCTGACCACCGCCAGAATATCGTTGCGGCCCAGCCTGTCGACGGCCATCTGGGCTGCACGCCGGGCGTTCTCCATGCGGGCATGGGCGGACATGGAGCCCGAACGGTCAATCACGAGCGCGAGGTTCATCGGCGCCCGCCGTGCCTCCGGCCGGCGTTGGGCGCTTATGGCAATGCGCAGGTAAATCTTCTGACTCTCTCCGGACTTCAGCACGGTGCGGTCGAGTTCGGCCTTGACGTCGACTGGCGAGGGGGAAGTGGTGGCGGCTCCGACGGGCAGGCCCGCGAGGCCCAGACCAGCGATGAGTAAGCCGGGCCAACGGGTAGCCTTCAACCAGCGTGAGGACGGGATCATGGCAGCGACCTCGAGAGTTGCAACGTTGATGGAAATGATGATTGATCTGAGAAATGGCGCGGTCGTGAGCGACTGGTGTCCCGGCCGCGTTGCAATTGCGGCAACCGCGTGATCGGATCACCCTTGCAGCAGACCGGCATTAGTGCCGTTTCGCGGTCTCGAGGCGCCCCTTTTCTGCCGTCGAAGCGTCACCGACGGGGCCTCCCCGAAGCGCTTGCGATACTCGATTGCAAAACGGCCCAAGTGCAAGAAGCCCAATCTGATTGCGATTTCGGCCACGCCTTCATCTGGCTGGGCTTGCCGCAATGCATCGTGAGCTTTTTCAAAGCGGGCATCCCGCATGTAGCGCATCGGCGAGGTGCGATGAAAGTCGCGGAAGTACTGAAACAGCGTGCGGCCGGCGATCCCCGACGCATCGGCGATGTCCGCGACGGTGATCGGCGCTGCGAGATTGGCGTGCATGAACTCGATCGCCCGTCTCAAATCGCGCGGGATCAGCGAGCGGTCCTGCGCGCGCAGGCGCTCGCTATAGTTGTTGGGGTGCGACAGCAGCAGCCTGTGCATGATGAACTGCTCGAACAGGCTGGCCGTGATCGCGTCCCAAGGCATCGCGCCGGCCCGCTCGAATGCGATGACGGCAAGCCGCACATGCTGCGCGAGGCTGCGGCCATGACCGGTGGTGAGGTCCAGCGCCGGGGCAAATTCGAGCGGCACCGTGGGTGTTGCACCCAGGAGACCCGCCAACTGACGGTTCAGCGTCGCCGCGGTCAGCGATATATTGAGCCGCGCGCCCGCGCCTTTCGTGCGGATCAGCAGTCCATGGGGCGGCGATGAGACCACAGCGCGGCCGGGATCGCAGGCAACACATTGGCGCCCGACAGTGAACTCGATAGGCTCCGCGATCGGCAACTGCAGCCAATAGTCGTTGCGCGCCGGGCCGGTCCGAACCTCGGCCGGTGCTCCGTACTGGATGTAGCCGACGTAAAGCCCCGGCAGGTAGATGCCGTTGATACGCATATCGAGTTGCTTCGCTGTGCCGCGCGGCAGCTCGAAACGGAACTCCTTGCCGCGCAGGAATGCGCCTGCCTCGTCTGGATCGCGGCTGGCAAAGATGCGCTGCTTTTCGAGCAGCGGGCTCGGTCGGACTTCGGCCATCGGACCTCGAAACATCAAGCTGCGCGATCATAGTAACCATATGTGGCAAGTAAACAAACCTGCAGTTTTTGGACATTGGCGAGGTGCACCGGCTGATATCTTGGAGTTCCACGCACCTAAAACAGGAGACATCGCCATGGCACTGCAGATCGGAGATATTGCGCCGGATTTCGAGGTCGAGACGACGGCGGGGCGTATCCGGTTCCATGACTGGATCGGCACGGGCTGGGCTGTGCTGTTCTCGCACCCCAAGGATTTCACGCCCGTATGCACGACCGAACTCGGCTACATGGCCCGGATCAAGCCGGAGTTCGACGCACGCAACGTCAAGATCATCGGGCTGTCGGTCGACTCGATCGCGGACCACGAGAAGTGGTCAAACGACATCAAGGAGACGCAGGGGCACGCGCCCAACTATCCGATGATTGGCGACAGCGACTTCAAAATCTCGAAACTCTACGGTATGCTGCCGGCCAGCACCACGGGCGATCCGGCCAAGCGCACGCCGGCAGACAATCAGACGGTGCGCAACGTATTCGTCATTGGCCCTGACAAGAAGGTCAAACTGATACTGGTATATCCGATGACCACTGGAAGGAACTTCGACGAGGTGCTGCGCGTGATCGATTCGCTGCAACTGACGGCGAAGCACAAGGTGGCGACACCGGTCAACTGGCGCCAGGGCGAGGATGTCATCATTGCCGGGTCGGTGTCCGACGAGGAGGCCAAGAAGACATATCCGCAGGGTTGGAAGGCGCCCCGCCCTTACCTGCGCATCGTGACACAACCCCGGTGAGCGGCTTGCCGGCCCGATACCGGGTTCGTCCAGGGCAATTCGATTCTCCGGCGCCTCAACCCCACCGGTGTCATCCCGGGGGTTGTCCCCGGGACCCATCGAGCGGCAAGCTCAGGCGTCACGGTCTGCCGAGCGATGGGTCCCGGCAATAAATGCCGGGATGACAGTCTTTATGTTGTGCCTATGAAGTAGAACAGATCGCCCTGGGGGTTCGTTAGGCCGGTAACACGAAAGGCGATCCGAGTTCGTGAGGTGGATCATGATTTTCCGTCAACTCTTCGACAGCGTCTCGGGAACCTACAGCTATCTGATCGCCAGCCGGCGCGGCGCCGAAGCGCTCATCATCGACCCGGTTATCGAGAAGGTCGATCGCTATATCCAACTGCTCAACGATCTTGATCTCCGCCTTGTCAAGGCAGTCGATACGCATCTGCATGCCGACCACATCACCGGGCTTGGTGCGCTGCGGGACCGGACGCGCTGCATCACAGTGATGGGCGAACAGACCAAGGCCGACGTCGTGTCGATGCGCGTCGCCGACGGCGAACAGCTCGAGATCGAAGGCGTGAATCTCGGGGTCATCTACACGCCCGGCCACACTGATGATTCTTACTCCTTCACGATGGCCGATCGCGTCTTCACCGGCGATACATTGCTGATACGCGGCACCGGCCGCACCGACTTCCAGAACGGCGACGCGCGACAGCAGTACGAGTCGATCTTCAACAGACTGCTGAAGCTTCCCGATGAAACGTTTGTCTTTCCCGCACACGACTACAAAGGCGATACCGTCAGCACTATCGGCGAGGAGCGCGCCTTCAATCCCCGGCTTCAGGTCGCCTCGGTCGAGGCCTACGTGGAGCTGATGGGCAATTTGAACTTGCCCAACCCGAAGATGATGGACGTGGTCGTGCCGGCCAACATGCGGGTCGGGTTGGCACAAGAAGAGATTGCGCGGCGTGGGTGGGCGATAGCCGCATCGGACGCCTTGGCGCTGATCGGCCTTCCCGATATCGCCCTCATTGATTTAAGGGAGCGCCGCGAGCGTGACCGGCACGGCGTGATTCCGGGAGCGCTGCACGCTCCTTATCCGGCGCTACAGGAAAACATCGGACGGGACGGCATCCTGCATCAGCTGGCCAGCGCCAAGCGGCTGGTGTTCTACTGTGCGTTTGGCGAACGCTCGGCAATGGCCGTTCAGGCCGCGCAGGACGCCGGCCTCGGATCGGCGCGCCACATTCACGGTGGAATGGCGGCCTGGAAATCGGCCGGTGGTCCGGTCGGCTAGTCAGTTGTACAGCGGAATAAATCGGGAGTAATATCGCGGCGTCGGCTGGGGGGCTCAACTCAAGGAGGTTCCTATGGCTACATTTATCGTGCTCGGCAGTTATACCGATCAGGGCATCAAGAGCGTCAAACAGACCATCGAGCGGGCTGACGCCTTCAAGCAGATCGCCACCAAAGCGGGCGCAACAGTCAAGGAAATCTACTGGACGCTTGGGTCGCACGATGTCATCGCGATCTGCGAGGCGCCCGACGACGAAACCGCCACGGCGCTGTCCCTCAGCGTCGCCTCGCGCGGCAATGTGCGCTCGCAGACGCTGCGCGCGTTTTCCTTCGACGAGATGAAGAAAATCCTCGGCAAGATGGCGTGAGGCTTAACGCGCTCGTCGTGGGATGACGCCGCTTGCAGCCCCGCCGCAATGCGGCGTCATGGTTTCTACCGCTTCGGCTGCGACTTGCTCCACTCCATGAACTGCTGGAACAGGCGCTCTTGTTCTCTGGGGTTGCCGGCGGCAGATCGCGCCGCCTGTTGCCGTGCGAGCGCGGGGTCTATGGTGCCGGTCGGCACAGGGACTTGCGCCAGCGCTTTCTCCAGCGCTTGGGTCGCGGGTGGGAATCTGTTCCAACCCTTCAATCCGGAAGCCAGGTTGACCTCTTTCCATTTTTGATGGCGCGCCGGTTTCTGGAACTCGTCGAACTTCTCGAACATCGCGCCGATGAACTTGCTTACCCGCCGATGCCGATCCGTATTCGCCGGCCAATTGTAGACCGCGAGCACAGCGCCCACCGCAATCGTATCGACCTGGGCTCCTTCCGCAACCAGACCGGGATAGTCCTTGCTCGTCAGTACTGCGGGAAAATAGCTGTTCTCCTCGAGGGCATCGGTGTAGGGGACCGGCAACAGGCGCATATCCGAGTCTTTGGTGAGTTTCGCCAAGGCCGCCGCCGGGCGACCTGCGATGAACACACTGCCCGCGATCTCGCCGGATTTTATTTTCACGAGCGCATCGTTCTGACCGATGTTGACCTCCTCGACCTTGATGCCGAGGAGTTGGAAAATAATGCGCGACGAGAATTGCGTGCCCGAATTGACCTCGGCGAAGTTCACCTTCTTGCCGGCAAGGTCTTTGATGTCCTTGATCTGGTTGTTGACGACGAGGTGCATTTCCTCGTTGTAAAGCTTCGTGACATAGACCAGCCGCTGATCGATACTGGCTCCGAGTTCGCGTTTGAAATGGCTCATCACGTCCGACTGGACGATACCCATGTCAACGCCTCGAAGGTTCAAGATATCCCGAACATTCTGCACGCTTCCCTTGCCGGCGACAGCCAGCACTCGAAGGTTGTTGCCATCGTCGAGAACAGCCGACATATCGTAGGCAACGGCAAGGTAGGTTCCCGCTGGCGTCCCCGAAATGATCGTCACCGTATTCTGATTGGCGCTCTCGCGGTCATCAACCGCCCTGGCCGCCGCCGGTGGCGCTTCGCGCGCCTTTTTTATGGCGATTTGAGCGGGAGCCGCGCCGAACGACAGTGCGAGTGCCAGGCATGCCGCGCCAAGACCAGCCAAGATCCGGGTTTGTTCGACCACATCGTTCTCCTTCATTCAGTTCAAATGCGCGTCGAGCAAAGGGCGCGTGGACCCTTGCCCTGTCGCACAACAGCATATGGCACGCTGCCCCTCGATCGCTGATGAAGCTGAGCACTTCGAGTGATGCTAGCGCCAATGGAGGAGGTTGCCCGCGTTGTTATGCGCCAGCGTTGTGGAATCTTCAAGGCGGACAGACTGACGTTGGCTGAGCCCGATCAGGCAATCCTTCCGTGGCGTACTGCGGCAAAGGGGATGAAGTTTATTGCCTGGGACATGTCGCGTCCCCAATCTCAAATCTGGAGCGCCCGGCGAACGCGCGCGCCGAGCCCCTTGAGCCGAGGCACCGTCTCGTTGGCAAAGACGAAGCGGATATACTGTGTCCCGTGCGTTTTGCCCCAACCGTGCATGGCGGTCGCGCACACACCCTCGTTGAGCAGCCGCGCCGACATGGTTGCCCCGTCGATGCCGAAATCCGAGACCCGAAGCAGCAGCGACCATCCGCCGGCCGGCACGCCCACCGGCAGCCCCGTCAGCTCGTCTAGAACCGTGTCGCGGCGCGATTGCAGCTCGCTG
The DNA here is from genome assembly GCA_041745515.1 of Hyphomicrobiaceae bacterium. Classification (GTDB taxonomy): domain Bacteria; phylum Pseudomonadota; class Alphaproteobacteria; order Rhizobiales; family Hyphomicrobiaceae; genus JAKFWF01. The sequence continues at coordinate 14,741 of JBGTIU010000124.1, read as the reverse complement.
ACGTAAGGCATCAGGTCGGCCGACGACCGCTCGAGCGCGATAGCCACGGCATCCTGCGCGATGCCGACGGGCACGACGACGTTTGCCAGCGAGACGGCGATCAGATCCGGCATGTAGTGTTCGGGCGCCACAATCCAACCGACCCGCCAACCGATCATGCGCAATTCCTTGGCCGACGATCCAACGGAGATCGTGCGCTCAGCCATGCCCGGCAAGCCTGCCGGATGAATGACGGTCCGGTTGTCGAAGACCAAACGCTCCATGGCGCTGTCAAGGATCAGCAGCAGGTCGTGCGCGACGCACAGCCTTGCGATCAATGCCCAGTCGTCGTGGTCGAATGTGCCGCCGGTCGGCATCGACGGCGACATCAGCAGCATCGCGCGAACCTTCGGACCGACCGCGGCGCTCAGCGCCTCCCGGTCGAGTTTCCACTCGCTGCCTGGGGTGAACTTGAACGGCACGAATTTCGGCGTACCTCCCGCAAGGTGAATGCGGTTGATCAGGCCCGCGTAGGTCGGGTCCGTGACGATGACCTCGTCGCCGACTTCGATTGTCGTGAGAAGCACGTTCAACAACCCCGAAAGGCCGCCGACCGAAATCACGCAGTTGCGGGCCCCGGAATACGCGACGCCCGATAACGCGGAGACATGCCGGGCGGCGACTTCGCGAAGATGCGTTTGACCGACGAACGGCAAATAACTGTTGTCGGAATCCTCGACGGCCGCCCGGCGCGTCCGTTCAACGGCCGTTGCATCGGGCGGGATGTCGGTATCCAGGTTTTCAAGCCGGAGCAGGTCGCGGCCGGCCGCGTCACCGATCGAGCCCATGCGCTCGACACCGATGCTGGCGATGTGTTGCAAACGAACTGGGCGACATCGAGCCATAGCGCGCCTGCCCTTCCCGTCACCGCATCTCCCACGGAAAACTGTCGAGCCGCATGCAGCCGGTCTTGGTCAACACCACCTGGGTTTCGAGCTTGATGCATTCGGTGCCGTTTTCTTCCCCGATCAGGCTCTCGATGCACACGCACATGTTCTCCTCCAGCGTCGCTGTGAACGCGCGCGCAAAGTCGACGTGGGTCGGCACGGAAGGGTACTCGTCGCACAAGCCGACGCCGTGCATGGCGGCGGAGTAGCGGCGGGCCTGATACTTCTCGGGGATCTTCCAGCTCTTCTCGTTGAACTCGGCGAGCGTCATGCCGGCTTTGACGACCCCGAGGTTGTGCTCGATCTGTTCGACGGCTGCCTTGTAAAGCTCCGCCTGCTTCGGCGTCATTTTGGTGTGTCCGATGGTCCAGGACCGCGAAAGGTCGGCGCAGTAACCATAGGGCCCAATCAGGTCGGTATCGAACGACAGCATCTCGCCCTGCTTGCAGACGTAGTCCGAGCACTCCTGGAACCAGGGATTGGTGCGGGGTCCGCAGGCCAGCAGCCGTGTCTCTATCCATTCTCCGCCGGAGCGGATGTTCTCAAAGTGCAACTCGGCCCAGATCTCGTTCTCGGTCTTGCCGGCGACTGAATGCTCATACATGCGCGCCATGCCGGCCTCGCATACCCGAACGGTCCATTTCATCAGCTCGAGTTCTTCCGCCGACTTGATCTTGCGGGCGTGCTCGGTCAGCTCCTGGCCCTCGACCAGCGTTACTCCGCGCTTGCGCAGTGCGTCGACTCCGAGCGGCTCGAGCTTGTCGACCGCGAGCCGCATGTTCTTGGCTCCGCCGCGCTGCCGCACGATGTCGGCAATTTCGTCGGCCCATGCTTCGACGCGCTCATGAATGCGACTGCCCGCTGAGAAGTAAAACCAGGATTTCGCGGTTCTGACTTCGTCGATCGTCTCGAACCCCTGGGCCAGATGCTCGGACTTGCCGTACTCGAAATCGATGCCGTGGCCGTCGGCGCAGACAACTGCGTAGTGGGACGGATTGTGCGTCATCCACAGCTGCATATTCGAGACATCGAACGCATAACGGATGTTCAGGGGATCGTAGAGCAGGATCGCCGCGCAATCGTGCTCGTTCACCTTCTCGACCAGCCGGCGCTTCCGGTAGCCACGCGCCTTTTTCAGGACGCTGAGCGGGATCGGGCTCTTGAGCGGCTTATCGGCGCCCTCGGCATTCAGATACTCCTTCTTGCGTGCATCCTTGAAAATGTCGGCCATTACACTGTCCTTCCCATTGCACACGCCGCCACGCGTCGGTTGGGCGGTGAACATCAGCTCGTACGCTACTGAACCTGCATATCGGGAGGTGCGCCAACACAAAAACGACAGCAACGGACTGATTTCCGGTTGCGCGTGCGTGAAGCATGGGAACAGCCATCAGGATGTGACGACAAGCCCACGAATTTGCCGCGACGCAATGTCAAGAAAAAAGTTGTGACATTGCGGCCGCAATCGGTTATAGCCTGCGCAGGCGGGCCGACATGTGTGCCTCAAAGGGGCGTAGCTCAATTGGTAGAGCGTCGGTCTCCAAAACCGAAGGTCGGGGGTTCGAGACCCTCCGCCCCTGCCATTATGAAATGAGGCTGGATGTGCGGCGAAGGCCGCGCCCCGGCCTTTTGAGGTGTGGTAGACGACAAAAAACTCCTGAAATTGCAGAACTAGTTGAGGCGTGGTCAGGTTGAAGGGTTTTATGGCGAAGTACAATCCGATCGAGTTCATTCAAGAAGTGCGGGCAGAAGTGGCCAAAGTGACCTGGCCGACCCGCAAGGAAGTCTGGATTACGACTGTGGCGGTCTTGATAATGGTCACGCTGGCATCCTTGTTTTTCCTGGCAGCCGACCAGATCATCGGCTGGGGCGTCAAGCTGATCCTGGGGCTTGGCAGCAGCTGACAGTGTGGCCTCGGCCAGGCTGGTATTGGACAAGCAGGGCGCTCAATTCGGACGCGGCACTGCCAAGATCTTAAGGACGCAAGAGACGCATGTCGAAGCCGAAGCGCTGGTACATTGTGCACGCCTACACCAATTTCGAGAGCAAGGTCGCGGCTGCCATCCGCGAGCGGGCGAAGCAGGCTGGTATAGAAGCGCAGTTCGAAGAAATTGTGGTGCCGACCGAGGACGTCATCGAAGTGCGCCGCGGCCGCAAGATCCAGTCCGAACGCAAGTTCCTGCCGGGCTACGTTCTGGTCAAGATGGAAATGACGGATGCGGCGTTTCTGATGATCCGCAACACGCCCAAGGTCACGGGGTTCCTTGGTGCCGACAACAAGGCGATGCCGATCTCCGACGAAGAAGCGATGCGCATCATGCGCCACGTCGAGGAAGGTGTCGAACGGCCCAAGCCGACGGTGACATTCGAGATCGGCGAGCAGGTGAAGGTTGCTGAAGGCCCGTTCGCCACGTTCCAGGGCCACGTTGAAGAGGTCGACGAAGAACGGTCTCGGCTCAAGGTCGCAGTTTCGATTTTTGGACGGCCGACGCCAGTGGAATTGGAGTTCGGTCAGGTCGAGAAGATCAGCGCTTGAGGCAGGCAATCGAAAGCAAATTTCGGCTCTAACGGCCGAGATCAAAGGGTGCGTCACTGACCCGGAACGGTCGGCAATGTTCCCAACAATGTTGCGGGAGGGTTTGAGGAATTCCTCCAACCCGTTGACCGCTAACCCTGGAGGGTGAAATCCCTCCGCGTGTCACAAAGGGGAGACCGCATGGCAAAGAAGATCGACGGCTACATCAACCTGCAGGTGCCGGCTGGCAAAGCCAACCCGTCACCGCCGATCGGGCCGGCGCTCGGCCAGCGCGGCGTCAACATTATGGAATTCTGCAAGTCTTTCAACGCCAAGACAAAGGATATCGAGCCGGAGACGCCGATTCCGGTGAAGATCACAGTATTTTCGGATCGTTCTTTTACGTTCGAAATGCGCACGCCCCCCGCCAGCTTCTTCTTGAAGAAGGCGGCCAAGATCAACGGCGGCAGTAAGCAGCCGGGCGTTGTCAGTGCCGGAACCGTAACCCTGGCCCAATGCCTGGAGATCGCCAAGACAAAACTCAAGGATCTGAACACGGACAATGTCGAACAGGCCGCCAGGACCATCGCCGGCTCCGCTCGGTCGATGGGTTTGCAGGTGACGGAGTAACGATCATGAGCAAAGCAGGAAAGCGCATTCGCGCGGCGCGCAAGATCGTCAATCGCGACAAGGCCTATGCCCTCGAGGAAGCATTGAAGCTCGTCAAGTCGGGAGCGAAAGCGAAATTCGACGAGACGGTGGATATCGCCATGAACCTCGGCGTAGACCCCAAGCACGCCGATCAGATGGTGCGCGGCGTTTGCAATCTGCCGAACGGTTCGGGTCGCACGTTGCGTGTCGCCGTGTTTGCACGCGGCGCCAAGGCCGATGAGGCGAAAGCCGCCGGCGCCGACATCGTCGGCGCGGAGGACCTGGTCGAGATTGTGTCGAAGGGCACGATCAACTTCGACCGCTGCATCGCGACGCCGGATCTGATGGGTCTCGTTGGCCGCCTCGGCAAGGTGCTGGGCCCTCGCGGTCTGATGCCTAATCCGCGCGTCGGGACCGTGACGATGGACATCAAGACGGCGGTGCAAGGAGCCAAGGGCGGAGCGGTCGAGTTTCGCGTCGAGAAGGCGGGCATCGTGCATGCAGGCGTCGGCAAGGCGAGTTTTACCGAGGCGCAACTCGCGGAGAATATCCGCGCGTTTATCGACGCGGTAAGCAAGTCGAAGCCTGCTGGCTCAAAGGGTACCTATATCAAGAGGGTCGCCATCAAGTCGACGATGGGACCCGGCATCAAGATCGAACAGTCGAGCGTGCTTGGAGCGGGCACTCACGGATAAACGAAATCACGCGAGGTCGATTGAAGGCCTCGTTACGGCTGACGGGCGATGAGCCCGCCGGAGAGTCGAGCATCTGCCTTTTTGGAACTCGACTCGAACCCTGTCCGAGACTGCAGGCGCTGCTCGATTGCAAAATTGGGCGGCTTAATCCCGGAGTTCACCGGGGCCAGCATTAGACGGGAGACACTCCGGTAGTGACAGTGCCCGGTTGGGCGCGTCGCTTTTCGGTTTGAACCTCTCCGGGCACGCTTCGCCGGGCTTCGATGAAGTCAGGCGGGCGGACAGGTCAAGCGCCGTTTTCGAGCCTCGGGCTCACCTTCACGGTGATCCCGGCCAGATTGCGGCAAGGTGCAACCCGCGGACGATCGCAAGAGATGCGGTCGGATGCGTAGCTAGGAGAGCATAAGTGGACAGAACTGCGAAAGCAGAACTCGTGACCGCGCTCCACGACGTGTTCAAGGACACGGGTGTGGTCGTTGTTGCCCACTATGCCGGTATGACCGTCGCGCAAATGACCGACTATCGCCGCAAAGTCAAAGCGGCAGGTGGCACGGTGCGCGTCGCCAAGAACCGGCTGGCGAAGCTTGCACTCCGGGACACGGACAGCGCGGCTATCAGTAATCTATTCCAGGGGCAGACTTGCGTCGCCTACTCGAAGGATCCGATCGCCGCGGCCAAGGTCGCCGTCCAGTATGCCAAGACGAATGACAAACTGATCATTCTCGGCGGCACCATGGGCAAGACCGTTCTTGATCCCGCGAACGTGAAAGCGCTCGCCGAACTGCCATCGCTGGATGAACTGAGAGCGAAGCTCATCGGTCTCCTGAATGCGCCGGCGACGAAAATCGCCCGCACGATCAAGGAGCCTGGCGCGAAGCTCGCAAGGGTGATCCAGGCCATGGCGGCGAAAGGGTAATGAAGTTGGCGGCGCTCGAGCCGCCAAGCGTCGAACCATGAACGGCACCGGGATCGATACTCGCGTGCCACCCAAACACAACCGTTCAAATCGAAAGGCACTAACATCATGACCGAGCTTACCAAGATCGTCGATGATCTCTCGAAACTGACCGTCCTGCAGGCGGCCGAGCTGGCCAAGCTGCTCGAGGAAAAATGGGGCGTTTCCGCCGCTGCGGCCGTGGCCGTTGCTGCGGGCCCTGCTGCCGCGGCAGCCGCTGTCGAAGAGCAGACCGAGTTCAACGTCATCCTGAAATCGGGCGGCGAAAAGAAGATCAACGTGATCAAGGAAGTGCGCGCCATCACCGGGCTTGGGCTGAAAGAAGCCAAGGATCTCGTTGAAGCCGGCGGCAAGGCAGTGAAGGAAGGCGTGTCGAAGGACGAGGCAGCCAAGCTGAAAAAGCAACTCGAGGACCAGGGCGCGGTCGTCGAGTTGAAATGAGAATTGAGGGAGTAGGGAATAAGGGAATAGGGAGTAGGGAAGCTTTCGGGCGTTCCCCAACCTTCCACTCCCTACTCCCTACTCCCCACTCCCTGCATTACAATCTCAGGAGCGGACATGGGCATGGCTGATACTTTCACAGGCCGGAAGCGCATCCGGAAGAAGTTCGGCAATATGGCGGAAGTTGCCAAGATGCCGAACCTGATCGAGGTTCAGAAAAGCTCCTATGACGACTTCTTGATGGTCAAGGAGCCGGCCGGCGGACGCGCCGACACCGGGCTCCAATCCGTGTTCCGGTCGGTTTATCCGATCTCGGATTTCTCGGGCCGCGCCACGCTCGAATTCGTGCGGTACGACTTCGAGCCGCCGAAGTACGATGTCGAAGAGTGCATGCAGCGCGACATGACTTACTCGGCGCCGCTGAAGGTCAAGCTGCGCCTGATCGTGTTCGATGTGAACGAGGAAACCGGCTCGAAGTCGATCAAGGACGTCAAGGAACAGGACGTCTACATGGGCGACATGCCGCTCATGACGCTCAATGGCACATTCGTCATCAATGGCACCGAGCGCGTCATCGTCAGCCAGATGCACCGGTCGCCGGGCGTGTTCTTTGATCACGATCGTGGCAAGACCCATGCATCGGGCAAGCTGCTGTTCGCTGCTCGCATCATCCCGTATCGTGGGTCTTGGCTCGACTTCGAGTTCGACGCCAAGGACGTGGTTTACGTGCGCATCGATCGCAAGCGCAAACTCCCCGTCACGACGCTGCTGTATGCGTTGGGCCTCGACGACGAGCAGATTCTGTCGACCTTTTATAAATCCATTCCAATCAAGGAATCGAAGCGCGGCTGGCGCATGCCGTTCTCGCCCGACAAGATGCGCGGCACGACACCGCTCGCCGATCTGGTCGATGCCAAGTCGGGTGAAGTCGTGGCGGCCGCGGGCGAAAAAATCTCCGCACGCAAGGCGCGCGAGCTTGCCGAAGGCGGCTTGAAGGAAGTGCTGGTGGCGTCCGAGGATCTCGCAGGCCGCTATCTCGCGGAAGACATCGTTGACATGGCGACGGGGCAGATCTTCGGCGAGGCCGGCGACGAGCTCGACGCCGATTTGCTCGCCGAGATCAAGGACCAGAAGATCAAGGAGTTCCCGATCCTCGATATCGACCATGTGACGGTCGGGGCGTTCATCCGAAACACACTCAACATCGACAAGAACGCGAACCGCTCCGAAGCCCTGATGGATATCTACCGGGTCATGCGCCCCGGTGAGCCGCCGACGATCGAGGCGGCCGAAAAGCTGTTCCACACCATGCTGTTCGATTCCGAACGCTACGATCTGTCGGCGGTGGGCCGCGTCAAGATGAACATGCGGCTCGACCTCAAGGTCGAGGACACGATGCGCGTACTGCGGCCCGAGGATATCCTCGAGGTTGTCAAGACGCTCGTTGGTTTGCGGGACGGCCGTGGCGAGATCGACGACATCGACCACCTCGGCAACCGCCGCGTGCGTTCCGTCGGCGAGTTGATGGAAAACCAGTACCGCGTCGGCCTGCTGCGCATGGAGCGTGCCATCAAGGAGCGCATGTCGTCGGTCGATATCGACACCGTCATGCCGCAGGATTTGATCAATGCAAAGCCGGCAGCGGCCGCTGTCCGCGAGTTCTTCGGATCGTCGCAGCTCAGCCAGTTCATGGACCAAACCAATCCGTTGTCGGAAATCACACACAAGCGCCGGCTGTCGGCGCTTGGACCGGGCGGACTGACGCGCGAACGGGCCGGCTTCGAGGTGCGCGACGTGCATCCGACGCACTACGGCCGCATCTGCCCGATCGAGACGCCCGAAGGCCCGAACATCGGACTGATCAACTCGCTCGCCACATTCGCCCGCGTCAACAAATACGGGTTCATCGAAAGCCCCTATCGCAAGGTCGTCAACAAGAAGGTGACCGACGAGGTGGTTTACCTGTCGGCGATGGAAGAGATGCGCCATCACGTCGCCCAGGCCAACGCGGCTATAGACGCAAAGGGCCGTTTGGTTGGCGATCTCGCCACCGTTCGCTATCAGGGCGATGTGCTGCAGGCCGGCACCGACAAAGTCGACTTCATCGACGTGTCGCCGAAGCAGCTCGTCTCGGTCGCGGCGGCGTTGATTCCGTTTCTCGAGAACGACGACGCCAATCGCGCGCTGATGGGCTCCAACATGCAGCGGCAGGCAGTGCCGTTGATCCGGGCCGAAGCACCACTGGTCGGCACCGGTATCGAAGAAGTCGTGGCGCGCGACTCGGGCGCCGCGATTGCCGCCCGGCGATCCGGCATCATCGACCAGGTGGATGCGACACGTATCGTTATTCGGGCAACGCAGGAAGCCGATCCGTCGAAGCCGGGTGTCGACATCTACCGCCTGCGCAAGTTCCAGCGCTCGAACCAGAACACCTGCATCAATCAGCGCCCGCTGGTGGATGTCGGCGACGAGGTCGCCGCCGGCGACATTATCGCGGACGGGCCTTCGACTGACCTCGGCGATCTGGCGCTTGGCAAGAACGTGCTCGTCGCGTTCATGCCGTGGATGGGATACAACTTCGAAGACAGCATCCTGATGTCCGAACGTGTCGTCGCCGAGGACGTGTTCACTTCGATTCACATCGAAGAGTTCGAGGCGATGGCCCGCGACACCAAGCTTGGTCCGGAGGAAGTGACGCGCGACATTCCGAATGTGTCGGAAGAAGCGCTCAAGAATCTCGACGAAGCAGGCATCGTCTACATCGGCGCGGAACTGGCCCCGGGCGATATCCTGGTCGGCAAGATCACGCCGAAGGGTGAGAGCCCGATGACGCCGGAAGAAAAACTACTGCGTGCGATTTTCGGCGAGAAAGCGTCGGATGTTCGCGACACCTCGCTGCGACTGCCACCCGGCGTAACCGGCACGGTCGTGGAAGTTCGGGTTTTCAACCGCCATGGCGTCGAGAAGGATGAGCGCGCCATGTCCATCGAGCGCGAGGAAATCGAGCGCCTCGCCAAGGACCGCGACGACGAGCTGCAGATCCTCGATCGCAACGTCTATGGCCGTCTCAAGGACAGCCTCGTCGGCAAAGACGTGTCGAAATGGCCGAAGGGCGGCAAGCGCGGGCCGAAAGCAACGACCGAGGTGCTGGACGATATTCCGCGCAGCCAGTGGTGGGAGATCGGCCTCAAGGACGAGAAGGCGCAGGCCGAACTCGAGGCCATTCAGAAGCAGTACGAGGACGCCAAGAAAAGCCTGGAACGCCGTTTCGTCGACAAAGTCGACAAACTGCAGCGTGGTGACGAGCTGCCGCCGGGCGTGATGAAGCGCGTCAAGGTGTTCGTGGCCGTCAAGCGCAAGATCCAGCCGGGCGACAAGATGGCCGGCCGTCATGGCAACAAGGGCGTGGTCTCGATGATCGTGCCGCGCGAGGACATGCCGTTCCTCGAGGATGGCACGCCCGTCGACGTGGTGTTGAACCCGCTCGGCGTGCCGAGCCGCATGAACGTCGGCCAGATTCTGGAGACGCATCTCGGCTGGTCATGCCGCGGTCTCGGCCGCGTCATCGATGCCGCGCTCGAGAAGTGGCACGAGACCGGTGAAGCCAAGGCGCTGAAGGAGACGATGAAGGCGATCTACGGCGAGCAGGACGGCATCCACAAGATGAAGGATGGCGAGATCATTTCGCTGGCCGAAAAGCTGCGCCACGGTGTGCCGGTGGCAACGCCGGTGTTCGATGGGGCGCGTGAAAGCGACATCGTCGCGATGCTGAAGCTCGCGGGTTTCGATACGTCGGGACAGGTGCAATTGCACGACGGCCGGACCGGCGAACCCTTCGACCGCAAGGTAACGGTCGGCTTCAAGTACCTGCTGAAGCTGCACCACCTCGTCGACGACAAGATCCATGCCCGCTCGATCGGCCCCTACAGTCTCGTCACCCAGCAGCCGCTGGGAGGCAAGGCTCAGTTCGGCGGCCAGCGTTTCGGCGAAATGGAGGTCTGGGCGCTCGAAGCGTACGGTGCCGCCTACACGTTGCAGGAAATGCTGACGGTGAAGTCCGACGACGTAGCCGGCCGCACCAAGGTATACGAGGCGATCGTGCGTGGCGACGACGCGTTCGAGGCGGGCATTCCGGAAAGCTTCAACGTGCTGGTCAAGGAAATGCGCGCGCTGGGGCTCAACGTCGACCTTGCCAATTCGGCCGATAGTTCGGCATTGTCCTCTGATCAGGAACCGGTGCCGCGGCCACAGCTGCCGCCAGCCGCCGCCGAGTAGGCGACGCAACTAGCCTCTCTCCATCGACAGAGGGAGAGGTGCTGCCTTTAGGATTTTCCCAGCGAAGCCCCCACTTCGCGGATGAGGAGACGAGCCGATGAACGAGATTACAAACCTCTTCAAGCAACAAGCCCCTGCGCCGATCTTTGACCGGATCAAGATTTCGATTGCGAGCCCCGACGACATCCTGTCGTGGTCGTTCGGCGAGATCAAGAAGCCCGAAACCATCAATTATCGCACCTTCAAGCCGGAGCGCGATGGGCTGTTCTGCGCCCGTATCTTCGGGCCGATCAAGGACTATGAGTGCTTGTGCGGCAAGTACAAGCGCATGAAGTACAAGGGCCTGATTTGCGAAAAGTGCGGCGTCGAAGTCACGCTTGCCAAGGTCCGACGCGAGCGCATGGGCCATATCGAGCTTGCGGCTCCGGTGGCGCACATCTGGTTCCTGAAGTCGCTGCCGAGCCGGATCGGCCTGCTGCTCGACATGACGCTGAAGGACCTGGAGCGCGTTCTCTATTTCGAGAACTACATTGTGCTGGAGCCGGGCGTCACGACCTTCAAGGAGCGGCAACTCCTCTCCGAGGAGCAATACGGACAGGCACTGGATGAGTTCGGCCCGGACAGTTTCACCGCCGGTATCGGTGCGGAAGCCATTCGCGAAATCCTGTCAGGTATGGATCTGCTACAGATCCAGGCTGACCTGCGCCAGGAGATTTCCGAGGCGACGACGGAACTGAAGCCGAAGAAGCTCGGCAAGCGTCTGAAGGTCATCGAAGCCTTCATTGAGTCGGGCAACCGGCCCGAATGGATGGTGCTGACGCAGGTGCCGGTGATCCCGCCGGAACTTCGCCCGCTGGTGCCGCTCGACGGCGGCCGTTTTGCCACCTCGGACCTCAACGATCTTTATCGCCGCGTCATCAATCGCAACAACCGCCTGAAGCGACTGATGGAGCTGCGGGCGCCCGACATCATCATCCGCAACGAAAAGCGGATGCTGCAGGAGTCGGTCGACGCGCTGTTCGATAATGGTCGCCGCGGCCGCGTGATCACGGGCGCCAACAAGCGGCCACTGAAGTCGCTCGCCGATATGCTGAAGGGCAAGCAGGGCCGCTTCCGCCAGAATTTGCTCGGCAAGCGCGTCGACTATTCTGGCCGATCCGTCATCGTCGTCGGCCCGGAACTGAAACTGCATCAGTGCGGGTTGCCAAAGAAAATGGCGCTCGAACTATTCAAGCCTTTCATTTACGCGCGCCTGCAGGCGTTGGGTCAAGCCGCGACCGTCAAGCAGGCGAAGAAACTCGTCGAGAAGGAAAAGCCGGAGGTCTGGGATGTCCTCGATGAGGTGATCCGCGAGCACCCGGTGATGCTGAACCGCGCGCCGACGCTGCATCGTCTCGGCATCCAGGCTTTCGAGCCAATTCTCGTCGAGGGCAAGGCAATCCAGCTGCATCCGCTCGTCTGCGCGGCCTTCAACGCCGACTTCGACGGCGACCAGATGGCCGTGCACGTTCCGCTGTCGCTCGAAGCGCAGCTCGAGGCCCGCGTGCTGATGATGTCGACCAACAACATCTTGCATCCCGCGAACGGTCAGCCGATCATCGTGCCCTCGCAGGACATCGTGCTCGGCCTCTACTACGTGTCGATCATGCGTGAAAACGAAACCGGCCAGGGCATGATGTTCGGATCGGTCGACGAAGTGCGCCGGGCGATCGACGCCGGTGCCGTGTCGCTGCATGCCAAGGTCAAGGGCCGGCATCGTTCGATCGACGCCGATGGCAGCGAGCTGATCGAGGTCATCGAGACCACGCCGGGTCGCATGCTGCTGGGTGAGCTGCTGCCGGGACGCGCGGGCGTCAAGTTCCAGCTAATCAATCAACTGCTGACCAAGAAGGCGATCTCCGGACTGATCGACGCCGTCTACCGCCACTGCGGCCAGAAGGACACGGTGATTTTCTGCGATCGCATCATGTCGCTCGGATTCTATCACGCATTCAAGGCCGGCATTTCGTTCGGCAAGGACGACATGGTCATCCCCGCGTCAAAGGGGAAAATTGTCGACAAGACTGCCAACGAAGTTCGCGATTTTGAACAGCAGTATCAGGACGGCCTGATCACCCGGCTCGAAAAGTACAATAAGGTCGTCGATGCCTGGTCGAAGTGCACCGACCAGATCGCCAAGGAAATGATGGAGCGCATTTCGACCACGCAGAAGGATGCCAAGGGCAAGGAAGGGCCGATCAATTCGGTCTACATGATGAGCCATTCCGGTGCGCGCGGTTCGCCCGCCCAGATGAAACAGCTCGCCGGCATGCGCGGCCTGATGACCAAGCCGTCAGGCGAGATCATCGAAACGCCGATCCTGTCGAACTTCAAGGAGGGTCTTTCGGTCCTCGAGTACTTCAACTCAACACACGGCGCGCGCAAGGGCCTTGCCGATACCGCGCTGAAAACGGCCAATTCCGGCTATCTGACACGCCGGCTTGTCGACGTTGCACAAGATTGCATCATTACCGAAGAGGATTGCGGTACCGAGGACGGTATCAAGGTGCAGGCGGTGGTCGACGCGGGCACGGTGATCGTGTCGCTGGGCGCGCGTGTGCTCGGACGCACTGCCGCAGAAAATGTCGTCGATCCGGCAACATCCAAGGTCATCGTGCCGAGGGGCAAGCTGATCGACGAGCGTGACAGCGAATTGATCGAGAAGACACAGGTCCAGGAGGTTCGCATACGTTCGGTGTTGACTTGCGAAACCGAGGTCAGTGTTTGCGGCAAGTGCTACGGCCGCGATCTGGCCCGCGGCACGCCCGTCAACATCGGCGAGGCCGTCGGCGTGATCGCGGCGCAGTCGATCGGCGAGCCCGGCACACAGCTGACCATGCGTACATTCCACATCGGCGGCACTGCTCAGCTGGTGGACACCTCGTTCATCGAGAGCAATTTCAACGGTACGGTGGTCATCAAGAACCGCAACGTCGTCAAGGACAGCCAGAAGCGCATGATTGCGATGGGCCGAAATGTTGCTGTGGCGGTGGTCGATCTGAGCGGCAAGGAACTAGCCTCGCAGAAGATTCCGAGCGGGGCGCGGTTGCTGGTCGACGAAGGCGACACCGTGAAACGCGGCGCACGCCTTGCTCAGTGGGACCCCTACACCAGGCCCGTATTGACCGAGGTCGACGGCATTGTCGGCTTCGAAGACCTGGTCGAAGGCGCCTCGATGCGCGAGCAGACCGACGAAATGAAGGGCACGACCAACCGAATCGTCAGCGACTGGCGGGCCACCCCGCGCGGCGCCGACCTGAAGCCGGCCCTGGTCATCAAGGACGGCCGGGGCAAGCCGATCAAGGTGCAGCGCGGCGGCGATGCGCGCTATCTGCTGGCGGTGGACTCGATCCTTTCGGTTGACGCCGGTGCGAAGGTGAAAGCCGGCGACGTTCTGGCGCGTATTCCAACCGCATCGGCCAAGTCCGGCGACATCACCGGCGGTCTGCCGCGGGTAGCGGAACTGTTCGAGGCGCGCCGACCAAAGGATCATGCGATCATCGCGGAGATTTCCGGCACGGTCGAGTTCGGCAAGGACTACAAGAACAAGCAGCGCATTACGATCAAACCGGACGATGAAACCGCCGAGCCGGTGGAATATCTGATTCCTCGCGGAAAAAGCCTCGCGGTGCAGCATGGCGACCGCATCGAGCGTGGTGATTTTGTCTATGACGGTCACCCCGCGCCGCACGACATTCTTGCCATCAAAGGCGTCGAGGAACTTGCCAACTACCTGATCAACGAGATCCAGGACGTCTACAGGCTGCAGGGCGTGACGATCAACGACAAGCACATCGAGGTGATTGTTCGCCAGATGCTGCAGAAGGTCGAGATCATGGACAAGGGCGACACCGATCTGATCAAGGGCGAGAGTCTGGATCGGCCCGAGGTCGAGGAGGTCAACCGGAAGATCGAGAAGCTGGGCAAACGACCGGCGGTATTCCAGCCGGTGCTGCTTGGCATCACCAAGGCATCGCTGCAGACGCGTTCGTTCATCTCGGCTGCGTCGTTCCAGGAGACCACGCGTGTTCTGACGGACGCCGCGGTCAACGGCAAGGTCGACACGCTCGAAGGCTTGAAGGAAAATGTCATCGTCGGCCGCCTGATCCCGGCCGGGACGGGTGGCATGCTGCGCCGCCTGCGCAGCATTGCGAGCAAACGTGACGAACTTATCGCGAAGGAACAGGCGCGCGGCGCCGAAACCAGCCGCGCCTTGCCGGCTGCCGGCGCTGCCGATGCGCCGC
>JBGTIU010000123.1:0-3159 GCA_041745515.1 Hyphomicrobiaceae bacterium | reverse complement strand
CCTACGATCTGGTGCTGCGCGGCCGTGAGAGGTTCCGCCTCGCCACGCGCGCGGGCAACCGGCAGGCGCGTGCGCTTTTCGAACAGGCGATCGAGCTCGATCCGCGCTACGCCGACGCCTATGCCGCACTCGGCAAGGCCTTTGCGGAGGTGGCGACGGTCGGCTGGGCAGAGGATCTCAACGCAGCCGTCGACCGAGTGGTGGAATACGCCAAGAAGGCGCTTGCCCTCGATCCCGACAACCCGCAGGCCATGAGCGTCATGGCCTGGGTGCATACCGTGCGCGGCCAATACGATCTGGCCCTGGCCGTCAGCGACCGCGCGCTCGTTGTCAATCCCAGCCATGCCGAAAGCATGTTCGAACGTGCCGCTGTGCTGACATGGCTGGGCCGCATCGGAGAGGCGGTCGCGTCGAGCGAAACGGCGCTCCGCTTCGATCCCAATCCCCGTCCCGGGGAAACCTTCAATATCGCCATGGCATACTACCAGGCGAGACGCCACGCCAACGCGATCGACCTGCTCGAGCGCAACGTCTTGCGCTTCCCGAACTATTCCTTCTTGTACGCGGTGCTGGCTGCAAGCTACGGGCAGATGGACCGCATGCCCGAGGCCGCGCAAGCGCTCGCCCAGCTCCGCCGCCTCAACCCGTTTTACGATGTCGCATCATCAGGCTCGCGGTTCCAGAATCGCGAGCACCAGGCCTACTTCATCGAAGGCCTCACGAAGGCCGGACTCAAGTGAGGCTCACCGGTAGGGCTGGTCCTGCAAACCCTTCCAGTTCACCCGCGCCTTTTCGATCAGCGGCGTCGGCTCGGACTCCATCTGGTCCGGAACCTTGCTCCCGGCAAACACGTAGAGCTTCCTGTCGACGATCCGCCAGAGCAGCGGATTGGCTTCAACCTTGAGGCCCCTCGAGACGCCGTTGGCACACGAGCCCGCGAATTGCGGCGCGTACTTGTCAGGGTCGTTGGTAAACAGGCTCATATTCTCGGCCGACGCGAAGCGGTAGCGCGACCCATCGAATTCCGTTTCGAACGCGGGCTTGCCCTCGATGGGCGCGCCGGCCGTAAAGTAGGCGACCGGGTCGTAGCCTTTAAGCGACAAGCGGCCGGGATCGGCAGATTCCGCCGGGGTGGTGCCAACGCCGATCCAGAGCGCTCCTAACATCAAGACGACGAGCGACACCAAAGCGCGACGAACCATGGCAGCCTCCCTGTCCAGTCCAGCATGCTTGTCAAGTCTAGCTCTGAAAATCGCCGTTATCAAATCATGATGAACCCATTACTCATCGAGGGCCGGAGGTGCTTGCGCCAAGGTCCGCTTCTGGCACGGAGCGGGAGTAGCAGTGCGTCTGCTTTGACGGTGAGTGTTGGGGGTCAAGTGGACCAACAGTGAACGTCGCTCAAGCGACGCGATTGACCCAACTCGACCGTTTTGCCCGTGTGCTGATGCACGGAGGGTGCGGTTGAGGAAGCAGACATCATTCACGCGATGTCCAAAAACTTTTCAAGCCGCTGCAATATCAAACAAGGCAGAAAGACTGTTCGTGCCGCCCTGCTTGGCCACGTCGAGCGTCTTCGTCCAGATGTCCTTGTCGCGCACGGCATCCAAGAACTCGTGGCCCTGCCATGTCAGGCACCTTGGTTTGAAGCTTGGGCCTTCCATCGCCGACAGATCAATCGCCTCGATAAGGCAGCCATCCAACATCAGCCACACGTGGTGCGAGATTTGTTCTTCGGTGAATCCCTCAACGACTGTATCCTCGATCTACGAGTTCATATCGTTTCCCTGATCTTCGATCAGAAGCAGCAACTGTCGGATCAGGTCCATATCACGGCGCATGGTGGTCTCGTGGTTCAGCGGCAGATGCACTGATTTATGCGGTGGGGGGTGGCGGAAACTTGCCTGCGCTGCCGTTCAGTTTTCCAAAGTCGACGACCGGCAACGCGCGACGACCCGCAAGGACCTCGACAGCAAGACCTCTGAACGCCCGAATCTGCGACTCATCATTCTGCCAACCGACCGGACCGTACGCGAGTTTCTTGAGGTCCCGCTTGTCATACTTGAACCCGAGATCGTCGCCGATTGCGTGCAGGAGATCGTAGAGCGCGTCTTCGTTCTGCTCGAAAAAGTGCTCGGCACCATCCATGCCCGGCTTCGGGAACGGACGAGATAGCAACTCGATGTACTTTCGGTACGCTGCGTCGACGGCTTTGTTGTCGCTAAACTCAACCTGCACGAGGTTAAGAGCCATCACATGGTCCGGCGCCAAGGTGAAACCGCGCGTCTTCATCAAAGAGGTGAAGACATCGAGTTTCCTTTTGCGTCCTTCTCGCTCTTCATCGTGCTGTCGAGTAATCTGGACAGCCCTTATGGGGCCGAGCCAGATGGCTGCGATCGTCGCAACGAGTATGCCTGTGTTCAGCAGGTCCTTGGCTTGGAAGAACCAGAAAGCGTGTTGCGGCCCCATCACACAATCTCCCGCAGGAACTCGAAGCGGGTATTGACGGGGCCAGCGGGCGTATCGATGCGAGTGACGGCAATGCCGTCGCCGAACTCTCTGCGAAGCTTTATCGGGGCGCTTAGCGTCTGAGGCTCGCCGCCGGCCACCAATCCGGTCACAAGCTTCATGCCTGCGGGCACGATGAACTGAACAACACCCTCGAGAGTGCCATCGGGCGCCTCTCGGAAAGTGCCATCATATTTCATTCCGTCGACATCGACCCCAGCGATAACGCCGTCGCCGATGTAGAACAGACCAAGGCTGCTACCATCGATGCCGGTAAAGTAGGCCGCATACAATCGCTTCGACATTTTTATCCCCTCGTGCGCTCCGTTCGCGGTTGATCTGGGGTTGATCGACAATTAGGCAATAGATCCGAGAGCAGATAATTCTGTGGGCAATCGCGTTCGCGACCATTGTTTTGACTAGTCGGTCATCTGGCCACGCAGTGATTCGCTCTCGACCAATTTAAGCGGCGTCCGCACCAAGCCACATACCGACCGCGATCAAGGCCGACCACGACGCACGCTCAGTGTCCGGTCCTGGCACATTGCAGGAGTTCAGGCGATGTGCCTGAGATGTCGGCTTCCTGAGGATGAGCTGACATGATGGGCGGCCCCCTCCCTTTGGTCGGGTCACGCTCTATCGCGCCGTGAG
>JBGTIU010000122.1:0-47947 GCA_041745515.1 Hyphomicrobiaceae bacterium | reverse complement strand
GGCCCCGACGCTTGGCGAGCGGGTCGTGGTGATGGGGCTCGGACTGATCGGCCTGCTCACGGTGCAGTTGCTCAAGGCCAACGGCTGCCGGGTGCTGGGCTATGATCCGAACGCCCAGCGATCGGCGCTCGCTCGAACGCTTGGCGCGGATGTGGCGACAAGCGAGGCGATTCGCGAAGCGGCGCATGGCTTCACCGATGGCGTCGGCGCCGACGCTGTCATAATCACCGCCTCTACAAAATCGAGCGAACCGGTCAATATCGCCGCCGAGGTGAGCCGGCTCAAGGGTCGCATCGTTGTCGTCGGCATGGTCGGGATGACCATCGACCGCGAGCCGTTCTACAAGCGCGAGCTCGAGCTAAAGCTGTCGATGTCCTATGGCCCCGGCCGGCACGATCCAAGCTATGAGTTGGCCGGCAACGACTATCCGCTGCCGTACGTACGCTGGACCGAGCAGCGCAACATGGACGCTTTTCTGCGGCTTGTTGCCGACGGGCGGGTAACGCCGAAGGCGCTGATTACGCATCGCTTTGCAATCGCGGAGGCGCAGAAGGCCTACGCACTGATGGAAAGCGGCGAGTCGCATCTCGCAATCATGCTGGCCTATCCCGAACCGTCAACGCGATCGCTCGAGCGGCAGGTGCGGCTGACGCCGGGCACGCCGGCCGGCAACGGCGCCGGGGTCGCCTTCATCGGGCTCGGCAACTATGCCAAGGGCGTGCTGCTTCCGATCTTGCGAAAGACAGAGGGCGTCGAGCTGACAGCCGTCGTGACGTCGACCGGGATCAGCGCCACGCATTCTGCAAAAAAGTTCGGCTTCGCAACGGCTGCGACCGAGCCGTCGGCGGTGCTGCTGGACCCGCGGACCAGTACCGTGTTCATCGCAACCCGCCATGATACGCACGCGCGGTTGACGGGCGCGGCGCTCGCGGCCGGTAAGCACGTGTTCTGCGAGAAGCCGCTGGCGCTCGACGATGCGGGCCTCGATGACGTCGAGTCGGCAAGCGTGGCAGCGCGTGGCGTGCTGACCGTTGGCTTCAACCGCAGGTTCGCGCCGCTGCTGATCAAGGCCAAGGCAGCACTGGTACCCCGCTCAGGGCCACTGATGATGCTCTACCGGATCAACGCCGGCATCGTCACTGCTGACACCTGGATTCAACGCGAGGAGGGCGGCGGGCGCATCATCGGCGAGGTTTGTCATTTCATCGACGCGTTGACGTTCCTGGCCGGCAGCCTGCCGATCGAGACTCATGCGATCTGCGCGCGCGGCCATGCCGATGCCGTCTCGGTGCTCATTCGATTTGCCGACGGCTCGACTGGGACGATCATCTATTCCTCGATCGGCGATGCGGCGCTGCCGAAGGAGTACATCGAGGTGATGGGTCCGCAACGCGCCATCCAGCTCGACGACTTCCGCTCGCTGACAATCATCAAACGAGGCAAGTGCAGCCGCATGAAGAGCAGCGGCCAGGACAAAGGCCAGCGCGGCCTCGTCGCGGCATTCTTCCAGGCCACGAGAGGTCAATGCCAGCCGCCGATATCGCTGGAGGAAATGGTCGCCGTGACCCGCACGACATTCGCCATCGAGCAGTCGCTGCGCACGGGCATGCCGGTTGTGATTGGCGCGTGAGTTTCATCGTCGACCGCTTCTCGACCGGAAAGAGAACGGGAATTGAGCCTGCCGCGTCAGAGCAATGAAGTGTCGGGCACGCTCAAGACTGCAGTAAAGCAGCACTGGGAGGCCGAGACTTGCGGAGTCCGATACGGCGGAAACGGCGATCGATTGGCCTGGTTTCGAGCGATCGCACAAACGCGGTATGAGCTTGAACCCTGCATCCTGGAATTCGCCGGGTTCGGAGAGGCCAAGGGGCTTCGCATTCTGGAAATCGGCGTCGGCGCGGGTTCCGATTTTCTCGAATGGTGCCGGCACGCCCAGCATGCAACGGGCGTCGATCTTACCGAGGCCGGGATTGCGTTGACCAGGGAGCGGCTCGAGCTTGAGGGTGTCTCGCGAGATCGCTATACTCTCCGCACCGCCGATGCCGAAGCACTTCCCTTTGCGGATGCGACCTTCGACATCGTCTATTCGTGGGGCGTTCTGCACCATACTCCCGAAACGGCAGCGGCGTATCGCGAGGTATTCCGTGTGCTGAAGCCGGGCGGGAAGATGCGTTCCATGATCTATCATGTGCCGTCGTGGACAGGCCTCATGCTGCAGTTGATCCACGGCCCTGCAAAGGGCCGCTTTCGGATAAGTCAGCGACAAGCCGTATTCGAGCATCTGGAAAGCGCAGGCACCAAGGCGTATACGGTGCCTGAGGCAGTGGAAGTTGCGCGGTCAGCTGGATTTTCCGACGTCAGTGCAGCGACGCGTCTTGGCCCTGGCGACCTGTTGGCGATCAAGCCGAGCGCACGGTATTCGGCTTGGCCGTTCAGGTTGGTGTGGGCGCTTTGGCCGCGCTGGTTCGTCAGAATGCTGGGCGACCGTTTTGGACTGTATCTCCTACTCGGAGGCCGTAAGTCCCTCTGATCGGCCCCACCGTCGTCGCCTTGCGAAGAACCAGGTCTGATTGTCAACGCGTGGATGTCTCACACGTCCACACCGGCCGCGGGCGCATCGCTTGAGCGACACGGCATCCGATCTCAACCAAGGTGCCAAAAGTTATCGAAGCCGTCGTGTCCTCAGAAGCTCTTGTGACGGCTGCTGAGCAAGTGGAGCCGGACACTGCGACAGCCGCAAAAGCATCGAGACCCGTCGTCCTCGTGCTTATCGGCGTATTCTGGCCGGGCCACGAGGCGACAGGGCCCAATCAGAGCATCGCGGCCATGGCGACGGCGCTCGGCTCCGAATTCGAGTTCAGAATCATCGCACGCGACCGGCCGATCGGAGCGGCCGCTCCCCTTGCCGCCTCGCAAGCTTGGTTCTGGCAGTCGTTTGCGGATTTCCGTTATTGCCGGCCGCGACCGTGGGGAGCTAGCGGACTACGCGAAGCGATTGCAACAACGCCGCACGACGTAATGGTGTTGAACGGCTTTTTCGACAGGGAGTTTACGATTCCGGCCTTGCTGATGCGTCGCGCCGGCCTGGTGCCGCGCCGGCCGACAATCATGTCGCCACGGGGAGAGTTTTCGGCGGGGGCCGCAGCTCTCGCCAAACCGCACAAGCAACTCTATCTCGCCGCCAATCGTCGCCTAGGTCTGCTCGATGACGTTATCATGCACGCGACCGTCGACCGCGAGGCAGAGGACATTCGCCGGCACTGCCAATGGGTCAACCAAATCTTGGTTGCCCCCAATATCCGCTGCCTCGACGCGGCGTTCACGCAGCGCGATTTCGCCGCGACCTCCGGACAGCCACTGCGTCTCGTGTTCCTGAGTCGGATCGATCGCAAGAAAAACCTGGTCTATGCCCTCGACGTACTCGGCGCCCTCCGGGTGCCGGTCGTGTTCGATATTTTCGGCCCGGTCAGCGACGAAGCCTATTGGCGGGAATGCCAGACGTCGATTGCAAAGCTGCCTGGCAATATCCAGGTCAACTATCGGGGCGCGATTCCCAACGCTCAAGTCGCGGCGACGCTAGCGGGCTACGATGCCTTCCTGCTGCCGACCGAGGGCGAGAACTTCGGGCATGCGATCTTCGATGCGCTGGCAGCGGGATTGCCGGTGATCCTGAGCGATCAGACGCCGTGGACAGATCTCGAGCGCCAGCAGGCCGGCTGGAGCCTGCCGCTCGATCGGCCCGAGGCATTCGCAGGCGCGATCCTGGAACTCGACAGGATGAACGCCAACCAGCGGCTGGATCTCGTCCAGGGCGCGCGGCGTTTGGCGGAGGCGGCCGTACTACAGGGCGATGCGGTCGCTCGCAATCGGCAGATGCTGCTGGCGGCGATCTCCCGAAGCCCGCGCCAAAGACCCGAGAAAGCCTCGGCACGTCCCCACGCCCAACAGGCTGTTCAGGACCGCAAGGAATGAACGCGCGCAAGACGAAGATCGCCGTCATCAACAGCCACCCGATCCAGTATTTTGCGCCGCTCTATGCCTACCTCAGCGCCTCGAGCGACATCGACGTGACGGCGCTGTACCTGTCCGACTACAGCATCCGGGGCGCTCCGGACCTGGGCTTCGGCCAGGTCGTGAAATGGGATGTCGATCTGCTCGCCGGCTACGATCATCGATTCGTAAAACACGCCTCGAAGAGAGCGGCATCGTCAGGCTTCTTCTCGATCGTCGCGCCCGACCTGTGGACCACCATTCGATCCGGTGGATTCGATGCGCTTTGGCTGCATGGCCACAATCTCGCCGCCTACCACGTTGCGCTGGCCGCCGCAAAATCAGTCGGTAGCCCCGTGCTGATGCGCGGCGAAACGCATCTCGGCCTCGCAACGACCCCGTGGAAGGCACGGCTGCGCCGCCCTCTGCTCGGCACTTTCTACAAGTCCTGCGACGGCTTTCTTGCCATCGGGTCCGCCAACCGGGCGTACTACCTCGCGATGGGCGTGCCGGCGGAGAAGATCAGCCTGATGCCCTATACGGTCGACAACGACCGCTTCACGAGCATATCGGGCATGACGCCTGATGAGCGCTCCGAGGCCCGCGCGAAACTCGGCATCTCGGGCGATCGGCCGGCCGTGCTCTACGCTTCCAAATTCATGCGGCGCAAGCATCCGGACGATGTCATCCGGGCGGCACAGCGGCTAGCCGGTGAAGGGTTGGCGTTCGACCTCGTGATGGTCGGTTCAGGCGAGATGGAGGGCGAACTCAGGAGCCTGGTGGCAGCGGGCGGGCCGGTTGGCACCGTGTTTCCGGGGTTCGTCAACCAGCAGGACTTGCCGCGCGTGCTCGGCGCCTGCGATGTGTTCGTGCTGCCGTCGGAGGACGAGCCGTGGGGATTGATCGTCAACGAGGCGATGTGCGCCGGCCTACCGATCGTCGTTGCCAATGAAGTAGGCTGTGTGCCCGATCTTTTGCGGGAGGGCGAGAATGGGCACAGCTTTGCCGCCCGCGATATCGATGGTCTCGCATCCGCCTTGCGGCCGATCATCGCCGACGGCGACAAACGCCGGGCGATGTCGCATCGAAGCCGCGAGATCATCGGGGGCTGGAGCTATCAGCAGTGCCTCGAAGGTCTGCGGGAGCAGTTGGCCGCGATCGGACGGCGCCGGGGCGGCCCGGCGGCCGGCTCGTCGACGAAGCGAATGTGACGCCACGCTATCATGGCCCCGATCGCAAAGGCGCGGACAAGGTGAAGCTGCTCTATCATGGACATTTGTGGAACGGCAGCACCGCCCGCCAGCGCTTCGAGGCGTTCCAACGACAACCAAATATCATTGCCGTCCCGCTCGATATCGGATCCGAATATTGGTTGCCGGGGCTCGTCGCCCGCGTGCGCTGGAAGCTCCGGTGGCCGGTCGATCAACATCGCGAGAACGAGCGACTCATTCAAGCGGTTGCGGCCGAGAGACCAGACGTCGTATTCGTCGACAACAATCGTGTCGTCTCGAACGCGACACTCGTTCAGATCCGCAAGTTGTGCAATCCGCTGCTGGTCTACTACTCGCCAGACGACATCGTGGCGCGGCATAATCTGAGCTGGCCAGTTCGCTTCACCTTTCCGCAGTGGGACGTATTCTTCACAACCAAGACCATCAATGTCGCGGAACTCAGCGCTATGGGCGTGCGCAATCCGGTGCTGGTCGGTAACGCCTTCGATCCGCTGATGCATCGGCCGATGTCGGCCCAGGAGGTCGGGGCGGACTTCGAGCGGTTCGACGTCGTGTTTGTTGGCACCGTGGAGGAGGACCGGTTTCGCAGTCTGAAACTGCTTGCCGATGCCGGTTACTCGATCGCCATCTACGGCAACCCCGCCAGCCGTCGCGGCCGCAAGTGGACGGCGATGACCGGTGACCGGATAAGAATTGGCAAGGCTGCGGTTGGCATGGATTACGCTCGCCATATGCATCACGGCAAATTAGCCATGTGCTTCCTGCGCAAGCTCAATCGCGACAGGATCACGACCCGCTCGATCGAGATAGCAGGCATGGGCCGGCCTATGATCGCGGAAAAGACCGATGAGCATGACAGTCACTTCGTCGATGGCACGGAGTATCTGGGTTTTCGGAATGATGCCGAGATGGTCGAGAAGGTTCGGTTGCTGATGTCGGACGATGCGCTTAGATCTGCGATTGCTGGCGCAGGGCGTGCGCGGTGCTTCGCAGCGAACTATCAGACCGATGCTCGCGGACGCGACATGGTCGATACAATGGCACGGTCGGCGGCGGGCCGGCGCAAAGAGTACTCACGTGCGAAACACATGCCTAGATGATGCGCGTGAACCCGGAACTGATCGTGACCGCGTCAACTCACCGTCGCGCCGAGCGCGGCAACGACCTTCCAGTTGGTGCCGTCCGAGCAGGCGAGCGTCGGCCCGCCGCTGGCGTTCGATACATAAACCAACGCTCCCGCTCCAGCGGTCGATGCGCTCGGCAGTCCGGCTACGGTGTAGCTCTTGAGCCGGGCAGGGCCGCCGAAGTCGTGCCGGAGTGTGGTGCGGTCGAGCCGCATCGCATTGTTGCTGCCGAGCCCGTTGTTCTGCGAAACCACGTAGGCGTCGTCGTCGGAGTTATCGAGACCTGCGGTCCAGATGCCGCCGCCGTTGACATTGTAGACAGTCGCTGCGTCACCGTTGCCGACCGCGACCCAGGCCGACAGATACGAGTGCCCTCCGCCCAGGTTCCACGACGTGAAATCGACGGTGCCGGTGCTGTTGATACTCGATTTCCACGGATTGACACTGGCGCCGGCTGCCGCGTTCGCGGACATGAACACGCCGTACTGGCCACTGGCGAGCGTCGCGCTGGCAAGCCCCAGCGTCATGATCGCACCATTCACGTCGACATAAGTCGCGTTGACACTCATTGGCGTCGGGACGTTCAGAGCGTTCGCCGCGTTGATATAGGGCAACGCGATGAAGTCGGTCCCGGCACCATTTCTCTGCCGGATGATCGGCTGGGCGTTGATAAAAAAGTCGACTTCCGTCCGCTGATTGAATTGGACTTTCGTAAAGTTCGTCTGCGAGAAGTCCATCTGAACGCGCGCGTAATCCGCCAGCGACGTGTCGTAGCGTCCGAACACGAAGTTATCGACATTGAACCCCAGCATCGAACCGACGCCGCTGTCGTCCCACGGAAACCAGCCGGTGATCGGCCGGTGCTCGAGGCCGGTAGACGCGCTCTGCGCCTTGACATGGAACTCCATGCCGCGCCGCCAGCCGGCGCTCGTGTTGATGAAGTAGTTATGTTCGTAACTCATGCCGAAGGCGGGCTTGGTGGTATCGAGACGGCCGCCGCCGGAGTGGAAGTTCCACCCTTGCGTCCACACCATGTTGGTGGCAAAGCGCGCCTGCCCGAAAGCGTCCGTCAGCGGCACGGCGGCGTTGGTATCTTCGAAAGCCGCGATCGCCGTGGTGAACAGCGGCGCGATGGCGCGCATGGCCGCGGCGTCAAGCTTTTCGAAGAACGACTCGTTGCCGGTGCCGGCGGTGATCGTCACCGGCGCAGCAAGATTACTGGAGAAAGGCATGTTGACCGCTCCCGACGCACGGTCGATCACCAGGGCCTCCTTCCAATTGGAACCATCGGCGCTGACCTTGAGATGGAAGTTGTCGTCACCGGCCAGGCCGATCTCTGCGCGACCGGAAAACCCGTCCTGGAGCAATATGACGGCTGTCGCGGCGGCAGATGCCTTGTTGATCTTCAGTTGATGTCCCGCGCCATCGTGACTCAATAATGTCGCGGGCGCGGCAACGGCCAGCCGGTTGGTTGTATCCGCTATCGCGTGGATGCCGAGCAAGGCAATGTTTTGAAGTTCAGCCGTGGCGGCGGCCCATTGCGTACCGTCCCACACCAGCAGGGACAACTCGCTCATCGAAAAAGCGAGCCAACCTTGAGTCGGCGCGTAGAAGACCCAGGCGCCATCCTGCATCGCAGCGATGCGGTCCTCCTGGCCGGCCCATGCGCCCGTCGCCGGCGCCGCCACGATGTAGCGCACACCTTCCGTGGCCGTGACAGGCGGCGAGGTGTGGATGCGATCGACGACCGCAAGCTGCACGATCGCGTCGAGCGCACGCAGCGCCTCGTTGTGCGTCACGTGCTTTTGCGACTGGGCTGCCATGATGAAGGGCAACTTGAGATTACTGGTCTCATCCATGGGCAGTCGTCCTTCCGGGGCGCGGCTATCGGCTCGACTGCAATAATACCGGTCGACGCGGAGGCGTGGATAAGTTGGCAATGACGAAGCGGCAGCGGATCGCGATTGCCACTGGCGGGCGTTTCCACGTGCTCGACCTCGCGCGTGAACTCGATGCGCTGGGCCACGAGGTCAAGTTTTACTCCTTTGTGCCCAAGGAAAGGGCGATGGCGTTTGGGCTGCCTGCCCGGTGCCACGTTTCGCTGCTGCCGATGATTTGGCCGCTGGTAGGCTGGGAGCGATTGCGGCCCAGGCTCCTGCCCGCTGTGCGCGAGAAGGCGATGGTCCTGGCGCTCAATCACGCGATCGTCACAAGGCTCGCACCCTGTGACGTGTTCATCGGCATGTCGGGGTTGGTGCTCGAGGCGGCGGCTTATGCCAGGCGCAAATTCGGTGCGAAAATTTATCTGGAGCGTGGCAGTCGCCATATCCTGTCGCAGAAAGCGATCCTCTCAACAATCCCCGGCGCCGACCAGCCGAGCGACTTTGCGGTGCGGCGGGAGCTGGCCGGATATGCCCTGGCGGACCGCATCGCGGTGGCGTCGGGGCACGTCGTTGACAGTTTTCGCGACTGCGATCCAGCCTTGCTTCCAAAAATGTTCAAGAACCCCTATGGCGTCGATCTCACGCAGTTTCCGCAACGAACCACTACACCGACCGGGCCGAAGACAGTGCTTTTCGTCGGCAGCTGGACGTTTCAGAAGGGTGCAGATGTATTGGCCTCTGCGATCGAGTCCCTGCCTGCGACGCACCTGCTTCACGTTGGCGGGTTGGGTGACGTGCCATTTCCGCGACACGAGCGGATGGTGCATCACGACTCGGTTGAGCAACACCGCCTGAAGGATTTCTACGCACGCGCCCATGTCTTTGCGCTGGCTTCGCGCCAGGAGGGGCTATCGCTCGTGCAGGTGCAGGCGTTGGCTAGCGGTTTGCCACTTGTTTGCACCGATCGCACCGGCGGCAGCGACCTTGGCTATACGCCCGCGCTCAAGTCCCGTATTCGCGCGGTACCGCACGGTGATGCCGACGCATTGGCCAACGCAATAACGGTCACTATGGAGGAAGTGGCAGGAACGGATTCGCTGCCAAACCTCGGCGCGGATGACCTCAATTGCCTGTCATGGCGGGGCTACGGGAAGCGCTATGCTGAACACTTAGCAGAAAGCTTGGCACTGCAGGCTGCACTGGGAGAGCACATATGAGCTGGCGTTCCATGACGAAAACCAGAACGCCGGCGATTGGCTCCAGGCCGGAGCGCGAGCACGACGCCAATTGATCGCCAAATCAATACGGAAATGAGAGGCCTGCTTGTTGGATGCGGTTCGCGGGTACGGATTGCGCAAGTCGCCTATGACAATTGCGTCGAGATGATCCGCCCTGCCGGCATCGGGCGACAAGCGCCGCATGCGTCTCCGCGCTACGCCGGTGCGGGTGCCCGACCGTGGGAGCTGGCAGCGATAATTCTATTGCTGGTCGTCTACGAAATTGCGAGCGATCCTGCCGGCTCCAGGAACTACGATGTCATAAACATCGCTGGACCGATCTGGCTTGGTGCCGCACTTTTGATGGGCGCCATCCAGATCGCTCGCCGCGTGCCCGATGGGGTGTGGCTTCCGCTGTTCTGGTTTCGTGTCGGTACGGTTGTGTATTTCTGCGGGGGCTCTTTGGTGCCGGTATTCGGGTCCGAAGCATCCCAAGCATCCCTCACAGAACTTTTTGCATTCGATGCGTCGCTCCTTTTCAAGTTAAACCTCATTACCGCCTGGAGCGCATTTTTGGTGCTCGCAACCAGCGCCTGCATTGACGCGCTCTTCTTCCAGAACAGTCCAAGCATTGTCGCTCACGACCGTTCTGGCGACAACTCCGACAAAAGCAGAATGCTCCCGATCGCTCTCGGATTTCTGGCAATCGGGATGGCGCTGAAATATCTGGTAATCTTTCCCAACCTGATGGGTTGGACGGAAATTGTAGTGCCGGGCGCGCTTGTTTCACTGGCCGATGCCACGTTGGTGGCCATCTACTTGTTGACCATCTGGAGTTTTTCGGGCGCGCGTAAATACCTGCCGTATGTCGTTGCTCTCATTTTATTCGAAATGGCGATGGGGCTGTTGATGTTCAACAAGTCCGCAGTGCTGTTTCCGATCATCGTTTTTTCATTGGGATTGTTAAAACAGGGAGTAACACCGCTGCGGGCTGGTTTATCTGTTGCGGCTTTCGCGATTTCTTTTGTTGTTCTGCAGCCGCTTGTTGCTCATGCCCGAATCGTTCAGGGCATGCAGTTCGGCAACCCGACATCAGGGTCGCTGGAGCAACGTTGGCAGATGCTGCGCTCGTATTTCGATCCTGCATCGGAGAGATTTGAAACTGAAGTTCAGACCACGATCACGCGGTTCAGCTATACGAACGTAGCAACGTTCGTAATCGATCGGTATGACCGCGGGCAGCCGGGCGACTCGTTGCGTGGCGTGTTTGCGCTGCTGATTCCGCGAGCGCTTTGGCCCGAAAAGCCTGTCTTCGCTCCTGGCGCGGATATGGCGTTTCTTTTTGCAGGCCAAATCGGCAATTCAATCAGCGCGGGATTGTTTGCGGAGTGTTATTGGAATTTCGGCTGGTTGGGACTTCCGCTGCTGCTGATTCCCTGGAGTGTAATACTGACGTTGGCTTCGCGGTTCACCGTCCGGGTTATGCAGGACAGGGATTGGATTTACCTGCCGGCGTCGTTTCTGGCATTGCGGATGGGTTCACGTGTCGATGGACTTTACATCAATGACGTGGTGGGCGCGACTGCAATACTCGTCGCGACGGCTTTCGGCTTGGGGCTGGCTGGTCGGATTTTTTATTTGAGCAGCTCTACCTGGCAACGAGGCAGGCATTAGCGATGTGCGGAATTGCAGGGTATCTCGATTGCGGAGACGCGCTCCTGCTGGCGGCGATGAGCGAACGAATCTCCCACCGCGGGCCGGACGGGGAAGGCTTCTGGACCGATGCGTCCGCGCGCGTCGGACTGGCCCACCGCCGCCTTGCCATCATCGATCTCAGCGACGCCGCGGCGCAACCGATGTCGAGTTGCGAAGATCGCTATCAGGTGATCTTCAATGGCGAGATATACAACTACCGGGAACTCGGCCGGGACCTGCAACGCCGCGGCTACGTCTTCAACGTTGGTTCCGACACGGCGGTGCTCGGACCTCTTTGGGATGCATTCGGCGCAGCGATGATCCCGATGCTCAACGGCATCTTCGCCTTTGCAATTTGGGACCGGCGCGAGCGGTCATTGTTCGTGGTCCGTGACGGGCAAGGCGTCAAGCCGCTTTATTACGCCCGCGTTGGTAGGGGCATGCTTTTTTCTTCGGAGCTGAAAGCGCTTCTCGCGTATGAAGCGCTCGAAAAATCGATCGATGAACTGGCGATTGCATCCTATCTAACCAATCTTTGGAGCCCCGGCGAGCGGACGCCCTTCAAGTCCATACGCAAACTGCCACCGGGGCAGATGCTCACGGCCAGGCTGGGTCATTTTGAAGTTTCCGATTGGCGACCTGCGCCAAGAGGACCGAGCCAGACTGGGTTTTCGCGGAATTCCGCTGCACGCCAGGCGCAAGCGCTGCTCGAGGTCTTTGACGCCTGCGTGTCCGACCAATGCATCAGCGATGTTCCGATCGGAGCATTTCTTTCCGGAGGCGTTGATTCAAGCGCCGTCGTCGCGTCGATGGTTGCAACAGGTCATCGCCCCAGGAACACCTATTGTATCGGCTTCGACAGCCCTGGCTTCGAGCAAGAGGGCTTCGGCAACGACCTGCCATTTGCCCGCGCGTTTGCCGCGTCTCTCGGTGTCGGGCTCAAGCCGATCATGATCGAGGAACCGTCTGCGGACGATATCGAGGCCCTAGTCTACACGCTCGACGAACCGCAAGCCGACCCAGCACCGCTTTACGTGGCAGCGGTCTCCCAGGCGGCGCGGGCGGACGGAATCAAGGTGCTGATGAGCGGTACCGGAGGCGACGACCTGTTTTCCGGCTACCGCCGCCATCGCTCAGCCGTCCTGCGAGCGCGGACCGGATCGATTGCAGTCAACGCGATCAAGTACGTGCTGCCCCTTGCAGCAAAGGGGGTGCCTGGTCCGCTCGGCAGACGACTAGACAAGCTGGCTTATATGTTTGCCGGTGACGAAGAAGAATTTCTGCTGCGGGCATTCGAGTTCAATCCGCGGACTCAGGCAATTGCGTGCTTGAGCCCCGGGTGTCGGGCTGCAATCGCGACCACGGCCGAAGCCTCATCCTGGCTTACTCGAGCGATGCAGCGCACGCGGGGCGAGCCGCTGCTGGAACGCATGCTGGACCTCGAGATGCAAGGCTTCCTGCCCGATCACAATTTGAACTATACGGACAAGGCGGCGATGGCGCACGGCGTCGAGGTGCGAGTTCCGTTTCTGGACCAACGTCTCGTTGCCCAAGCAAGAACGATCCCATGGCAACTCAAGACCCGGGGACTCTCGGAAAAATGGCTGCTGAAACAGGCGATGGCTGCCCGCCTGCCGGCCTCAGTGCTCCGGCGTAAGAAGACCGGCTTTGGTGCACCGATGCGGTCTTGGATTGTTGGTCCGATGCGCTCGATGGTCGAGGATCTGATCCTTTCAAGAAGTATCCGCGAGCGCGGCCTTTTCGATGTCGGCGCAGTTCGCAGGCTGGTCGACGATACCGTCGCTGGGCGCCGGGACGGGGCTTACCTGGTGCTGGCAGTTGTCATGGTCGAAATGTGGATGCGCAAGTTCGCCGATGGCAACCGCCTCGGAACAGAGATCGCGCGTGTGGATTGCGCCGCGCTGCCGGTCCATTCGTGATCGTAACGATACGAAAACGTCTCGCCAACTGCAGGTAAAACTTGTTGCCAGGCTCCATCCTGCATCAGCGCCGAATACTGCTTGGCGCGGCGCTCCTAGACGCCGGCCGAGGCGGCATCGCGCGTGTCGCAAGATTGACCGCTCGTACTTTGATCGATGCCGGGGCAGAGGTCCGGATGCTGTCTCTGCTCGACGAGGTTGGACCGCAGATCGCCGGGCAGGCCGCGATCTCGGCCGGCGGCAGCAAGCTCGCATTCCTTGCGAGATGCGCCATCGAGGCGGCCGCACGGGGTCATTTCATCTATGATTCAGCCGGAGTGGCGAGGGCTCATACCCGATTGGGCGGCCGCAAAGCTCGGCCTTTCGCGGTATGGATGCATGGCATCGAGATCTGGCATGCGCTGCCGCGGGGCAATCTGCGTCTGCTGCGAGCGGCTGACCGTCTGCTGGTCAACTCGAGTTTTACGTTGCGAACCCACCAGGAAATCCATGGGCCGATCGAGCGGGCGCATGTCTGTTGGCTTGGCACAGAGGAGGACGAGGCGCCGGATCGGCCGGCGGATTTCGCCGGCCCGCCAACAGCATTGATTCTGGGGCGGATCGACGGGCTCGCGCCTTACAAGGGGCATGCCGAATTGATCAATGCGTGGACCGATGTCGTCGCTGCCATTCCCAAGGCCCGACTGGTGATTGCCGGCGGAGGCCCCGGCTTCGCCGCGACGAAGGGCGCGGTTGGCCAGTCGCCCGTGGTGGCGAATATCGACCTGCTGGGGTTCGTCGCCGAAGGCTCCCTGCACGAGTTGCTGCGAAGCGCGCACGTGTTCGCCATGCCGAGCCGGAAAGAAGGCTTCGGTCTCGTCTACGTCGAAGCCATGCGTTACGGGCTGCCGGTCATCGCTTCGGTCCACGACGCGGCGCCCGAAGTCAACCTGCACCGCGAGACTGGTTTCAATATTGATCTTGATCGCAAGGGCGACCTTTCCGAGCACCTGATCCATCTGCTGCGGTCCACCGATCTGTGCCGCGCGATGGGCCAGGCGGGTTTCAAGCGATGGCACGAGAATTTCCGCTGGTCCCGATTCCAGCAGCGGTTGCAACCGATGCTGGAAGAGTTTGTCGGCAACACCTGACGCAATACAAGCCGGTAGTCGGCTCGAGCCTCAAAGAGCAAGGTAACGGTGCTTCGCAAGACACTTTACAATTTCGCAAGTCAGCTCTTAAGCCTTGGCGTGGCATTCGGCGATCGGTTCGTGCTGGCTGCAATCCTGCTGCGAGTTTGGTCGACCGATCTTTACGCCGACTGGGCGACGATCTCGGCCTGCGCAGGATTGATGGGACTCGTCGATCTTGGCTTCGTCGTGTTTCTTGGCAATCAACTGCAAAAGACCTTCAATCATGGCGACGAGTTGGAGTTTCAAAGGTTTGTCGGTTTCGGAGTTTTCGTCTACAGCGCCATGGCGCTTGTTTTACTCGTTGCTCTTGCCGGGCTGGTAAAGCTTGAAGCGAATGCGCCGTTTCTGAGCACTCGATCGCTAACACCGTCAGAATCTGCCGTAGTCCTGCTGTTGCTCGGCCTCGCCCAAATTGTACATTCGCTGAAGAGCGCGCTGTCCCAGGTCTATCGCGGCCGCGGCAGTTTCGCGCGCGGCATTCTGATTGACAGCCTATCGAGCGGCTGCATCGTCATGTGCGCAATCGCGGCAGCACTCGGCGGAGCGAATGTTGCGGTACTTGCAATGACATACATCGGCGCTCATCTGGTTTTCGGTTGGGGAATACTGCTGGCCGACATCCGCAGGCGCTACCCAGCCATTAGGCTGACCCCCTCATGGCCGCACGCAACGCAGCTACGCGATGCCGCGCATGCCATGCGCTGGTACGCAGTGAGTTGTACTGTGCCGTTGATCTGGCTGCAGGCTCCGGTACTGGGTCTCAGCGTGCTGGGCTTGAGTGGCGCGGCTGTAGTCAGCTTTGTCGTCCATCGGACGCTGGTCAATTTCTGCCGGACATTCGCGGTGATGCTGTCAACCGCGGCAGGCGTGGAATTGACGCCTCATGTTCATGCCGGGAACACTGCCGAGGTCGAACGTGGTCTCGTGATGATTGGCAGGTTAGCTGGCTTGATCGGCGGCGTTATGGTTGGCGCGCTGATGCAGTTCGGGGGACCATTGATCCAGTTCTGGACCGGTAAATCCGACCTGCTTGACATGCCGACGCTGCTTTGGCTGGCCGTCCCGGCAATCACGGTCGCGCCAGCCATGCCGCTGCTTTACCTGGCGCATCTGGCCGACCTGCCAAAGCCAATGGCGCATAGTCAGATCGCGCAACTGATCATTGCATTCGTCTTCGCTCTTCTGCTTGCTCGGCCATTCGGTGCCGCAGGGGTCGCATTTGCGCTCGCCGTTGGCGAAACGCTGGCGATCGGCCTGCTGTTGCCCTATCTCGTCGGCCGGCAATTGCACATCCGTTTCGTTCGCCATTCGATTGTATGCTGGTCGCTTGCCGTCGGTGCCGTTCTCTGGTCGGCCGGCGTCGCCAGTGCGATCGCAAGTTGCATCGAGGTCGTCGATGTCTTTTCACTCATACTGGCCGGCCTATCGTGGACGTGCGTGGCATTGCCGCCCGTTGCCTATCTGGCTCTGCCGGCTCCACAGCAGATCCGGCTCACGCGCGCCGCGCGCGAGACTATGACGGCCCAGCGCCAGCGGTTTCGATCAAAGGCCATGAAACGGTCCTAGCCCGACCTTCTCAAAGGGTTCGGCACGGGCGATGCTCGATCAGAACAACAACGTTGGGATCGAGCGTAACTTTGGTCCCGTAGATGGAATTGAAGCCTGCCTGGACTATGTCGCGCAGTACATGGCGCGTTCCGAGCGCAATCCGCCGAATCGGATTGCCGCCAACATTTACCCGATACGGATTGCCGGCAAACATCATTCGCCAAGGCCGGCCCAGCAAAAGTTGCATCAAGAGCGGCGCGGACAGCGTCGATCGATGGGTGTGGTCACCGTTCTGCGAAACGCAACCGAGCGGGCTGCATCCGTTTGGATAACGTGCCAACACGCGACCGCCCGGTTTGAGCAAGCGGGCGAGCTGTGCGAAGAGCATGCGGATTTCATCATACGTCAAATGCTCGAGGACATCGAAGGCGACGACGAGATCGAACTCGCCGGGGGACTGCGCCACGGCGTCAGAAAGATCCGATTGAAAGACCTGCACGCCCGCTGCCATCGCCTGGCGAGCCACATCTGCCAGCAGCTCGGTACCGGCAACGACAGCACCCCGATCGCGCGCATAGGCCAGGAACTTTCCATTGCCGAACCCAAGTTCGATAATCCGACGGCCTTTCAACTCAAGACCACGCAACTCGCCCGAGAAGTAAGCGGCGTCATACGCGCTGTAGCGCATGAAATCTCCGACACTCCATTTCTTCCAGTCCGCGTAGTCGTTGTAAGCGCCTTCGATCATGGGATGTAATATTCCCGCTGCCGTTCCGTCGTCAGCGCGTCGCATTGCGCGTGCGCTTTTGTCAAACTCCCGCGCAGACGATTGCGGCAGTCTTCGAGGATGATGAGGCTGGCGAGCGCGATCACAGGGTCGCAACACCCAACGACTCGACTTTGACCCTTATCTTGCCATTCAATAGATCCATCAGCACCACGAGGCGGTCCTTTTCGTCCATCTCGATGATGGTCGCGACCAAGGCGTCGAACGCGCCGCCGACGATACGTATCCGCTGGCCGATCCTATAAGGGCTCGCAGGCCGGACAACGGCGCCATCGATCTCGCGCGCCTTCAGACTCGAGATGAAATCGTTATCGAGCAGGCCCAGTTGATTGCCGAATCGGATCAAGGAGCGCACACCTGATGTCGACTGGATGCGATGCCAGCGCTGGTCCGGGGTAATCTGCACGAACAGGTAGCCGGGAAACATCGGGCGGAGAACATCGCTCGATCGGCGCGCGTGCCGGATCCGCTTCACGATTAACGGGCAGTAGGCGCGAAATTCCTGCCGCTCGAGATTGCTCAGCGCAAGGCGCTCGCGGTGCGACTGCGTATTGACGACAGCCCATGTCGCCGGGAGACCGACAAAGTGAACGTCCTCTGTACGCATGGTCCCCCTGCGAGCAGTTGATGATACGCGAACCCGGCGCCGCAGTGACCTTTATCGTTGAGGTACGCCGAAGCAGCGGCTGGAGCAAGCAATCTTCGAGATGGTCGCGGCCATCCGCATACGTACCTGATCAGCCAAGGTAGGCGCCCCCGTTGACGTGCAGCGTCTGGCCGGTGATGTAGCGTCCGCCGGGTCCTGCCAGAAAACGCACGGCTGCCGCAATGTCCGATGGCGCACCGAGATGCCCGACCAGCGTCCGGTTGACATTATGGTGCGACGGCAAGGCGGCGTTCGGATCGCGATTCGTGTTGATCAGACCGGGCACGACGCAGTTGACGGTTACATGATCGGCGCTCAGGTCATGGGCAAGCGCCTTGGTCAAGCCGACCAGGCCCGCCTTGGCGGTGACGACATGCGCGCGGTGCTTGGCGCCGGTATGCGCCGAGACACCGCCGATATTGATGATGGCGCCGGCGCCGCTCCGCTTCAAATGCGGCAGCGCCGCTTTGCTACAATGGTAGGCGCCGTCGAGGATCACGCCCAGGACTTCCCGCCATTCTTCGAACGGCATGGTCTCAAGCGGGCTCTCCTTTCGGACGGCGGCGCTATTGACAAGGATGTCTAGGCGCCCAAACCGTTCGACGGTTTTGTCTGTCATAGCTGCGACGGCTGCCGGATCGATGACGTCGGCCAACACGGAGACAGCTTGGCCGCCCGCAGCCTGGATTTCCGCGGCGACCGCCTCGGCCTCCGCTCGATTGGAGCGCGCATTGACGGCGACCTGTGCGCCTGCCGCCGCCAATGCGATTGCGATCTCCCGGCCGATATTGCGCCCCGAGCCAGTGACCAGGGCGACGCGACCGTGCAGCTCTCCGTTCGACGTGGTCATGGCGGTTCGCCTACTGTCTGAGAGGGGTTAGATCGAGAGAGCGATCGAACAGTCCACGGGCCAGCGCGATCCCGGTGCGCGCGCTGGCTTCACCCCAGCCGCCATAGCGGGCGTTGAGCATAAATTTGGCCTCGATATCGGCCACGCGCAAAGGCTCGTGTGAGCCGCCGCGTAAGTGCGGTTGGCGCTCCTCAATCACCTGGCCGCTTTTCAGAACGACGCGGACGTGGCCTGTATAGTTGTGCGGGTACTCGCTGTTCGCATCGATTTCGTAACCGACCTTGGCGGCGAGTGCCTGCACGGCCTCATCGGCAACAGCTTGGTCCGAAAAGGTGTCGAGGCCGACGTCGCCTTTGAGCATGGCGGCCGCTACGCAATAGGGGATCGAGAATTTTGCCGCGTAGCCGTTGGGCGGGCACCGCTTGGCGCTAATCGGCTCCCACAGGCGATGCACAAACCCCTCGGCGGTCTCGCAGGTAATGACCGCTATTTCGTCGGCCGGAATGCCTCGCGTGGCAAATCGCTTGGCACAATCGATGTAGGGATGCGCCATAGTCCCGCAAGGGTACGGCTTGAACGCCAGCGTTTCGCTGACCCAGTGCTCGCCGAAGCCATCCAGCAACCGGCTCCAGTCGCCGTCGAGTGTCCGTGCGAAGCCGTTGAACAGGCCATGCGGGCCTTCGAACACGGTGCGTGGACCATTGAACCCTGCGCGGCCGAGGAGCGCGGCTCTCAGGCCGGATTGCGCAGCCCAGCCGGGGTGCAGTCGCTTCGTCCAAGTGCCGTCCGTCAGGTATTCGATGATGCCGCCGGCCATGCTGCCGGCAATGCCGAGGCTGTTTGCGAGCTGCGCGGAATTGAGCCTCATCGTCGCACCGGCAGCCGCCGCAGCGCCGAGAGCACCGAGAACGGCGGTGGGGTGAAAACCGGCCTTATGGATCGCCTTCGGCTTGACCAGGCTGAGCCGGCACATCACTTCAATGCCGACCGCAATCCCCAGCAGCACTGCCGTGCCGTCGAGCCTATCGTGCTCCGCGGCTGCCAACGTCGCCGGCACGATCACCGCCCCGGCATGTACCGGTCCGCCTTCGAACGTATCGTCGAAGTCTTCGCCGTGAGCGGCTATGCCGTTGATGAAAGCTGCCGTGGTCGGACTGGCGGTCCTCGCGTGGCCGATGACGGTTGCAGTCCCCGGGTCATCGAAGCCGGCCCGCGCGCAGACAATATAGTCCTGGTTGCGCGCCGCGACGCAAAGGCCGATGATGTCGACGAGCAGGTTCCCGGCCACCACCTTGAGCGCCAAGGGTAGATGCGCGGCTTCAATGGCGCCGATACGTTCGACCAGTAGCTCGGCGATCGCGGGGCCTGGAGGTATCAATAGACTTCCGATCAGTTGCTTCTGAGCCGTGCGCCGCCAGCGAACCCCGGAATGCGGTTGGCCGCGATGATCACAGCGGCGCTCATGCCGAGCATGACGAGGCCGAGCACCGCGATCGCGCCGAGGTCGCCGCTCTCCTTCAGGTCAAAGATCAACACCGACATGACCTTGGTGTCCGAGGTGAACAGGATAATCGCCGCGGACAGCTCGCGTACGACGGCGACGAATATGAAGCACCACGTTGCGATGACGCCGGAACGCAGCAGCGGTGCGGTGATCTGCCGCAAAGCTTGCAGCCGTGTTGCTCCGAGGATTCTACTGGCTTCCTCAAGCTCGGGGTGCACCGCGTGGAATGCCGACTGTAGCTGCTGATAGGCAGCCGGCAGCTCTATGGTGACGTAGGCGATCGCCAGGATCCAAAGCGTCCCGTACAGCACCAGAGGCGGGCGGGTGTAGCTGAGGAACAGGCCGACGCCGAGCACAATGCCGGGGATTGCGATCGGCGCGGTCGCGAGCGCCCCGAGCAATCGATGCCCCGCGATTGCTTTGCGTGCTGTCAAATATGAGATGACGAGCGCCAGAACGGTGCCGAGTGTGGCGGTCAACGCGGCGAGCACGAAAGTATTCTGCAAAACCCGTTTGGTCTGAGAGAGTTCGAAGAACGTGAAGTAGAAATTCTGCAGCGTCAGGGTTTCTGGCGAGATCAACCGTGAGGCGGTTTTCGAGAAAGCGGCATTCAACAGCGCGCCGTAAGGCAGGAACACTGGCAGCATCAGAAGCCCGAAACAAAGGGCGACCGCAGGCCATCGCAACCAGCCCAAGGGTACAAGACGGGGTGATCCGTACTTGCCGCCGACAACCGAATAGCCGCCACGGCTCAGCACCTTGGCCTGGGCGCGCAGCAAAACCACCGTCAGCACCAACAGCGGCATCGACGCGGCAGCTGCCAGCTCGGGCTTGGGCGGGAACTGGAACAGGCCCCAGATCTTGGTGGTCAGCGTGTTGAACCCGGCGGGGATGGCCAGGATCGCGGGCGAGCCAAACAGGTTCATCGCTTGCAGGAAGGCAATCAGCAGGCCGGCCAGCAGCGCCGGCAGCGCCAATGGGATGGTGATGCGCCGCGCCGTGATCCATGTGGGCGCGCCGAGCATCGACGACGCGTCCTCGAGTTCGCCAGGAATGCGGTCGAGGGCGTTGGCGACCAATACGAACACGTAAGGGAACGTGTAGCAGCAGATCACGAAAATCAGCCCGCCAAGCGAGTAGATGTTAAACAGGTGCTCGTCAGCCCCGGCTCCGGTGACGCCGCGATACGCTTGATTGAGCACCCCGCTGTTGGGCGCCGCCAGCAGTTCCCAGGCGATGGCGCCGAGGAACGGCGGCGTCACAAACGACGCCATGATCAAGGTGCGGACGGTGCCTGTGAGCGGCATATCAGTGCGCGCCACGAGCCAGCCCATGGGAGCGGCGATCAGGCAGCAGGTGATACCGACGCTGGTTGCGATTGTCAGCGTCGTCAGCAGCGGTTCGAGAAATGCCGCATCGGTAAACAGCCGGGCAAAGTTGGCGAGCGTGGCCGCGCCCGCCCTGTCAGTGAAGGCGTAGACGATGAGCCACGCCATCGGCACCACGATCAGACCGACCAGGATCACCGAAAACCCGATCAGCACCGGCATCGACGGGTCGAAGCGGATGCCGCTGCGGGTGGCTGCGGGAACGGTGGCGGGGGCGGTGGTTACGGACAAGGGGGTTCAGTCCAGTGGTCATGGGCTCGAAACGACAGGGGCTCAACGGTCTTGGCCATCACCCTCCATTAAACCTTAGCAACCGCCGCCACTGACTTGACCATCGCCCGTCTTGAGATGTTCGGCATCGCGAGACCCTGCTCTGGAGCACTCACTTATACCTTGAAGAGTTTGGCGTACTTTTCCTTGATTTCGTCGGCGAGTTTTTCTACGGCGGCGGGATCCTCCTTGAACGTCTTGATGTCCTTGAGAGGCTTGCGACCCGGACGGTCCTTGACCTGCGCATGCGCCGAGTAGAGGCCGCCTACGTCTACGTTCAGCTGCTGGGCTTCGGCCGTGAACGACCACAAGTGGAACAGGCGGCCCGCATTCTGGTTCGGCGAGATCTTCATGACCGCCGACGGTCCAACGATCAGCGGCGTGCCTTCAGTTGCGTACACGACCTGGACCGGCTGCCCCTGGTCCTTCATAAGGTAGAGCAGATAGTCCACGCCATCGGCCTGGATCGCCCGCTCGCCGAGCGCCAATTTCTTCGGCGGGTCTGAGGCCGACTGCACTTGCATGATCTTCTGCCGGCTGAGTTTTTCCAGATACTCCCAACCAAGCTCGCGCGACAGTTGATGCGTCGCCGTCATGATCGTCCCGGAATATCCCGGATGGGCTTTGACCATCTTGCCCGACCACTTCGGATCGAGCAGGTCGGCGTGGCTCTTGGGCGCGTCCTCGGGCTTTACAAGGTTGGTGTTGTAGGCAATGGCGCTCATCCAGATCCGCCACGACGCGAACATACCATCGGGGTCCTTGTGCTCGGGCGGGAAGTGCTTCGCCACGTCCTCGGGCACCAGCGGGGCAAGGATGCCATCGCGCTTCCAAACGATGAAGTGAGCGGCGTCCGACGAATGCAGTACGTCGACCGCGTGGATCTTGCTGCCGTATTCCTGGCCAACGCGCTGGTAGATGCGCTCGCCGCCGGTGCGCTCGACCTTCACCGCAATACCTGGATATTTGGCCTCGAACGCCTTCGCGATCTTTTCGGCGACGTTGATATCGACTGCCGTGTACCAGACTACCTTGCCTTCCTTCTTTGCGGCATCGATCAGCGCTGGTGTAATGGCGGCCGGCTCCGGCGCGGCCGCGCGGGCCACCTGGATCAGCGGCGAGCCCAACGCAGCGGTCGCAACCGCGGTCGAGCCTATCAACACGTCGCGTCGCGTGGTGTTGCTTTTGGTCATGGTCCTTGCTCCTCCGATGGATCTGTTCTTGCAGATCTTGTCATTGCACTGTTGGAAAGTTGGGCGGCTCTACCCCGCCAAGCTTAGACAATGCTCCTGCGGCAGCTGCACGTAAACAGCCGTGCCGGTCGCGATGCTTTGCGACGGCGGCGCCGTCACGCGCAACTCGGTACCGTCGGCGAGGCGGGCGATATAATCCCGCATCGAGCCAAGGAACACGTGCCGGGTGATTGTTGCAGGCACGACATTGCCTGTGTCTGCCGGCGGCGAGGTGGTAAGCAGCTTCACATTGTGCGGCCGGATCGATATTGCGGCCGCCTTGGAGGTTGCCATCGGGTCGCCGGCGCAGGCGATCGATTGCCCGGCGACCTCGATATGACTGGCGTCGCTCGGCTGGCCTTTGATGACGTTGCTGGCGCCGATGAAACGCGCCACGAACTCCGAGCGCGGGCGGTCGTAGATATCTTCCGGTGTGCCGACCTGCTCGATGCGACCGCCATTCATGACCGCGATCAGATCCGCCGTGGTCATCGCCTCCGATTGGTCATGCGTGACGTAGACCGTCGTGTATCGGAAGGTATCGTGCAGCCGGCGGATCTCAAATCGCATCTCTTCGCGCAAGTTGGTGTCGAGGTTGGAGAGGGGTTCGTCGAGCAACAGCGTTTCCGGTTCGATGACCAGTGCTCGAGCGAGCGAGACGCGTTGCTGCTGGCCACCGGACAACTCGCCGGGATAGCGCTCGGCAAGTGCTTCAAGACGTGTACTGCCCAAGATCTTCGAGAGTTTCGCCGCGATGGTCGTGCGGTCGAGCTTGCGCAAGCGCAGTCCGTAAGCGACGTTCTC
The DNA here is from genome assembly GCA_041745515.1 of Hyphomicrobiaceae bacterium. Classification (GTDB taxonomy): domain Bacteria; phylum Pseudomonadota; class Alphaproteobacteria; order Rhizobiales; family Hyphomicrobiaceae; genus JAKFWF01. Next base: position 24,665 of record JBGTIU010000122.1, on the reverse strand, counting down.
GGCGACCGTCATGTGCGGCCAAAGCGCGTAGCTCTGAAAGATCATGCTCATGTTCCGCTGTTCGGGCGGAAGCGTTCGGGAAATCGACGATACGATCCTGTCGCCGACCCTGATTTCGCCGGCCGTCGGCTCGATGAAGCCGGCAATCAGACGCAAAGTCGTCGTCTTACCGCAACCGGATGGACCCAGCAGGCACACCAGCAGCCCATGCTCGATGCGCAAGCTTACGTTGTCGACGACCGGGAGTTCGCCATACTTTTTGGACAGTCCGCTCAATTCGACGGCAGCCACTTGGCCTGATCCTCCTGCACGCCCATTGTCCAACATCCTGCAAATTGACTGGCCTGTCCATCGCGACCGCACTCGTCCATTCTCCCGAAATGCGTTATTTACAAATGGGCGCGACTGACGCGGCACGCCGAGCGCCGATTGCAGGAGAAAAGGCATGAGCGAAGATAAACTGATCGGACGGCGAGAGGGCCGGGTCGGCCACCTGATCTTCAACAACCCCGCCAAGCTGAATGCCGTGTCCCTGGAGATGTGGCAGAAGGCGCACGAGGTCCTTTCCGGTTTTTTGTCCGACCGTGAACTTCGTGTGCTCGTGGTGAGCGGCGCGGGCGGCAAAGCATTCGTGTCCGGCGCCGATATTTCCAAGTTCGAAAGCGAGCGGGCGAGCGAGGAAGCCGCGCAAACCTATGGCGCCACGTCGCTCAGGGTCTATGACGCCCTCTACAATTTTCCGAAGCCGACGATCGCCAAGATCAGCGGATACTGCATCGGCGGCGGCATGAATCTCGCCGCCTGCTGCGACCTGCGATTCTGCAACGAGGTGGCGAAGTTCGGCATTCCGGCCGGCAAATTGGGAGTCGGTTACGGATACGCCGCCGTGCGGCGCGCGGCCGAGGTCATCGGCCTGTCGCGCACGATGGAGATGATCTACACGGCGCGCCAGTTCACGGCGGCGGAGGCTTACGCTATCGGCCTCGTCAACCAGGTCACAAGCGATGCCGATCTCGACGCAGCCGTCGAAGCCACATGCGCCATGATTGCCGGCAACGCTCCTCTGACGATCGCGCTCGCCAAAGCCGCCGCGCGCGAGATCGGCAAACCGTCAGCCGAGCGCGACTTCGCCAGCCTCGATGATATGGCCAAGTCCTGTTTCAAAAGCCAGGACTACGCCGAGGGACGCCGCGCCTTCATGGAAAAACGCAAGCCGAACTTCGAGGGCAAGTGATCGCTGGTTGCCAAGCTCACGGCGTGTTCGTTCGTCCGGCGTTCTCCTGAGCAAATCGCGCGATGGCCTTTAGAAGTTGCTGTGGGCGGTGCCGAACCGCACATCGAGACGATCGACCTGATAGCGATGGCCGCGCTCATGCGAGCCGCGCCGCGGTCGCAGATCGACGCCGCACCGCCATCATTCCCGCCGACGCGCAAGGCTGGATTGCAATGCAGCAATTGTCGGAGATTCTAGCCCCGAGTTGCTTGGATGAGTGCTAGCAATTGTTTTGCCAGCACGCGCCCAGTGACTTGATCGGCCGAGAAGCCTTCCGCGCTCAATCGCTTTCGGATGTCAATCACTGAGGCGCAGCTACCTGATTTCGCGAGCTGAAACGCGCGTTCTACTGCGGTCGTGTTGTAATCCATATCGCTGTCCGTAGTCGGCGCAATTTCAGCAAAAACCGCGAAAAGGCCACCGAAGAGCGGCGGTGGCAGAACTCCGCCCTTATTCTTTTGGGGGAGTTTCTTTTTCCGCACTACCGTCGGGCCGGTTTGAAGCTTCGGTGGAGCGCCGAGCATCGGCTTCTTCTCGGATAGCTTTTTCTTCCGCTTCCTCAAGCTTAACGAACGTGTCAATCATCCGCCAGTCCATTGGGTGCCGAAGGGAATCGCGATAGATGCATTGAAGCTGCCATCCTATCCTTTTCATAGCCTCTTTCATTTAATGACAACAGCCGCGACACGCCAAGGTTCCATCTCAAAGTGCCCGCCTGCTTGACTTCAAGGTCGATCTTGAAGGCAGCAGCTGCCCGAATAGAGCGGCCGTCCATGCCGGCCTCGTCATGGCAATGCCAGGTCAGGTTGCATCCATTGCCGCGCTGAAGCCACCGGCAGGCGGTCCGTCAAGAGCAGGAAGTCCAATATGAAAGCGTCACCAAATACGCTCCAGCATCACGGCTATGCCGGCTTGAGAAATCAGGAAAGTTCGAGCATTGCCGGCTGGTGATCGGAGGCGCGGGTCTCGCCATCGTAGGAGATCGCGGCTAGCCGGGGGACCAGATCCTCACTCAGGTACACGAAATCGCAACAGTGCGGAGGCTCGCTCGTCTGGTCGACGACGCACGCCGAAATCGGATGCGGCTTCGTGCCGTTGGCAGCGATCCAGGCATCAACCATATGACCACCGGTAACGCCCAGCGGCTCAGCGAGCAGCGCCTTCACCGGGTCGTCGGGTTTCATGTTGAAATCACCGACGAGCACAGTCGCAGCAGGCGCCGCTTGCGGCGCGTAAGGGCCAGCAGCAGTGGCGCTTTGCGTTGCGGCTCGGTCGATGCCTTGCGCGACAATGGCTCGGACGGCGTCCACCTGTGCACGGCGAATTTTCGACGAGAAGTATTCGAGATGCGTGGTCAAGATCCGAAGCGGACCAAAATGTGCGTGCACGACGACCTCAAGGAGGCCGCGCGTCATGCTGAGGGTCGTGTCGGCATCCCAGGGCAGAATATGGCGCATGATGCGCCCCACCGGCAGCCGTGTCGCAATTGCATTGCCGAAACGCTGCCGACGCCCGTCCGTGCCCGGAATATCAACGGCGATACCTTCGATCACGCTATAGCCCGGCAACAGCCGGGAAATTTCCGCGAACTGGTTCTCGCCGCTGCTGCCGGCGAGTTCAGGAAAGTTGTCCGCCACCTCCTGCAGACAAAGCACGTCGAAATTGGCGATCCGGCGTGCTTCCGCAATCAGCCGCGCAAGATCGACCTGGCCGTCAGTGCCGCGGCCCCATTGGATGTTCCACGTCATAAGTTTCATCTGATTCCGGCCCGCATGAAGCTTTGCACGAACTGACGCTGGAACAGCAGGAATCCGAGCAGCAGCGGAGCCGAGGTCATCAGCGTCGCGGCACAGATGATGGACCAGTCGATCCCCTGGTCGGTCGAAGAAAACACCTGCAGGCCGACGGTCAGCGGGCGCGCCTCGACCGAGTTGGTGATGATCAGCGGCCACAGGAAGTTGTTCCAATGGAAGCTGACTGATACGAGGCCGTAGGCGAGGTACACTGGACGTCCAAGCGGCACGTAAACCTTGAGCAGCGTTTGCAGACCGGAAGCGCCTTCGACTCGAGCCGCGTCGTCGAGTTCGCGCGGCACCTGCTTGAAGGTCTGGCGCAGCAGAAAGATGCCGAAGGCCGAAGCCACGTACGGCAAGGCGATCGCCGGGATCGAATCTATAATGCCGAGCTTTCCCATGGTGCGATAGTTCTCGACGATCAGCACGTCCGGCATAATCATGAGCTGGGCCAGCACCAGCGCGAATGCGATGCCACGTCCCGGGAACTCGTAGCGCGCGAAAGCGAAGGCCGCGAGCGTGCACAGGATGAGTTGGCAGCCGAGCACGAGCGTCACCAGCAGAAACGTATTGAGGAAATAGCGGCCGAACGGGGCGGCGATCCACGCGCGCGCGAAGTTATCGAGGGTCAGCGGCGCGAACAGCTGAAACCGGGTCGAGAATTCAGGCGGGTGGAAGGCCGCCCAGGCGGCATAGACCAGCGGCAGCACCCAGAGGACGGCCAGCACCCAAGCGCTCACGGTCTCGAGCGCGAGACCGGCACCGCGTGGTTGATAAGGGCCGTCGTTTGCTATTGCTGCCGAGCGCGTGGCCGCCATCCCGTCCCCTCAACGATAGTGAATGCGACGCTCGAGAACGCCATATTGGATCAGCGCAAGGAACGCGAGCACAGCGAGCAGAACGACGGTCAGCGCCGCCGCGTAACTCGTGTCCCAGAAACTGAAACCAACGGTGTAGATGTGATAGAGCAGCAATGTCGTGGCATTATCGGGCCCGCCGCGCGTAAGCACCACGATGTGATCGACCATGCGAAAGGCATTGATGACCGCGTTGACGAGCACGAAGAGGGTTGTCGGCATCAACAGTGGGAACTGCACGCGCCGGAAAAAATGCCAGCGCGAGGCGCCCTCCAGGGACGCGGCTTCGGCGAGGCTCGGCGCGATCGCCTGCAAGGCGGCGAGGTAGAATATCATGAAGAAGCCCGCCTCCTTCCAGATGGCGACTACTGTGACGGCTGCCAGCGCAGTGTCGCGCGAGCCCAGCCAGTTTTGAGCCGGCAGTCCGAATATTCCACGGAATTGTTCGAGCAGGCCGTACTGCGGCGTGTAGAAGAACAGCCAGATGTTGGCGACCGCGATCATCGGCAGCACTGTCGGCGTGAAGAACGCCATGCGCACCACCGTCCGGCCAGGGAAGCGGTCGTTGACCCACACCGCCATCAGCAATGCAAGCGCGATCGAAACCGGAATCGTGCCAAGCGCGAACCACAAATTGTTCGAGACCGACTGCCAGAACACCGGATCGGCGAGCATTTGGCTGTAATTGTCCGGCCCGACGAACACCGAGGGGCGGCGCGCCTTCGGCGTCGAATAGAAGCTGTCGATGATGGTCGCGAGCGCCGGCCAATGCGTGAAAAGCGCAAGCAGCGCCATGGCCGGCGCCAACAGCAACCAGGCGTGGATCCAGGTGCGGAATTGCGTCGAGATGGGTGCTAACCTTTCTTGAACGGTTTCAGGATGCGATCAGCCTCGGCCTGGGTGTCCTTCATGGATTGGGCGGCGGACTTCGTGCCGGCAAGACACGCCTGTATGTTGTCGGCAAGTGACTTGTAGACACGCTGGTTCTCGTAGGTCGAGAGCTCGCCCGTCGCGACAGGGAGCTGATCCTTGGCGACAATCGCTGCCGGCACTTCCTTGACGTAGTCGCCGAGCGCTTTTGTCGCCCACGCATCGGGGCGCACCGCGAGATAGCCTGTCTTTATGCACCAGTCTGCCGCCCGCTCCGGCGCCGTCACCCACTTGGTGAAGCGCAGTGCCGCGACCCGCTCGGCCGGGCTCGCGTTCTTGAAGAAATAAACGTTGCCGCCGCCGACCACCGAGCGCGGGCCTTGCTTGCCGGGCAACTGCATGACACCGAACGGGAACTTGGCTTGGCCACGGATGTTGGTCAGGTTGCCGGTGGTCGAGTAGATAATCGCCGCCGCTCCCTGCAGGAAATCAGCCGGCAACGTGCCCCATTCGGTGGTGCCCTTCGGCATGATGCCGTGCTCGAAGGCGAGAGCGCGCCAAAAATCCATCGCCTCGATCGCCTTCGGATGGTCGAAGTAGGCCTCTGTGCCGGCGGGATTCATGAGGACATGATCTGCCTGATTGGCAAGGGCGCCGAACATCCACTGCGCCGTTCCGAAGTTCGAAGCAAGCTTGACGCCCCATCGCGAAGTGGCGTCGCCCTGCGTTTTCGTCAGCTTTTTGCCAGCCGCGATCAACTCGGCCCAGGTGCCTGGCGGCTTGTCCGGGTCAAGACCGGCCTCCTGGAACGCAGGTTTCGAGTAGAACGCCACCGAGGTCGAGCGCTGGAACGGCACCGACCACGTTTTGCCTTCGGCTAGACTGTTGGCCATGAACGCCGGAAAGAAGCCCGACAGCCACTGCTTGGTTTCGGCGCTGTTGTCGATGTCCTCGATCGGCACCGCGAGATCGAGATCGCGGACGGCGTGCACCTCGGCGGCAAGCAGCACCGAGAATTGCGGTCCGCTCCCGCCCTTGATCGCTGTCACCGCCTTGGTGAAAGTCTCGGGATATGTCCCCGCATAGACCGGCAACACCTTGATGCCAGTTTCCTTCTCGAAGTCCGCACAGATCGCGTCGACCAGTTTCGTCACCGGGCCGCCAACCGCAATCGGGTAGTAGAACGTCAACTCCTTCACCTGTTGCGCGCGCAGGATGGCCGGTGCGGCAACGAGCCCGATGCTCGTTACGCCGCCAGCTGCGAGTAGCGATCTTCGTGAGATGTGCTTACGCATGGTGTGCTCCTCAAATTCAGTTTGAGAATGGCAACTCACTTCTGAAACGGCTTCAGGATCCGGTCGGCCTCGACCTGGGCGTCCTTCATCGCCTGCTCTGCAGTTTTGGTGCCTGTCAGAGCCGCCTGCAGCCCGTCGTTCAGCGCCTTCGTCACGCGTTGGTTCTCGTGCGTAGAAAGTTCGGCGACGGCATGAGGAAGCTGATCACGGGCAACGAGCGCCGGCGGAAACTCGGCGGTATACTTCTTGAGCACGGCAGTCTCGAACGCATCGGGGCGCACCGCGACATAGCCCGTGTCGACGCACCACTGAGCCGCGCGCTCCGCACTCGTCAGCCAGCGCGCGAACTTGAAGGCCGCTTCCTGTTGCGGGCGCGGCGCCTTGCTCGAGATGTAGAAGTTGCCGCCGCCGGTCGGGCTGCCGCGGCGCTTGCCCGCAGGCAGCATGGCGACGCCGAACGGGAACTTGGCGTTCGTGCGCACATTCGTCAGGTTGCCTGTCGTCGTCCACATCATCGCGCACTTTTTCTCGAAGAAATCCTTTGGCGTCGTGCCCCATTCGACGATACCGGGTGGGTGGACCTTGCTGGTCTTAGCAAGGTCGATCCAGTATTGCAGCGCCTCGATCACACCTGGCTTGTCGAAGGCCGTTCGGTTGCCGTCCTGGTTGGCGAGGATCGCGTCGGCTTGGGTCGACAGCCCCTGGAACAGCCAATAGGGGAAGCCGGACGATGGGATCTGGACGCCCCACTGCGTGGTGTTGCCCGACGCATCGCGCTTCGTGAGCTTTTCTGCAAAGGCCGCCTGCTCGGCCCAATTGCCCGGTGGCTTCTCCGGATCGAGGCCCGCCTCCTTGAAAAGCTCCTTGTTCCAATAGAGCACGACGGTCGAGCGCTGGAACGGGATGCCCCACGTCTTGCCGCTGGTCTGGCTGTTGAGCATGAAAGCCGGGAAGAAGCTGGCGAGCCACTTTTTGTCTTCGTCGGTCTTGACGAACTCGTCGATCGGGACAATCGCATCCTCATCGATCAGCGTGAACATGTCCGTCGACAACAATACCGAGGTGGCGGGCGGCGTTCCTGCCTTATGGGCAGTCAACGCCTTAACGATTGTCTCTTGGTAGGAGCCGGCATAGATCGGCTTCACCTTGACGCCGGGTGAATCCTTCTCGAAGCCCTCGGCCAACGCATCGATCAGCTTGGTGATTGGGCCACCCACCGCTACCGGAAAGAAGAACGAGATTTCGGTGGTTCCCTGCGCGCGAACCAGTGCCGGCATGGCCAGCATCGTGCTGGTAGCCGCCGCCGAGCCCTTGATGAACTGCCGCCGTTTCATGATCGCGTCTCTCCCTTTTGGACATGCCGTGGGTACTTAGCCTACGGGATGCGTTGACCAGATGACAAATCGAACCAGTGCACTGCAGCATCGTCCCATTGCAGGTGAACATTGTCGCCCTTCTTCGCCATGCCCTTTCCCGATATGCGTGCCGCAATCACCGTCGAGCCCGCGCGGGCCTCGATCAGACTGTCGGCGCCGAGATATTCGACTGCGGCGATCGTCGCGGGAAGCCCGGAAGTGGCGATCCGGACCGACTCAGGTCGAATGCCGGCCGCCAGCGTGCCGGCGCTGCATCTACCGGCGTTGGCTGCGGTCAACGCCGGTAGATAGGCGCCAAGATCGTCGAGCCGGACGACATTCATCGGTGGCGAACCAATAAAGCGCGCTGCAAACACCGTCGCCGGTGTCTCGTAAAGTGCATCGGGCGTCGCATCCTGCTCGATGCGGCCGGCCCGCATGAGCACGACCTGATCTGCCATCGTCATCGCTTCGAGCTGATCGTGCGTCACATAGATCATGGTGATGCCCAGCCGCTGCTGAAGTTCGCGGATCTCGCGGCGCATCTCCACCCGCAACTGCGCATCGAGGTTCGACAGTGGCTCGTCCATCAGACAGACCGGCGTTTCGGCGACGATAGCGCGCCCGAGTGCGGCGCGCTGCTGCTGACCGCCGGACAGCTGCGAGGGTTTGCGATCGAGCAGCTTCGTGAGCCCGAGCACGCTTGCCGCCTTGTCGAGACGTGCCTGCTGTTCGGCCGGCGTCACCTTGCGCACCTTAAGGCCGAACAGGATGTTATCGGCTACCGAAAGGTGCGGGAACAGCGCATAGGATTGGAACACCATCGACACGCCCCGTTTGGCGGGCGGGAGTTGCGTCACGTCCCGCCCGCCGATGCGGATCGAACCGGATGTTGGCGTCTCAAGACCGGCGATAAGGCGCAGCGTCGTCGATTTTCCGCAGCCCGATGGGCCGAGTAACGCAACGAACTGGCCCTTTTTGGCAACGAAGCTGATGGCGTCGACCGCCGGGTCGCCACCCCAGCTCTTGCCCACGCCGTTCAGCTCGACGTCCACCACTTGATCCCCCCCGAAACCTGGCCAAGCCATCAGCGTATGGCCAGAGCGACGATGCCGCAAGTTGCAGTCGACACGGCTGCGCTGTCGGCCGGCAGTCTTTTGTTGGCTGTGCGCTAGACGCGGAGCACGTGACGGGCGATCGCGAGCGTTTCGGCGGGTGTGCCGCCAGCATCGATACGATGCCAGTCGAGCACGCCAGGATCGTATTTGCTCTGGCGAGCGATGATTTCGGGCGTGGCGTCGGAAACGTCATTGATGCGCCCGGCGACACGGTCGCGCGCAGTGCTCGTGGCGACCTCCAGCCAAAGGCCAAGAAAATTACCAGCTTGAGCGTGCGCCACCTGTTCGATTGAGGCGCGCGCCGCCGGATCGGCGAACACTGCGTCGATGATAACCGTTTCTTGCTTTGCCAGAGCTGCTCCGGCCTTGATTGAGAGTTGCTCATAGACAAGCCGTGTGACGTCAAATGTGTAGGCACTCGCATCGAGGCGCGTGGTTCCGACGACCCCGAACAAAGCCTTGCGCTCGACGTCGCTGCGCAGGACCAGGGTACTGTTGGTTGGGGCAATCAACCTGGCGAGGGATGCGGCGAGCGTCGACTTGCCGGTGCCAGAGAGGCCACCGATCGCGATGAGAAGCGCCGGCGTCGAAAGTGCGGAACAAGGCATTCCACAAAATTCCAAGATTCAATCGGCAAGACTAACGATTCGACATCGGCCGGCGGCGAACGCTGGATCGGAGGTGGACGTAAGGGATCACGCCGGTATCGTCGAGAGCCGCGCCCGGCGACGCGCCGACTACGATGCTGTCGGCATATGGCTGCCAGTCGCCGCGGAAGTGCACGGAACTCTTGAGTACGATGACTTTGTAATCTTCGATTGCAATGCCCAGGTGGGTAGCCACCGCGGTGCAATGCGCCTGTTGTCGCACGGAGCCGACGACAACATCGAGCCCGCCGATCCTAAGCCATGCCGACCGGCCGAGATTGATCGGCTGTCCACCTACCATTGGACCGGTGCCGATGAATCGCCCATCGGCAATTGCGATCACCTGGGCTGAGACCCGCAATGGCACTTCGCCGGGACCAATACCGCCGCCAGCAAAGATCACGTCAATGGTCGATCCTTTTCCAGCCTGATGCGCGGTCTCGGCGATATGCGGTTCGTGCAGCAGTGCAAGCAGCGTGGCTTGAGCATTTCGATTGATCAGGGCCCCTAGAAAACCGGTGGTTCTCGATGAGCCTCCAGCGCCTGGATTGTCCTGCGTGTCGGCGATGATGACCGGCTTAGAAGCGATCGCAGCGCGGCGGTAGGCAATGTCCAGCGTCTCGTTCTGGGGCTTGGCGAGGTGTTGCAGGAACGCGGCTTCGGATCGAGCCACGGCGCCCGCGAGCTGGTCGACGGCACTGTCGACCGCTGTCTGATCCGGGCCGTAGCCAATGACAGTCGCGCCCATGTCGTAAATGTCGGCTGATGGGAAACCCGGGCATAGCGAGAGATGAACTCCGGTCTCGGCCTCAATCTGCCCAAGCATCGCGTAAAGCCCCTTCATCGGCTCGATCATCGAGCAGCCGGACGCGATCGGTATCAGGAACGGCATTTGTTGGAACGCGCGGGCGGGCGCAGGCCCCCAAGAGCCAACCCGGTCCAGCCATTGGGCAATCCGCTGACCGGTTTGCAGCCAGTCGATATGAGGGTAGGTGCGATATGCCGACATAAAGGTGGCATGGTCGACCATCCTCTGCGTTACGTTGGCATGCAGATCCAGCGACGCGGCTACCAATTTGTAGGGACCAACGAGACGCCGCACGCGTGTCAGCAATTCGCCTTCCGCATCGTCGATCGTTTCGGTCGTCATGGCGCCGTGAAGTTCGAGGAACACCGCGTCGGGGGCAGCATCGGCGATGTCGGCGAGGAGATAGGCCACAGCGCGCTCGAATACGCTGTCGGCGACCCGGCCGGACGGCTGGGCGAATGACCAGGATAGCGGCAGAATGGTATGACCGGCCTTCTCCGCGAAATCCATGAAGCCGGCTATGGCTATGTTGAAGGGACGCAGCTTCGTAAGCATCCCTGACCCGCGTTTGAAGCCGGGCCAAGCGCCATCCTGGTTGAACTTATCCCAGGATGTCGGCTCGGGAACGAAGGTGTTGGTCTCGTGCATGAAACCGCCGCAGGCGATGCGCATGGTGCTACGAAGTCCCGGATTTTCGATAGTCAGGATGCAATCACTCGGCCGTCACATCCGCGATACATGCAGCGGCGGCGTGCGATCCCGCCAAGGCATTGCAAGTTCGAGCGCAGTCGCCAGTTGTAAAACCGTGTGCTCATCGGCCGGACGGGCAGCGATCTGAACACCGATTGGCAAACCTGAGGAATGCATGGCCAGTGGCAGCGACATTGCTGGCGTACCCATGATGTTATGGGGGATTGTGAACTGGACAGGCGCGCGATACAGCTCGTCGACTAGGTTGGACCAGCCCACACCGGGCTTCGACAAGTGATAGCGGCCAAACGGCTCGGCAACGCGAGCGGTCGTCGGCGACAACCAGATGTCGTAGCCGGAAAAGAATGCACCGAGCTTGCGGCGCGCCACATTGAGGTCTGCGAGCGCCTGCATGAAACGCTCGGCTGTAATTTCTTTCGCGTGCTCGTACACCGATAAGATGGCCGGCTCGAGCGTATCCGGTCCGATTCTGGTCCCGGCGCGACGGGCGTAACCCTCCAGCCGGCTATCGAAGGCGAAGAAAAACAGATCTGTCGTTGCACTCAACGTCTTGTCGCCACCCATATCGACCGTTGCCCGCTCGACGGTGTGGCCCATGCCGGCTAGCACCTTGCCCGTCGCTTCGACGGCAGCCGCGATTTCCGGATCAACCCTGGCGCCGGCCAGTTCGTCGAGGACAATGCCGATCCGCAACTGCTTCGACTTCTGCCTGGCGAGGACGGCGTAAGCCTCCACCGGCTTCGGGATGATGAACGGGTCGCCTGGCTGTGGCGCCGACACGCAATCGAGCACCGCCGCCACGTCTCGAACGGTCTTGGCCTGCACGAGGTTCTTCGAATAACCGAATCCCGGCTCATCGACCACAGGGGCGAGCGACACCCGACCGCGCGAAGGCTTCAAGCCGACGCCGCCGCACCAGCTCGCAGGGATACGGATCGAGCCGCCGATGTCGGAGCCGTGCGCGACAGGCACCATGCCGGAGGTGACTGCCGCCTGCGCGCCGCCGGATGAGCCGCCTGCCGAGTGGCCCTGTTTCCAAGGGTTCGAGCAGTTGCCGTACATGACGCTTTCCGTCGTGCCGGACATCGAGTACTCCGGCGCAGCCGAGCGGCCCAGAATATTGAAGCCCGCAGCCTTGAGGCCGTCGAGGTACGCCGTCGACGTCTCGGCTTTCATCCCGCGGCACAGCCGCGACCCGAACTCGATGACGCGCCCTGCTTCGTGGCCGAACACATCCTTGATGAGAAACGGCACGCCGCGGAACGGTCCATCGCCGAGCTTGGCCTCATCGAGACCTTCGATACGATCGGCATAGACGTCGACCACCGCATTGATCGTTGAATTGGCCTTTTCGATCGCGGCGGCCGCGGTAAGTGCGAGCTCCTTCGGCGCTACTTCCCTTTGCGCCACAAGTGCGGCGAGCCCGGTTGCGTCATAGCTGGCATACTCGGCAACTTTCATCATGGCATTTTCCTTTTCGGAACTGCGGACCGGATTACGTTATCGTCCTCACACGTCCGCGCGCTCGAGGTGAAGCCGCGGCCGGGCGCAGCAGCGAACAGCGCCTTGGTATAGTCGTGTTTCGGCTCGGCGAAGATGCGGGCGGTCGGCCCGGTCTCGACGACGACACCCTTCTGCATGACAGCGATGCGATCACAAATCTGAGCTGCGACACGCAAGTCGTGCGTGATGAACAAGACAGCGAGGTCGAACTTACGCCGCACCTCGTCGAGCAGACGTAACACCTGCGCCTGCACCGAGACATCGAGGGCGGAAACTGGCTCATCGCCAATCAATAGAACGGGCTCCATGGCGAGCGCCCGCGCAATCGCGATGCGCTGCCGCTGACCTCCTGAGAACTGGTGCGGATAACGCTCGAGTGCGTCGCCCGAGAGTCCCACCAGAGCCATCAGGTCGGCCGCGCGCCGCATGGCCTGCTCTGCCGGCAGACCGAAGTTCATCGGTCCCTCGACGATCGATTGGCCGACTGTGCGGCGCGGATTGAGCGAGCGGTAAGGGTCCTGGAACACGATCTGCACACGCCGGCGATACGGCCTCAGCTGCGACTCGGGCATGCAGGCCACATCGACCCCGTCGATGCGGATTGCGCCGGAACTCGGGTCGACAAGCCGAGCGATGCAGCGCGCAACGGTTGACTTGCCCGAGCCCGACTCTCCGACGATACCAAGCGTTTCACCGCTGCGCACGTCGATCGACACTTCGGTCACCGCCTTGACAACGCGCCCACGACTGGACCAAAGCGCACGACCGCCATAGATCTTGTTGAGCGTCTCGGTCGCGAGTATCACGTTGCCCGTCGAAGGCTGGCGCGGCGGCGGCGTCAGGCTCGGCACGGCGGCGATCAGCATGCGGGTGTAGGCCTCGCGCGGCGCGTTGAGGACCTGATCGCGCGTTCCCTGTTCCACGATGCGGCCTGCGCGCATGACTACGACGCGATCGGCGATCTCGGAAACGACGCCGAAGTCGTGCGTGACGAACAGCACTCCGGTGTTGCGGCGCGCCTGCAGCTCGGCGATCAGCTTCAGGATCTGCGCCTGGGTGGTGACATCGAGTGCCGTCGTGGGCTCGTCCGCGATCAGCAGCACCGGGTCCATTACGAGCGCCATGGCAATGACGATGCGTTGACGCTGGCCACCGGAGAGTTGGTGGGGATAAGCATCGACGATCTGCTCCGGCTCCTCCAGATGCACCGCGCGCATGATTGCAAGAACGCGCGTGCGACGCGCTTGCGCGTCGAGATCCGTGTGAATCTCCAGCACTTCGCCGATCTGCTCGCCGACACGCTCGACAGGGTTCAACGCGGTCATCGGCTCCTGAAACACCATCGCGATGCGCTTGCCGCGGACGCTGCGCATCTCAGCAGGTGACTTCGTCGTCAGTTCATCGCCCTCGAGCCGGATCGAACCTGACGTGCGCGCTAGCTGACCCTTTGGCAGCAGCCCCATCACCGCCTGCGCGGTCACGGATTTGCCCGAACCCGATTCGCCGACCACGCAAACGATCTCGCCCGGCTGCACACTGAACGACACCAGCTCGATGGCGTTGGCACGGTCACCGCCATCGGCGATGGCGATGGTCAGGTCTTGGATGTCGATCGCGGGTGCGACGGTCATCGGTTCAGAGCCGCTTCGCCAACTTGGGATCGAGCGTATCGCGCAGGCCATCGCCCAGCATGTTCACCGCCAGTACGGTCAGGGCCAGAAAAATGCCCGGATACAGGATGTTGTGGGGGTAGATACGAAAAAACTGGCGGCCTTCGGCCATGATGTTACCCCAGGTCGGCGTCTCCGGCGGAATGCCGATGCCGAGGAATGACAGGATGGCCTCGACCAGGATGGCGGACGCACAGATGAACGTTCCTTGCACGATAAGGGGCGCGAGAGTGTTGGGCAGCACGTGACGCCACAGCAGCAGAGCAGTCGGCGTTCCGACCGTAATTGCTGCCTCCACGTAAGGTTCCTCCCGGACCGAGAGCACGACCGAGCGCACAAGCCTGACGACGCGCGGGATCTCCGGCACCGTGATGGCCACGATCACGGTGCCAAGGCCGGCTCGGAACAGCGAAACAAGCGCAATGGCGAGCAAAATCGCCGGGATCGCCATCAAGCCGTCCATGATCCGCATGATGACGGCATCGAGGGCGCGGAAATAGCCAGCAACCAGGCCGATGGCGAGACCAATAGCGATCGAAATCGCGGCCACGGTCACCCCGACCAGAATCGAGATGCGCGCGCCGTAAACAACGCGGCTGTAGATATCGCGACCCAGACTGTCAGTACCCATCCGATGGACGATCTTATCGACCGTGCCGTCGGCTTTCGCGATCGTTCGCTCAAAGCCGGGCACCTTGTTGCGTGCTGCCGGACTGATCTCCGTCGGGCTGAGAGTGCCGAGTACGGGCGCCGCGATTCCGATCAGCATCATCACGGACACGATCAGGCCTCCGATCGCGACGGTTGGGTTGCGCACCAGCCGCAACAACATCGAGGCATGAGCGCGTTGACGAACCGGCTCGGCAATATCCGCCGGCGATCTGGGGCCGTGCGCGCTCAATAGCGGATCCTCGGATCGAGTAACGTATACAGGATATCGACAACTAGATTGATCGCCACGTAGACGAGCGAGAACAGCAGGATCACCGCCTGAATCACCGGGTAGTCGCGGGCCAACACAGCGTCGACTGTAAGCCGGCCGAGCCCCGGTATCGTGTACACACTCTCCGTAACCACGACGCCGCCGATCAGCAGTGCGATGCCGAGCCCGATGACGGTGACAATCGGCACTGCGGCGTTGCGCAGGGCGTGCCGGAACAGCACCTTGCGCTCCACCTGGCCCTTGGCGCGAGCAGTGCGGATATAGTCCTCGGACAGCACCTCGATGACGCTCGTGCGAGTCATGCGCGCGATCAGCGCTATATAGATGACCGACAGCGTGACGGCTGGCAGGATGAGCCGTTGGAACCAACCGCCCATGCCCTGCGACAGTCTCTGGTACCCTTGCACGGGGAGCCAGTTGAGCTGGATCGCGAATACATAGATCATCGCATAGCCGATGACGAATACCGGCACCGAGAAACCCAGCACCGAAAAGCCCATCACGATCCGGTCGACCCAGGAGCCCTGCCGCTGCGCGGCGAGCACGCCCAGAGGAACGGCGATCAGCAGCGCGAGTACGATCGTGAAGAACGACAGCGACAGCGTGGGCTCGATCCGATCAGCGATCAGCGAGGCGACCGTCTTCTTGAAAAAGAAGCTCTCGCCGAAATCTCCCTGTGCGATCCGCGAGATCCAGATCCAGAACTGAGTGAGGATCGGCCGATCGAGCCCCAGCTTGGTGCGGATCGCGGCGATCTGCTCGGAATTAGCGTTGTCGCCGGCGATGATCGCCGCAGGGTCGGCCGGTGTCAGGCGCAACATTAGGAAGACGAAGATGGCGACCACGAGCACGACGGGAATGGTTGCCAGCAGCCGGCGCGCAATGAAGTTCAGCATCGGCTACTCCACAGCCCATCAAAAGCCGCGTTTGGCAACGCCTGTGAATCGTAAGGTTGTTCAAGGTTCGTTGCGCCATGGGTCCTCGGGACAAGCCCGAGGATGACGGTCTTTATGACGCGGCAGACTTGAATGCATCGACCTCCCGAAGCTAACACCGCCGCAGCTACTTCATCTCGACGTTCCAAAACACCGGTGCGGGTGCGGTCGGGAAGCCGGACAAATGCTTGCGCGTGGCCGCCGGCTGATACCACTGGCCGAGATGGAGATGAGTGGTCATTTCGGCGGCGCGTTGCTGAACTGCCTCCGCGATCGCCTTCTGTTTGGCGGGATCGATTTCGCGAGCAAAGTCGTCGCGCAGCTTCTCCATTTCGGGATCGCAGGGCCAGCCGAACATCGCTTTGTCGCAGCTAGAATTGAGGAAGCCTGCCATCACCGGATTGGTGATGTCGGCCGAGACCCACGAGGTCATGAACGCGTGCCAGCCGCCTGCAGCCGGAGCATTCTTCTTGGCGCGGCGCGCTACCAGCGTCTGCCAGTCCATCGACTGCATATCGACCTTGATACCGGCTTTCTCCATCAATGACTTGGCGACCGGGGCGAGGTTCGTCAGGACCGTCAGGTCCGTCGAGTGCATGAGCACGATAGGCGTGCCATCGTATCCAGACTCCTTGATCAGAGCCTGCGCCTTTGTCATGTTAGAGCTGAGCTTGTCTTCCATGCCCTTGGTCGAGGCGAGCGTCGTGCCGCACACGAACATCGCCTTGCATTCCTTGTAATATTCGGGATTGCCGATGACCGCATCCAGGAAGTCTTTCTGGTTGAAAATGTACCAGAGCGCCTCGCGGAATTTCGGATTGTCCATCGGCTTGTGCAGCCAATTCGGGCGGAATGTGTACTGGTTGCCGAGCGGGTTCCAGTCGACCAGCGCCACGCCGGCATCCTTCTTGAGCAGCGGCAGCAGGTCGATCGGCGGCCCCTCGATGTAGTCGATCTCGTTCGCAAGCAGCGCGTTGATCGCCTGCTGATGATCGCTGATCGCTCGCCATTCAACGCGGTCGACCTTGACGACCTTGCCGCCCGACAAACCCGACGCCGGTTCGCTGCGCGGCTTGTACTTCTCGTTCTTGACGTAGACTGTCTTGTCGCCGGGTTTCCATTCCTCGCGCTTGAAGACGAAGGGGCCTGAGCCCGTGAAGTCGGAAATCTGCGTGTTGGGGTCGGTGTCGGCGACCCGCTTCGGCATCATAAAGGGCACGTTCGATGACGGCTTGCCAAGTGCGGTGAGCACCAGGCCAGTCGGCTCCTTGAGCTTCATGACGAAAGAGTTCGGTCCGGTCGCCGTCACCGTGTCAACGAACGTGTAAAGCTTCTGGCCGAGTGAATCCTTCTTGCTCCAGCGTGCGAGCGAGGCGATGCAGTCCTCTGCCGTCACCGGCGCGCCGTCGTGCCAGGCAAGCCCGTCGCGCAGCGTGAAAGTGTGGGTGAGTTTGTCGGCCGACACCTCGTATTTGTCGACCATCTGCGGTTTGACCTCGCCCTTCTCGTCCTGGGCGAACAGCGTGTCGTAGACCATGTAGCCGTGATTGCGCACGATGTAGGCCGTGGTCCAGATCGGATCGAGGATCTTGAGGTCCGAATGCATGACGGCGCGCAACGTCTTTTGCGCGTGCGCCGGCGTCGGCACGACTGCCCCGGTGCAAGCAATGGCGGCTGCGGCGGCCAACATTGTCATCCGTTTGAGAACTATCTTCGACGAAATGGCTGACATACGAAGCTCCATGCCTGCGTTTCTCGCTGATACTCACGTCGCGATTGGATGTTGACCGCTAGTGCCACACGCCGTCAAGCTAATGCTCACCGCCATCCTCGAGACTTGACGCTACCTCGCCGAGGGTGGAGCCTCACAAGAGACCATGCACGCCGGAGACACTCGAGATGAAGATTTTCATCGCCGCGCTGGCGACCGAAACCAACACCTTCTCGCCCCTGCCGACCGGGCATAAAGCGTTCCACGAACGCGAATATCACCGCAACGATGGCAGCCGCCAGCCGCCCCAACTCGCCAACATCCCGTTGATCGAGTGGCGGCGCTTGGCCGAGGCGGATGGCCACGCGGTGGCGGAGAGCATCTGCACCATGGCGCAACCCGCCGGCACCACGCTGCGCAGCGTCTACGAAGACCTGCGCGACACCCTGCTCGCGGATCTGAAAGCCGCCATGCCCGTCGACGTGGTGCTGCTGCTCATGCATGGCGCCATGGTTGCGCACGGTTATGATGACTGCGAGGGCGACACCCTGGCGCGGGTGCGCGAGATTGTCGGCCCGAAAGCCAGGATCGGCATCGAGCTCGATCTGCACTGCCACCTGACGGAATTGATGCGCACGTCGGCCAACGTGATTATCACCTACAAGGAGTATCCGCACACCGATATCGCCGATCGCGCCCGCGAGCTCTATCCGCTGTGCCTGGCGGCGCGGCGCGGCGAGGTCGAACCGGTCATCGCTTATCACGACTGTCGCATGATCAGCATGTGGCGCACGCCGGCAGAGCCCATGCGATCGTTCGTCCGGCGCATGCAGGCACTCGAGGGCAAGGACGGTATCTTGTCCGTGTCGTTCGGCCACGGCTTCCCGTGGGCCGACGTGGCCGATGTCGGCTCCAAGATCGTTGTTGTCGCCGATCGCGACGCGAAGAAGGCGGCCGCCCTGGCGCGACAACTTGGCCAGGAGATCTGGCGCCTGCGCGAGGAAACTTCGGTACCTCACGACTCGATCGACCAGGGCCTCGATGCCGGCATGAAGACAAAAGGCAATCGCCCGGTCGTGCTTGCCGATGTCGCCGACAATGCGGGTGGCGGCGCCCCCTCCGACAACACAACGATCCTGCGCCGGCTTATCGATCGTGGCCTTCGCAACGTCGCCACGGGCTGTTATTGGGACCCGGTCGCGGTACAGATCTGCCACGAGGCGGGTCTCGGCGCGACCTTCGACTTGCGAATTGGTGGCAAATGCGGCGTTGCTTCCGGCAATCCGGTTGACCTCAAGGTGACCGTCAAGGGCCTGGCGGCTCCATACTCGCAGGCAAGTTTGAGTGGCGGCCGTTCCAATATGGGGGCCAGCGCCTACGTCGAGGCCGATGGGTTGCATCTGATCCTCATGTCGATCCGCCAGCAGACGTTTTCGCCAGATGCGTTCACCGGTCTTGGCTGCAACCTCGATGACAAGCGGATCGTGGTGGTGAAATCGACCCAGCACTTCTACGCGGCCTTCGCGCCGATCGCAGGTCAGGTGCGCTATGTGGCGGCACCCGGCGCCATCGCCCCCGAGTATGATAAGATCCCTTATACGAAGTTGACTGCACCGTATTGGCCCAAGGTTGCGGACCCGTTCGCTGGAACCAATCAAGCGTGAGCGGTTCCGGCATTCACCAACCAAGCTTCACACGGAACGAACCGCAGTGGTCAAACTCCAGATCTCCGTTGCCATGGGCGATTATGATCGCACTCGTGCACTGCTCGACGGCACAGTGAAGATCGACGGCGTCGACCCGATTTGCATGACGCTGACGCCGGAGGAGATGTTCTTCCGCGCCCTGCGGCATGAGGCTTTCGACGTCAGCGAGCTGTCGTTCTCGAGCCATCTCGTGAAGGCCTCGACGGGCGAGAGCCCCTATGTGGCGGTGCCAGTGTTTCTGTCACGCGCGTTCCGCCACACCTCGATCTATGTGCGCAAGGATCGGATCAAACGGCCGCAGGATTTGAAGGGCCGACGCATCGGTCTGCCCGAATATCAGCTGACCGCCCACGTGTGGGCGCGCGCGCTCCTGCAGGACGACTACGGGGTGGCGCCGGAAGATATGATCTGGGTGCGGGGCGGCATCGAAACGCCGGGGCGGGCCGAGAAGATCAAACTGCAATTGCCGCCTGGCGTGCGGATCGAAGACGCTCCGGAAGGCAAAACTATTTCCGACCTGCTGGACAAAGGCCTGATCGATGGCTTCATGGCGCCGCGCCCGCCTAGCGGCGGAGCAGCGATCAACCCGAACGTCGGCTGGCTGTTCGACGATCCAACGGCGGTGGCCAAGGATTATTTCAAGCGCACTGGCGTATTCCCGATCATGCACGTGGTCGGCGTCCGCAAGACCCTGGCGGAGCAGCATCCCTGGTTGCCTGGGGCGGTGACCAAGGCCTTCGAGCAGGCCAAGGCGGTTGCGCTCGACAAGCTATCCGATACCTCGGCCACCAAGGTGACTTTACCCTTCGTCGAAGAACAGTTGAAAGCCGCACGCGATTGCTTGGGATCCGACTTCTGGTCCTATGGCGTTGCGGCGAACAGGAAAACATTGGAGGCATTTGTGCGCCACCACCATGCGCAGGGGCTGTCCGCCCGCCTGGTGTCCGTGGAGGAGCTGTTCCACCCCTCCACTTATGAAAGTTTCAGCGTCTGATTATTCAGGCTTGATCGCGGCCGACTTGACCACCTTTGCCACCCGCTCGTTCTCGCTCGCGATGGCACGACCGTACTCGGCAGGGCCGCCGCCCACGACCTCGACGCCGACTTTCTCGAACTGCTGCACTACTTCCGGCAGCTTGAGGACGGCGTTGGCTTCAGCCGCGATTTTCTCTACCGCCGCCGTCGGCGTGCCAGCGAGCGCGAGGATGCCGACGATCGGAGCGAAGTCGAATCCTGGAATGAAATCCGAGATTGGCGCCAGGTCTGGTGCCTGGGACGAGCGCTGCGCCGCATTGATCGCGATCAATTTGATGCGGTTGTCCTTGGCGAAGGCTGCAAGCGAGGGATAGGCCGAGAACAACACTTCCACTTGACCGCCGATCAACGCCGGCACCGATTGACCAGTGCCCTTGTAGGGGATGTGGGTCATGTCGAGCCCGAGCGACGACTTGATGGCTTCCATCGAGAGATGGTGCGTGCTGCCGACCCCGGATGAGCCATAATTTATCTGACCGGGCCGCGCCTTCACGTAGTCGATGAACTCCTTCATCGAGCTGACCGGCACCTTCGGATGAACGGCCAGGAACAGCGGTGCGCGCGCCAAGAGGGCGACCGGCACATAGTCCTTGTTCGGATCATATGAAAGTTTGGTATAGAGCAGCGGATTGATCGACAGCATCGAGCCGTCGGTCAGGAGAAACGTGTAACCGTCGGCCTGTGAGGTCGCGAGCACGCCGGCTGCAACACTGCCGTTGGCCCCAGGCCGGTTGTCGACGACGAACGATTGGCCGAGCCGCTCCTGCAGACGCTGGGCGACGATGCGTGCCACGGTATCGGGCAGACCGCCAGCCGAATAAGGGACGATGAATTTCACCGTCTTGCTCGGATAGGGCGCTTGGGCGTGCGCCGCAAACGGCAGCAAGGTTGCGGCAAGCGCCGAGGCAGATGCAAATAGAGTGTTGAGCGCATTGCGCCGTGACCCAGACTTCATCGCGTCCTCCCTGTTTCGATCGCCGCCTTGCCGGCGGGCTGTCCACTCGATTTCCAATTATTCGCTTCGTATAATGCCGCGCTCACGACCCGGCCGAGGCCATTTCGCGCTCCGTCTCGTTCTCCTCCAATCCCCGCATCGCCTCGATCTCCTCGTCGGCAACGCCAATCATCCGCCAATCCCGCGTCTTCGGCACAAGGCCCTGATAAGAGCGAAGCTTTGCCTGCGGGATGTGGGGCTCGACCAAACCAAGCGCATAACCGCCCGCGTCGAGCTTGCGCGCCGCATCAATCATCACGCGGCGGAACTGCACGATCGCGATGTCGCTGGCGCCAAGGCGTTCGCTGGTGCGATCGGCGATCGGCCCCATCGACTCCCACATCATGATGTCCTGGTTCGGTATGCCGGGCACGCCCGTGAAATCGCCGAGCTTCATGGCCTGGCGATCCTGCAGGTAGCTGTTCGACTTGTTGCGTATCCTCGGCTTGTAGTTGGCATCGAGATCGACGCCGACCTGTGCCACGCAAAACTTGCGCCACGCCTCCTGATCGATCCCTGCGCCGTTTTCGCCCCACGCGATGAAGTGGAAATAGCTGCTGGTATCATTCTTGGGCACGATCACAGTCGCGACGTTGTAGGAGCTGTTCGGTGGGATCAGCGCAATGAACGGCGCCACGAACACCGTCAGCCGCACGTAGTCGTGGGTCGCCGCATCCTTGATTGGCCGGCGCAGTGCCGCATAGCGGAATCCGTAGTTGGTCAGCTGTACTTGGATGCGTGGGTTCCTGTCGGTCGAGGGCCTGGTCCAGTGGGTGCCGGTTGCCCCTGCACTGTCGACGCGCGCGGGGCGCATGTCGGAAGAATGCAGGCTTGACGAATGCGCCGAGTCGATCTGCCCTTCCATGATCTGCGCCCAATTGCACGGCAGGTCAATTTTCACAATCGAGACCCTTGCCTCGGGTGTCGGGGCCCAAGGCGGCGGCTCAAATGCCGGCATGTTGTGCTTCGGGCCCATGTAGACCCAGACAAAGCCACCAGCCTCCTGAGTGGAGTACGCCTTATGCTTGACCTTGTCGCAAAACCCGCTGCTCGGCGGCTCCGACGGCATTTCCAGCACTTTGCCTTCGACGTCGAATTTCCAACCGTGATAGAGGCAACGCAAGCCGCCTTCCTCGTTGCGGCCGAAGAACAGCGACGCCTTGCGATGCGGGCAAGACTCGCCCAGCACCCCGACCCGCCCATCGCTGTCGCGAAAGGCGACGAGATCCTCTCCAAACAGGCTCAGCCGCACCGGCTCACCGTCCGGCTCGACGAGCTGTTCGCACAGCAATGCCGGTACCCAGTGGCGCCGCATCAACCGGCCCATCCGCGCGTCGCCCTCGATGCGACAGAGCAGATCATTTTCTTCGTTCGTCAGCACGGGTTGCCTCCCGTTCCAGCCGAGAATTACTTAGCGAGCTAAGTCTATAACTAACGTATCTGCTCGAGTTTGTCGAGCGCGACTCACGCCGGCTCAAGGCCGGCAATTGCCACCGCGACATTGCGCTGGATCAGACGCAATCGCCCGAGGAGCTGTTGCTTGTCCCGCTCGGAAAAACCTCGAGTTGCGTGGTCGACCACTTCGATGGCGAAAGGCAGCAGCACCTCTTTCAACCGACGGCCTTTCGCGGTGAGTATGACATTGATCTTCCGTCCATCCGTCTGGTTTCGCCGTCGCATCACCAGACCAACACGCTCCATTGCCGCAATGGCGTTGAGCGCGGTTGGCTCGGTCGTTCCGATGCGATGCGAGAGTTCGCGCTGCGTCAATCCATCCTCTTCCCACAGCGCGCGCAGAAAATACCACATGCCGAGCGTCACGCCGAGCGGCTCGATCTTAGCTTGAAGGTAGCGCTGCATGGCCCGATGCGTCATGCGGATCTGATAGCCGACACTGGTTTCGAACGGCAGGCTTGGCTCAACAGCGGCCGGTTGCATCTTGCGCCGTTCGGTAAGGACACTCTTGGCTGTCATTCCAACTCCCTCCGGTATCATGGCCGGCGCGACGACCTTCGAGCCTGTACCGAATATTGCCAAGCTCTCGTTGATATGAGAAATGCTTATTTCGCTAAGTTTTAATAGCAGCTTGATTGAGGGCACCGACGATGGCGCTGTTCCGGATCGAGACTGTCGCGGACAAGGAGACCGGCAGATATGCGGTTGAGATCTATTTCCCGGCCGATGCCTCGCAACCTTATGTCACGACAGCGCCGCGATACATGAGCAGCGCGGCAGCCGAGAACGATATTCTGGCCATCATCGCGGCGGCCGCGAACAATCCCGTGGGCAGCGGCGCGCATAGTTGACGGAGCAGCGCGTTACTCCACCTCAAATGACCCCCACTTGTCGCAACATAGGAACCTCCCGCCCGGTCCGGGCCGATTCCAGAATGCCGAGACACACTTCCAGCGTCGCCCGGCCCCATGCGCCTGAATGCAGCGGTTGACGGCCCTCACGCACAGCAGCCCATAGCTCGTCGATAATCTCGAAACGCGGAACGGCCGGAGGCGGTAGTGCATGGTGGCTGCGCACCTGGTCCTCATAGACGTGAACCCCGTCGGTAACGGGCCGCAGATCGGCTCGCTCACAACTGGCAATCACGATGCCAAAATGATTGTGCGCAAGTGGCAGCGTCGCGCCGGGGCGGTGCGCTTCAACGCCGTACGTCCGCTTGTTCTTCAGCACCGTTTCCTGCTCCGCGGTCGCTGCGGTTGCCAAGATCGCTCGCGCAGCGCCATAAGAGGCTGGGTCGCGACGCTGGCCGATCTCGCCGATCCAATCCATCAGCTCGTCGGTGTCAAAACGGCCATAACCGCTGTAAGTGAGCGACGCACTGGCGCCGGTTTCGAATGTAAGAAGTGCCTGATAGGCACCTTCGGTGGATCGCGCCGGGTCCCAATTTCCCATCACGGCTCGCACACCGGCGACGCGCCCGCCGCCCAGCAACCGCACGACATCGACCTGATGCGCCGCCTGGCTGAACACCACCCCGCCGCCCTCGGCTGTCACCAACTCCTCGGGGCGTCGCGGCCGATACAAAAAGTCGGTGTAGTTCATCGCCGCGATCATGCGCACGGCGCCGTAGCGCCCGCTGGCGATCATGCCGGCTGTAGCGAGATAAGGTGAGTCGAAGCTATGGCTGTGGCCGACCAGCAGATGCACGCCGGCGCAACCGGCCGCGGCGATCATGCGATCGCAATCGGTGATGGTCAGCGCCATCGGCTTTTCGACCAGGATGTGCTTGCCGGCTTCAGCCGCGGCCACGGTTTGCTCGGCGTGGAGGTGGTTTGGGGTGGCGATATAGACCGCATCAACCACTGGGTCGGCGAGGAAATCTTCGAGCGTTTCGTGGCGTCGGGCCGCCGGGGCCCGCGCCTGGGCCCGCGCCAGCCGCGCCGGATCGGGGTCAAACAGCGCGGTCAGCTCGCTGTTGCTGGCCAT
>JBGTIU010000121.1:0-36969 GCA_041745515.1 Hyphomicrobiaceae bacterium | reverse complement strand
ACCATGTCGCGACCGACCTGGCCGACCAACAGGATCATCGGCGTCGAGTCCTGGAAGGCGACGTGCACGCCGGACGAGGCATTGGTGGCGCCGGGACCGCGCGTGACGAGGCAGATGCCAGGGCGCCCCGTGAGCTTGCCGTAGGCCTCCGCCATCATGGCGGCGCCACCCTCCTGCCGGCAGGTGATGAACCGGATGTCGGCGTCGTGGAGCCCGTCGAGCACCTCGAGATAGCTTTCGCCCGGCACGCCGAACGCCATCTCGACGCCGTGGCGGACGAGCTGGTCGACGAGGATGTGGCCGCCCGAGCGCGGTTTGGTGTTGGGTTTCTCGGTCATGGCCGGTATCGGCTCTCCGCTCGTCTGCTGCGCTGGCTGCCGAAGATTTGCACGTATTCCCCCTACCCTTCGTCATGCCTGCAAGGCGCTTGTCCGCTAACAGTAAGTCGTTTGGCTCACCCTCGCCTCTCAATTCCTGCCGTCCCGGAAACCGCGCCGACCGCAGGGAGGTGCGGTTATCCGGGATCGCGTCCTATCGATGAGACGCGATCCCGGGTCTCGCACGAAGCTGTGCTCGCCCGGGAATGCACACATGTAGAGTGGCGGACGAGCTGGTCGACGAGGATGTGGCCGCCCGAGCGGCGCTTCAGTGTTTTTGTTGTCGTCGCGGACACGCGCAAGCCTCCACTACAGCAGCTCTTCAAAGGGGATGATCGTCGACTTTACGGTCTTCATGGCCATGGCCTGGGCGACCGCATCCTTGATCCCCGCCTCGGTAAACGGAAACAGCGTCTGCATACTGCGCCACGGATATTTGTCGCGCGCTTTGTAGAGCATCTCGACGCCGAGCGCCAAATCGTTGGCAGTGAAAGCCCATGAGCCCAGCACATTCAAATCCTTTGTGCAGATGCGATGCCACGACGTCATGATCGACCCAGCATCGGTAAACTGGCCCATTTCGACGTAGGTCCCTCCGTCGCGGAGGAACTCAATGCCTTCGGGTCCGGCGCTAGGGTGGCCCGAGCAATCCATGACGAGATCGGCGCCGTACCCGCCGACAATGTCGCGCACCGCCTTGATGCGCGCGTCCGCCGATACGTGAACCTCGATGTCAACTGTCGCCTCGGCGCCGAACGCGCGGGCCAGGGCAAGGCGCGGCCGCTCGGGTGCGCCGACGGCGATGACCCGACCCGCTCCCATCTCTTGCGCCGCCGCGATGGCCAGAATGCCGATCGGCCCCGTGCCCTGGATGACAACTGTATCATTCCAACGGAATCCGCCGGCTTTGATGGCGCGATTAAACGCGCGGATGCAGGAGGTCAGCGGCTCCGACAATGACCCCAGCAGCAGG
This sequence comes from Hyphomicrobiaceae bacterium, assembly GCA_041745515.1. Classification (GTDB taxonomy): domain Bacteria; phylum Pseudomonadota; class Alphaproteobacteria; order Rhizobiales; family Hyphomicrobiaceae; genus JAKFWF01. The sequence continues at coordinate 35,619 of JBGTIU010000121.1, read as the reverse complement.
CCCATGTCGTCAGGCAGTTTGTAAATCTTGGTGCCGGGTAGATCTTCGAAGTCGACATAGACGTACTCCGCCCAACCGCCCCACAAGTGCGGCGGCTTATCGAATCCAAGATAACGGCCGTAATAGACAGGTGTCAGGCACTTGTTCGCCTGCTCGGGATAATGCTTGCACCAGTCGCAAAAACCGCAAGGCATCAGCGGCGGCAGCATCAGCTTCGAGCCGACTTTAATCGGTTTACCCATGAAGTCGGTGGTCAGTTCCGCGCCAATCTCGACGATCTTGCCGGCAAGCTCGTGACCAAGGGTAAACGGCCAGGGCAACGGTTTCGGCCAATGACCTTTCAAGATGTGCTGATCAGTGCCGCACACACCACAGGCACCGATCTGGATCAGCGCGGCTTGCGGACCGATCTTGGGCCATGGCACCTCGCGCATCACGGGGTCAGCACCCGGTCCGTCGTGGGTGGCGACACGGATCAAGGGTCGAGCCGTGGGCCGTTGCATGGCGGGTGATCTGGTTTTGGCTCGCGGCGGTCGCATGGCCATCCTCGTCTTACCAGTAATCAAGCCGGTCGCGCGGGCACCATGAGCATGGCTTCACCGGTCAACACCGTCTTGCTGCCGACCGTGCAAATACAATCGAACAGCGCGCGGCGTTTCGCCGGAAACAGCTCCGCCACTATCACTTTCGTCAGGACAGTATCGCCGACGCGCACCGGCCCCATGAAATTGAGCGTCTGGGAAACGTAGATCGCACCGGGTCCCGGCAATTCCATCCCGAACACTGCTGAGATGTAGCTTGCGGTCAACATGCCATGGGTAATGCAGACCTTAAAAAGAGTCTTCGCTGCAAATTCCGGGTCGAGATGAACCGGATTTTTGTCGCCGGAGACGTCAGCGAAGGCATGAACGTCACTCTCTTTCACCAGGCGTTGGACGGTCGCCTCCATGCCGAGCTGCAGATCTTCGAAGTAGTAGGTCTTGCGTGTGACCAGCGTCATCTGCGTCCCTCAGCCGTCAAAGTCCGCCTTACCACGCCTGCTGCATCGTAAATTTCCCCGCCGCAAACCTAAAGCGCAGTATGGTTTGCCGCAATCCAAGCAGATCGCGTCCGATCAGCGCGGTACCGACGGAGTGCGGTTCTGCCTATGCCGGCAATGAATTGACTTCAGATCATCGTAAACATATAAGCCGGCTTCGGACATCGCCTGTCTATCGCCCCCCGTGCGGCATATTTAATGCACTTTCGGAGACCGGTTTCGTGAAACGTACGTATCAACCCAGCAAGCTGGTTCGCAAGCGGCGGCATGGCTTCCGCAAGCGTTGCGAGACTGTCGGAGGCCTGCGTGTGCTGGCACGGCGGCGCGCCAAGGGTCGCAAGCGCCTTTCGGCTTGATCCCAGCTAATGTCCGACTCCAGCGCAAGAAAGCGCCGCGCAAGGTGGCGATGTGGTGAAGCAAGACGCCGTCAAACTGGTCATTCTTAAGCGGCGTGCTGATTTTCTGCGATGCAGAAATGGCCTTCGATGGGCCGGGCGCGCATTTGTCATTGAAGCAAAGACACGTTGCGTCGATGATTCGTGCCGCGGGCCGGGGAAAAGCCCACCACGGTTCGGATTTACCGTCACGAAGCAGCTTGGCAATGCGGTTCGTCGTAACAGGATCAGAAGGCGCTTGAAGGCCGCCGCAAAGTCGGCAGCGGTGACTGGAGCACGGACGGGCTTCGACTATGTGATATTCGCCCGCAGCGCCTGTGAGAGTTACGCATTTTTGCAACTGGAGGCCGAGTTTGCCAAGGCAATGGCTGGCATTCATCGGCCGGCGTCCGCGACAGGGGCGAAGGCGGTTGCAGTGGGCAAGCCGCAGCGTGCGTGACGCAAGAGCACACCAGAAATCCTTTGTTTCCGGTGTTCTAAGAGATAGGAAGTTCGCGCCGGGCCACTCAGCGAACGAGGCGGCGAGTTTCGGCACAGGAACGTTCCAGGTATTCCGCTTGACCGGGGTGCCAACTTACAGCAGCAGGCGGCAGTCAAACGCTGCACGCTAGAGCCGAGGCATCAATGCAGAGTCAACGACCTGAAGACCAGAAGAACCTGATCCTGGCGATCGTTCTTTCGGTGGCGGTGCTGTTCGGATGGCAGTTCTTTTATGCTGGTCCACGCATGAAAGATGAGCAGGACCGCCTCAAGCGACAGCAGGCGCAGACACAACCTGGTTCGGCTGCGACCCCAGGCAGCCCTGCTCCGGGCATGCCGTCCGCCGCACCGGGCGCGCCCGTGGTGCCGGGTAGTGCCGTACCGGCGGTCGCGGTCTCTCGTGAGGACGGACTGAAGGCGTCGCCTAGGCTTGCCATCGAAACGCCGACGATCAGAGGTTCGATCTCACTGAAAGGCGGACGGATCGACGACATCGCGCTCGTCAGATACCGCGAAACCGTGAATCCTCAGAGCCCCAACATAAAACTATTCTCGCCGTCCGACGCGCCCGAGCCGTATTTTGCCGAGTACGGCTGGATCGCTGGTGTCGGCGTTGCGCAGAAAATGCCGGGACCCGATAGCCTCTGGACACTAGAGAAACCCGGCGCACTGAAGCCAGGCCAGCCTGCGACGATCAATTGGGATAATGGCCAAGGGCTTAATTTTACCCGCACCTTCGCTGTCGATGCGGATGCCATGTTCACTGTCACCGACATGGTGGAGAACAAGACGGCCGCCGCAGTGACACTATATCCCTACGCTCGGCTGTTTCGTCTTGGCACTCCCATGGTGCAAGGATTTTACATTCTGCATGAGGGCCCGATCGGCTATGTCGGAGAGGCCGGACTGCAGGAGTTGGCCTACTCCGACATGGTGAAGGACGGTGGCGGAAAAACCATCGACAAGGCGACGTCCGGCTGGCTCGGTTTCACCGATAAATATTGGGCTGCGGCGCTGATCCCAACGCCCGGCGATCAGTACAGCGCAAGCTTTCGAGGCATCAAGAAAGCCGGCACCGGCAAAGAATCGTTCCAGACCGATTACACGCTGACCGCTCAGACTGTTGAATCTGGACAGAAGCGCAGCGTCGAAGGCCGACTATTCGCCGGTGCGAAAGAGGTGCAGCTGATTCAGCGTTATGCCGAAGATCTGAAAATCCAGCAGTTCGATCTGATGATCGATTGGGGCTGGTTCTATTTCATCACCAAGCCGTTGTACAAGCTGATCCACTGGCTGTCGGGCCTGCTTGGCAACTTCGGCCTCGCGATTCTCGCGGTGACCGTGCTCGTCAAGGGAGCCTTCTTCCCGCTCGCCAACAAATCCTACGAGTCGATGGCGAAGATGAAGAAGCTGCAGCCGGAAATGGAGCGACTACGTGCGCGCTACAAGGACGACAAGCCGGCGATGCAGAAGGAGTTGATGGGGCTATACCAAAAGGAGAAAATCAACCCGATGGCGGGCTGCCTGCCCGTGTTGCTGCAAATTCCGGTGTTCTTTGCGTTGTACAAGGTGCTGTTCGTCACGATCGATATGCGTCACGCACCGTTCTTCGGCTGGATCAAGGATCTGTCCGCGCCCGACCCCACATCGCTGTTCAATCTGTTTGGCTTGCTGCCCTACGCCGTGCCGGAATTTCTGCAGATCGGCATTTGGCCGCTGATCATGGGCGCGACCATGTGGCTGCAGATGCAGCTGAATCCACAGCAGCCCGACCCGATTCAGCAACAGATTTTCAATTGGATGCCGGTGATGTTCACCTTCCTGCTGGGCTCGTTCCCGGCTGGCCTGGTGATCTATTGGGCTTGGAACAACCTACTGTCGATCGGTCAGCAGTCGATCATTATGAAACGGCAGGGCGTGGACATCCCGCTGTTGCAGAATATCGGACTTGATCGCTGGTTTGGAGGCAAGGCAGCATCGGCTGGCGCCGCGGCGACACCGGCTACTGCGGAGACCGTTTCGAATAGCTCGAAGGCTGCAAACGGAACGACACCGCCGATCGAGGAAGCGGCTGGCGGCGCAGACTTACAGGCTCCGGCGGAAAAGCATGCCGATAAACCAAGATCGAATGGCGGTGGGCCAACGCACGTAAATCCCTTGAATATGGGCGGCAAGAGTCCGCTCAAGAAATAACATGACGCACCTTCCCGGCGAGGCATTGTCGACCGCGTCCGAGGCGGATCTGGCACAGGCCGAGCGGTTTGTCGCCGGCGAATGGCTGTTTGTCCGCGGCGTGCCGAGCCTCGAATTCCTGCCTGAAGCCGATCGAGCCGAAGTCGCGTTTGCCGGCCGTTCGAATGTCGGCAAGTCAAGCCTGATCAATGCACTTGTCGGCCAGCACGGGTTGGCGCGCACCTCGAACACGCCGGGGCGGACACAAGAGCTCAATTTTTTCCGCCCGCCAGACCAGGGAGCGGGTCGTTTGCTTTATCTTGTTGACATGCCGGGGTATGGTTTTGCCAAGGCGCCGAAACACAAGGTGCAGGTTTGGACCCGCCTGGTGAAAGACTACTTGCGCGGACGTGCCACGCTGAAGCGGGTGTTTCTGCTGATCGATGCGCGCCACGGCTTGAAGCCGGTCGACAGCGAAGTCATGAAATTGCTCAACGAGGCGGCGGTGTCGTTCCAGATTGCCCTGACCAAAGTCGATAAGATCAGCGCGACCTCGCGCGAGGCGCTGCACCTGAGCACGATGGAAGCTTTGAAGGCTCATCCTGCAGCGTTTCCACAGGTGCTGCTGACGTCGTCGACGCGCGGCGATGGGTTGCCTGAGCTTCGCGCCGTCATCGCCGGCTTCGCAGCTTGATAGCGCGTTGCTACTCGAAGCCGCGCCAGATCGTGGCAATGGTATCGATGCCGCCTTGGCCGAATCTGGTGAGCACGCCGCCAATCACGGCAGCGGCGAGCCAACCGGCAATCCGAAGCGCGAGCGCGCCATAATCAGTGCGGATCGATATCTCAATGACCTGATGTGGAAGCGCGGTTTCGGCGGCAGACCCGTCAGAGCCGACGGTGCGCGCAGAGACCACGAGCTGGAGGCGGGATTTGCCACGCTGGCGCGGTGTCACGTGCCATTTCCAACTCGCGAAATCATCGCCGGGTTGATCGAGCGTGTTCTCGATCCATTGCGTCTCTGGCGAGGCTGTTTCGATCACGAAACCACCGTCGGGAGCCCTCAGCCTGATCGATATCGCCTTGGTCACGACCACTGATTGCGAAAACACCGCGCCGCGTCTCTCCAGCCCGTCGGTCAGGGCTTTGAGGTTGGCCTTGCTGATACGAACTTCCGATGTCTCGGTTTGGTCAACCCGCATTGTGCGTGGGAAATTCTCCGCGAGCTGCCCAGCTTCCACTTTTGTGCGCGCTCGCGACGCGACCGGTAGGGTCTGGCGGGTGCGCGGAACAGGTAGGTTGCCCGTCGGCGGCGGTGGGCCTGCAGCGAGATCGGGCTCGATATATGGCGGTCCGGCAATACCGCCGTCGGGCGGGTAGCCTTCGGCTCGCGACAACAGCTCCGGGGCAACTTGCGCCGGGTAGGATGGCAGAGCCTGCGGCTGCGGCTTGACGGGTTCCGGCCAGGGAACAGGGTAGGTGACAGACGGCGCGCCGAGCTGTCTGGGGCGCAGTGGGCTGGGAATATCCTCGATCAACAGTCTTGAGCCGGTGGCCTCAGGCGATGCAGGTGGCAATGGCGGCGGTTGCATCCCATCCGACGGGCGCTGTGACAATGGCGGCGCCAACCATCCCGCACTCTCATGTTGCGTGTCATTTCGTGTCTCGGATGCCGCCGAGCGACCGGAATGGTCCGAAGTCTCTGCTGCATTGCCTGGCGGCTTGCTATTGGCTTCGGCGTTAGGCGCTTGCGCCCTAAAAGCCGCCGAGGTTTCCGGTGTTGATCCGTTAGCCGCGACGGCGTGATCCTTGTCAGTCAGGGGCGCATTTTTTGCGGTGGCATCAGCCGCTAACTCTCTTGTGCTCGAAGTTGCTATCGATGCTGCGAATGGTTGCAGCCGAGGCTCATCGGCCATTGAGGCTGGTGAGGCTCGCGAAGCTGCCCGATTGGCGTCGATGCGGCGGCGCACCCGAGCCAGAATTTGTTCGTTGGCCTGGGTCGCGGCACCATTGATGTTCGCTGCCGGGCTGCCGGTTGCCGAAGCAGCCTCGCTCGCCGGCGCGCTCGTTGTTGGCGCCTGGCTGCGCTGCAACGCCTTGATCGCGCCTTCGAACGTCAGCCCTTGGGTTTGCAACAAGCTGGCTGCGACACTGCTGCCTTCGCCGATAATGGCGGCGAGAACAATGGCGCCGTTGATCTCGCGGCGGCGGCTCTGCCGGGCCGCGGCGGCGGCGTAGTCGAGGATACGGACCAGTGCCTCGTCGGCGGCAGGATCGATTGATTCATCCGAATTGTCCCGATCGTCGCTGCGGCCAAGCACGGCGGACACGTCGGCTACCAGCCGGCCGACATCGATCGATGAGGCCTGCAGGACCAGACCGGCGTCGCTGTCCTCGGCAAGTGCCAGTAACACATGCTCGAGTGTTACGGTGCGGTGCGTTTGTGAACGCGCATAATCGTGCGCGCGCGCCAACGTCGAGCCGAGAGTGCGGGAAACCGGCACCCAGCTAAGCGTTTCGGCGAACGACTGCGACATTTCGATTGCTCCACGCGGGCTGACGCTCGTGACTCGCTCGATGGCACGCCGATCGTCAACCATAAAACTTGCCTCTCACTACAGAGAACGGTGCGTAAGGTCTAACCCGACCCTAACCCGACCGGCCGACGACCTACCGGCCAATTGTGAGGGAATTCCGTTGAGGCGGTGGCCCGGAAGGGATAACTGTTCGGGCCGATCCAACCCGTTGCAACGAGGATGTTTCCCAAGATGGCTAAGCAGGACGCCCCGAAATTCGAGCCCGTGCTGTCGCCGCAGATGCAAGCCCGAGTCCTGGCGGAGGCGTTGCCCCATCTCATTCGCTATGACGAACAGACTGTCGTCATCAAGTTCGGCGGCCATGCCATGGGCGACCAGGCGCTGGCCGAGGCTTTTGCCCAGGACATCGTCTATCTCAAGCAGTCGGGCGTCAACCCGATCGTGGTGCACGGCGGCGGACCGCAAATCGCGGCCATGCTGAAACGACTTGAAATCAAGTCCGATTTTGTCAACGGCCTGCGCGTGACGGATAAGCCGACGGTCGAAGTGGTTGAAATGGTTCTAGCAGGCGCCATCAACAAGGAAATAGTCTCGGCGATCAATCGCCAGGGCGGCAAGGCGGTCGGCATCTGCGGCAAGGACGCCAATCTTATGATTGCGCGCCGGATCACCGAGATGCCGGACCCCGAGAGCAACCTGATGAAGGCGGTCGATATCGGCTACGTCGGCGATCCTGTCGAGGTCAATCCGCACATTGTCGACGTAATTTCGAAGTCGGACCTGATCCCTGTCATTGCGCCGATCGGTGTCAGCCGCGAGGGGCAAACGCTCAACATCAACGCCGATACGTTCGCCAGCGCACTTGCAGCCCGCATGAAGGCAGCCCGTCTGCTGCTGCTTACCGACGTCGAGGGCGTGCTCGACCGGAGCAACACGCTGATCCCGGAACTGACCGTCGAACAGGCCCGTGCCCTCATTCGGGAAGGCACCATCACGGGCGGCATGATCCCGAAGATTGAGGGCTGCATCGAGGTCGTGGAGGCCGGCGTCGAGGCCGTGGTCATCATCAACGGCCGGGTACCGCATTGCGTGCTGCTTGAACTGTTCACCGAGCACGGTGCCGGCACATTGCTGGGTTCTCGGAGCAAAAAGCCCCGGGAGCGGGCATGACGCCGCCCAAGTCCACCATCCCGCGAGCCTTCGAAGCCACCCGTATCTGGGTGTTCGATCTCGACAACACGCTTTATCCAGCGGAGTGCAATCTGTTTGCCCAAGTCGACCGTCGCATGGGCGAGTTCATCGCGAAATATCTGGGTGTCCCGTTCACCCAGGCGCGGCATCTACAGAAATCCTATTACCGGAAGTTCGGCACGACGCTGTCGGGATTGATGCAGGTTCATAAAATGGATCCAAGAGCGTTTCTCGACTACGTGCATGATATCGATCTGACGCCGGTTTGCCCCGTTCCGGGGCTGGCTGGTGCGATCGGAAAGTTGCCCGGGCGCAAGTTGATCTTCACGAACGGGTCGCGATGGCACGCGGAACGCGTCGCGGGCAAGCTCGGCGTGCTGCATCTGTTCGACGATATCTACGATATTGTCGCGTGCGAATTTGTGCCGAAACCACACGCTGCGGCCTATGCCGGTTTCGTTCGGGCGCACGGCATAGTACCGGCGGCCACTTGCATGTTCGAGGATATGCCGCACAATCTCGAGCAACCGCATGCTCTGGGCATGACGACCGTGCTCGTGCATTCGAGCTATGTCGATCATCCGATCCAACAGACGATCAAGAACTGGACGCGACCTCCGGACCATATCCACCATATGACCGAAAACCTGGCCGGATTTCTCGATAGCATCAACGCCGCGTCGACCAATGCGGTCTGATCATCGATGCTGACCCTGCTTTGGATCCCGGCGACTATTGCGGCGGCGGCGGCACAGACCGCGCGCAACGCCATGCAACGCCATTTAACGGCGACGTTGGGCACGGTGGGAGCCACGCAAGTACGCTTCCTTTACGGGCTGCCGTTCGGCTTGCTGCTTCTGGCGGCGGTACTGATGGCGACCGGCGAGAGCGCTGCAACGATGACCGGCCGTTCGCTGATATTCACGGTGGTTGGAGCGGTAACACAAATCCTGGCCACCGGACTGATGCTCGCCGCGATGCGTGATCGTGGGTTCGCCGTAACGACGGCCTATACCAAGACCGAACCGGTACAAGTAGCGCTGTTCGGTCTTGTAGTCCTGGGTGATCAGTTGACGCTGAAGGGCGGGCTCGGTTGCCTCATTGCAACGGCCGGCGTTGCGATAATGTCGTGGAAGCCCGGCGCCACGCGCGGCGAGAACAACTGGCGACCCGCTGCTCTCGGCATCATCGCGGGTGCGTTCTTTGCCATCGCCGCGATCGGCTTTCGCGGCGGCATCGTGAGCCTGGCCGATGGCTCGTTTCTCGTGCGCGCGACGACAACGTTGGCGCTCGGTCTGACGATCCAGACCGCGATTCTAGTCGCGTGGATGGTCGTTTTCGATCGGGCCTCGCTGCTGAAAAGTTTGGGTGCCTGGCGGCAATCGATGTTTGCCGGCCTGATGGGTGCGTTCGCCTCACAGTGCTGGTTCATCGGTTTTTCGCTGACGAGTGCGGCCAACGTCCGCACGCTCGGCCTGGTCGAGGTATTGTTTGCCCAAGCCTTGTCAAAAAGCCTTTTCTCGCAGCAAACGAGCATGCGGGAAAACGTCGGCATGACACTGGTCGTGGCGGGGGTCGCACTGCTGCTTTGGGGCGTGATGTGACAAATGCTGGTCGCGCTGTCAGTCGTCTTGCGCGCCTTTTCGGCGATGCTCCCGTCCCTCGTCTTCCAGGCGGCTCGTGTCGGCATCGAACACGATGCGTTCCGTGCCCGATAACGCCACAAAACGCCGGCCGCGCGCGCGTCCAACCAACGTCAGTCCCGCTTTGTTGGCGAGATCGACGCCCCAGGCGGTGAAGCCCGAGCGCGACAGCAGGATCGGGATGCGCATCTTCACGGTCTTGATCACCATCTCCGAGGTGAGCCGTCCCGTGGTGTAGAACATCTTGTCTTCGGGGCGGACCTTGTTGAGGAACATGTAGCCGGCGATCTTGTCGACGGCATTGTGGCGGCCGACATCTTCCATGTAGACCAGCACGCGATCCTCCTGCGCCAGCACGCAGCCGTGGATTGCTCCCGCCTTCAGATAAAGGCTCGGCTCGGTGTTGATTTTTTTCGTCAGTGCGTAGAGCCAGGATGTCTTGAGGCGCGCCGCCGGATTGAGCTCGATCCTGTCGAACTCCTCCATAAGGTCGCCGAACACGGTGCCCTGCGCGCAACCCGAGGTCTGCGTCTTCTTGGCGAGCTTGTCCTCGTAGTTCGTCTGCCGCCGGGTCCTGACGACGATCGTGTCGATATCCTCGGCGTACTCGATGGCGGTGATCTCGTCGTCGGCCTTCAGCATGTTCTGATTGAGCAGATAGCCGATCGCCAGCAGATCGGGGTGATCGCCGATCGTCATCATCGTCACGATCTCGCGGGCATTGAGAAACAGTGTCAGAGGCCGCTCCGTGACGACAGACGTCTCGACGCGAGCGCCCGTGTGATCGATGCCGAGCACGGTGACCGACAGCCGCGGATCGTCGGGCGTCGGGCGGATCTGGAATTCCTTCATCGCAGCGGTCATCGGAGCCTTAACCATCGGGGGCGTGCGGAGCAGGATACAACGCCTGTCTTAAAACAGCGATTGCGATAATACCGCTACGCCATTATACCCCATTCACATTGCAGCCTTGCGGTTAGCGGTCGCGGCTGACAAGCGCCACTGTGTTGCACGAGTTGTAACTTTAATTGGGAGATCGCCACGAATGACCGAGTATAATCGCCGCAAGTTCATCAAGTCCGCCGGCGCCGGCGGCGTCGCCGCTGCTGCTGCCACCGTAGCAGCACCTGCGATCGCGCAAGGCACGCCGGAGATCAGCTGGCGCCTGACGTCGAGCTTTCCGAAGTCACTGGACACGCTCTATGGCGCCGCCGAAATATTCTCGAAGACGCTTGCCGAGATCACCGACAACAAGTTCAAGGTCCAGGTGTTCGCCGCTGGCGAAATCGTCCCCGGCCTGCAGGTGGCGGACGCCGTCACCAATGCCACCGTCGAGATGGGCCACACCGCGTCCTACTACTACTGGGGCAAGGACCCGACGTTCGCGTTCGGCACAGCGGTGCCATTCGGCCTCAACCAGCGCATGCAGGATGCCTGGATGTACGAGGGCGGCGGCATCGATCTGCTCAACGAGTTCTATGGCAAGCACCAGATCTACGGCTTACCGATGGGCAATACCGGCGCCCAGATGGGCGGCTGGTACCGCAAGGAGATTAACACGCCCGACGATCTCAAGGGCCTGAAGATGCGGATCGGCGGCTTTGCTGGCTTGATCATCTCGAAGCTCGGCGTGGTACCGCAGCAGATCGCCGGCGGCGACATCTACCCGGCGCTCGAGAAGGGCACGCTCGATGCCTGCGAGTGGGTCGGCCCCTACGATGACGAGAAGCTCGGCTTCCAGAAGGTAGCGAAGTATTATTACTATCCCGGCTGGTGGGAAGGCCAAGCCATGCTCCACCTGTTCATTAACAAGGCGAAGTGGGAAAGCCTGCCGAAGGTGTATCAGGCGGCGGTCAAGGCCGCGTCCCATACGGCCAATACGCACATGATGGCGAAGTACGATGTGGGCAATGCTGCCGCGTTGCGCCGCCTCGTAGCGGCCGGCACTGTGTTGCGTCCGTTCTCGGAAGCCGTGCTCGACGCCACGTTCAAGGCCGCCAACGAGGTCTACGCCGACATCACCGCCAAGAACGCGGACTTCAAGAAGGTCTACGATGCGATGAAGACGATCCGCACCGACAATTACCTCTGGTTCCAGCTGTCGGAGAACACTTTCGACACCTACATGATGATCCAGCAGCGCAAGAACCTGATCTGATTGGGCTTGCATGAGTTCGAGCAACGTCGACCCGGCACAGTCCTTGTGCCGGGTTTTTTCATCACCCTAGTCGCAACATCACGACGCCGCCGACGATCACCAGAGCGGCGCTCCAGCGCCATCGCGTCATCGGCTCGGCCAGAAACACCACGCCGATCAACGCCGCGAACAGCACGCCGGTTTCGCGCAGCGCCGCTACCAGCGCGATCGGCGCCTTGGTCATGGCCCATGTCGCGATGATGTAGGACGTGGTGGACATTGCCGCGCCCGCTGCCGCCTTTGGGAACCACGTACGCGGCGCCGCATAGACCGTCGGCCCCCGCACCTTGAGGGCCGTCGCCGCCATGATCAGGGCCGCCCCTGCCATCTCCCACAGAACGAAGCTCGCGGCCGAGCCGCTGACACGCGCGCCGTAGCCGTCGACGATCGTGTATGCGCTGATCGACACCGCTGTCGCCAGCGCAAAGCCGACGGCGGCAACGTCGAGGCCGCCGGCGCGGCTACCCTTCATCGACATCAGCAGCACGCCGGTTCCGAGCATGGCGATGCCCAGATAGCCCGAGACCGGCAGCGTCTCCGACAGCAACAGCGCCGTCGCTCCCGCCGTCAGCAGCGGCGCGGCGCCGCGAGCGATCGGATAAACCTGTGTCAGATCACCGGCGCGATAGCCGGCGATCAGGAACGTGCGGTAAGCCGTGTGCAGAACCCAAGAAAGCGCGATGAGCGGCCACGCAGCTGCATTCGGTAACGGCAAGATCGTAATCCCGACGAGTGAGATGATGCCGCCGGCAACGCTCATATGCGCCATCGTGTCGAACGGATCGCCGCCGCCCTTCAGCAGCGCGTTCCAGCCGGCATGCATGGCGGCGGCCGCCAGCACGGCCAGGAAGACGTAGAGTTCCATTGTCCCGAGTGCCCCGCCACGCCGCAGCAAAGTTGACGACGTTACATGCGTGACGGCAGGCTGTCACGGCATCAAGTGGCGCCTGCGACCCGTGCGCGGTCGATGATCGCCTGCGTATCGAAACCGTGCGGCATCGTCCCGAACGCGTGACCCCAGTCTCCGTCGAGCCGCGTGGCGCAGAAGGCATCGGCGACTGCGGAGGCGGAGTGGCGCACCAGCAGGCTCGCCTGCAGCGCAAACGCCATCATCTCCACCACGCGGCGCGCGATCGGCTCGAGCGCTGCCGGATTGGCCAGGCGCCGTGCAAGATCGTCGGCATAGGCATCGAGCCGCGTATTCGCCCCGCGGGCCTTGGCGATTTCGCCGAGGAACGCCTCGACGGTCTCCGGCTCGCGCTGCATCGAGCGCAGCACGTCGAGGCAAATGATGTTGCCGGTGCCTTCCCAGATGCCGTTGAGTGGCGCTTCACGGTAGAGGCGCTCCATCAGATGGTCGGCGATGAAGCCGTTGCCGCCGTGGCATTCGAGCGCTTCCGCCACGAACTGCGGCGCGCGCTTGCAGGCCCAGTATTTCGCCACCGGCGTGCAGATGCGCGACAGCAGGGCTTCGGCCCGGTCGGCTTCGGAACGATCCAGCGCCAACGCCAGCCGCATCGACATCCACATCATCGCCTCGCTCTCGATCGCGAGATCGGCGACCACGTTGCGCATCAGCGGCTGATCGATGAGGCCGCGCTGAAAGGCGCGGCGGCTGGTCGTGTGGTGGATCGCCTGGGACAGCGCCTGCCGCATCAGCCCCGACGAGCCGATAGCAAAATCGAGCCGCGTCACGTGCGCCATCTCGATGATGGTACGTATGCCGCGACCCTCGTCGCCGAGCATGATGGCATGGAGGTCGTGGAACTCCACCTCGCTGCTCGCATTCGACTTGTTGCCGCACTTGTCCTTGAGCCGCTGCAGCTTGAGCCGGTTGCGGCCGCCATCGGGCAGCCAGCCGGCGGTGAGGAAGCAGGACAGCCCCTTGTCGGTTTGCGCCAGTGTGAGAAACAGGTCGCTCATCGGAACGGAGAAGAACCACTTGTGGCCGGTCAGCAGGTAGGGCGCGCCGGAACCGCGACGCGCCGTTGCCGGCCGTGCCGTCGTCATCGTGGCGCGCAGGTCGGAGCCGCCCTGCTTCTCCGTCATCGCCATGCCGACCGTGAGAGCGATCTTGTTCTTGGCGTAAAGCGGGCGGGGGTCGTAGGCAGGACGATTGATCGACGGCGCCCATTCAGCGAAGATCCCGGGGTCGTGCCGCAGCGCGGGAATGGCGGCGAAGGTCATTCCCATCGGACAGCAGATGCCGTTCTCGCCTTGGTTCCAAAGATAGCTGAGCGTAGCGCGTGCGACGTGTGCGCCGGGGCGCTCATGCGTCCATGCAAACGAATGCGTTTCGCAGCCATAAATCAGCGACATCAGCTCATGATAGGCCGGGTGATACTCCACGAGATCGACGCGGTGACCGAAACGATCGTGCGTGCGCAACTCCGGCAGATGCCGGTTGGCTTGGCGGGCGAGGTGCTGCACGTTTTCGCTGCCAACCAGGGACCCGGCACGCTTCAGGTGATCCGCCGCCCAGTCGGCGCCGAACACGCGGACCGCCTCGACCAGCGGCTTGTCAGCGGTGAAAGCGTTGTAATTCTCGAGCGCGCCAGGCTGGTTCATCACCTCATGCGTGGCAAAGCCGGACGCCCGATCGTCTGGGACCGGCGGCGTGGCCAGGGCGGTCATGACTGCTCTCCTTCCTCCGCAAATCTGCTGTCTTCAGCAACCTAATACAGGCAACGTCGCCTTGCATTGCGAAGTTCGACGGATATTATAGGGTAATGCGCAATCCAATTGCTCGAAAGAGCCTCCGGGGGGCGTCATGCGTTCACACGAACTCGACGCCACGGATCGGCGCATTCTTCGCGAACTGCAACAGGATGGGGCGTTGCGAAACGACATCCTGGCCGAGCGCATTGCCTTGAGCCCGGCACCGACCTTGCGGCGGGTTCGCGCGCTGGAAGTCGCCGGCATCATCAGCCGCACCGTTGCGCTGCTCGATCCTGAGCGCATCGGATTGGGGGTCCGGGTGAAGGTCGACGTGCGACTGGCGTCTCAGACGCGCGAAGCAATCGACACTTTTTCCAAAGCGGTTTCGGCCATGCCGGAAGTCCTGGAGTGCATGATCCTGTTCGGCGAATGGGATTTTCTGCTCACCGTCGTGGCGCGCGATGTCGATGAGTACCAACGCTTCGTGCTTGACAAATTGGCCAAGCTGCCGGGCATCGCAACCTATCGATCGACACTCGTGATGCGCGCGGTCAAGCAGACCACGGCTTTGCCGGTGTGATCGCCTGGCCTTACAGCAAACGCCGCAGCTCTTGCCTGAGCGCCGGACCAAGGTCATCGCGTGCCAGCGCATAGGCGACGTTGGCGGTCAGGAAGCCGATCTTTGATCCGCAGTCGTAGATTGTGCCGTCGAAACGCACGGTATGGATTGGCTGCTTTTGCTGCTGCCATAACCGGATCATGGCATCGGTGAGTTGGATTTCGCCACCAGCTCCCCGCTCCTGGGCGCCGAGCAGTGCAAAGATCTCCGGCTGCAGGATGTAGCGGCCGGAGATGTGCAGGTTCGAAGGTGCAGTCCCGCGCTTCGGCTTCTCGATCATGGCGGTCAAGGCGGAGACCTTCGCTTTCGCATCCTCGACGCCGACGATGCCGTAAAGATGCGTCTGGTCTTCCGGCATCGGCGACACCGCAATGAGATTGCCGCCGTGCTCGCTGTAGGCCTCGATCATCTCGGACAGGCAGGGTTTTTCCCCGTAGTGCAGCACGTCGGGTAGCAACAGCGCGAACGGCTCATCGCCGACGAGTTCGCGCGCGCACCACACCGCATGTCCCAAGCCAAGCGGTTTCTGCTGGCGCGTAAAGCTCGTCTGTCCGGGGTCAGGCAGATCGCGAAGCAGTTGCTCGAGTTCTTTCTTCTTGCCGCGCGTTTCGAGCGTATGCTCCAACTCATACTGGCTGTCGAAGTGGTCCTCGATCACGCCCTTGTTGCGACCCGTGACAAAGATGAAATGCTCAATGCCGGCGGCGCGCGCCTCATCCACCACATGCTGGATCACCGGGCGATCGACGACCGTCAGCATCTCCTTGGGCATGGCCTTACTGGCCGGCAGAAAGCGCGTACCGAGACCCGCCACCGGGAACACGGCCTTGCGGATGCGCTGTTTAGGGGACGACATGCAACTATCTCCTCACCTTGCACTAGCTTCGCAACGAAGGCTTGCCACGTTTCGAGCCATTGGCATGGGCCTTGAATCGCAGCACCGGAAATCCGGCGGGGCAGGTCATGCTGGCACTAATGCAAATACGGCGCCAATCCCCGGGCGTTGCCAAAAAAAGGATAGCACATGAGTGTTCTCGTCACCGGTGGTGCGGGCTACATCGGTAGTCATATGGTGCTGGAGTTGCTCGACGCTGGCGAGCGCGTCGTGGTGCTGGACAATCTGACGACGGGTTTTCGATGGGCCGTTCCCGAGGCGGCAACGTTGGTGATCGGCGACTGTGGCGATCAGGACCTTGCGCGCGCCGTCATCCGCCGCCATGGCGTCACTGCAATCATCCATTTTGCGGGCTCGATTGTGGTGCCTGACTCGGTCGTCGATCCGCTCGGCTATTACAGCAACAACACCGTCAAATCGCGGGCGCTCATCGAGGCGGCGGTTGAAATGGGTGTGAAACAGTTCATTTTCTCGTCGACCGCCGCTGTCTACGGTATGACCGGCGACCAGCCCGTCGATGAGACTACTGCTTTGAAACCGATGTCGCCCTATGGGTCATCGAAACTGATGACCGAGATCATGCTGGCGGACGCATCGCGCGCACATGATTTCAACTATGTGGCACTGCGCTATTTCAATGTCGCCGGCGCCGATCCGTCAGGCAGAGCCGGACAATCGACACCGCGCGCAACGCATTTGATCAAGGTAGCGTGCGAGACGGCGCTTGGTCAGCGCGCAAGCATGGAGGTGTTCGGCACCGACTATGCCACGCCTGATGGTACGTGTGTGCGCGACTATATCCACGTCACGGATCTGGCGCGCGCGCATATGGCGGCACTCAGACATCTCGGCGATAAGGGCGCCTCCGAGGTACTCAATTGCGGCTACGGCAGGGGCTATTCCGTGCTGCAGGTGATCGAAGCAGTCAAGCGGACATCAAATCGCGATTTCGTGGTGAATAAGTCGCCGCGCCGCGCCGGTGACCCGGCATCCGTTGTCGCAGCGCCTGGAAAAATCATGCGGCAGCTCGGATGGCAACCGGAACATGCCAATCTCGATCAGATCGTCACCCAGGCAATGGCTTGGGAGCGTCGGCTTGAGGGGAAAAAAAAGGCGTCGTGAGAACGTTAACCGCAATCATCTGTTCGGGACTGGGTGTCGCGCTGCTCGCGACCGCCGTGTCGGCGCAGTCGGACAGGAAGCCGCCGGTCCCCAAGGGCATCGATCCCGGTGGCGTTGCCGCCGCATTCGTTGGCCCGGGTGTGGACTACACAAAGCCGGTGATCGCGGCACAGCTCGCCCGCGATGGTGAAGGCGAACTCATAGCCTGGGATTTCATCGACAACGATGCGCTGCCTTACCTGCCGATGCCCTCGTTGCAAGGACGTCCTCGGGCCGCGCCGCCTGCCAGGCAGATTCCAATCCGAGCTGATCCAACGGACGCGCAATCGCTCGCCCGCGCTGTTGCGTTCATCAATGCGACACCAGCCCGTATCGTTGCAATCTCGATGTGGACAGGACCTCCAGCATCGTGGGAGCATTTGCGTCAGCTGGCTGAAAAGCACAGGCAACTGTTTTTCGTCGTCGCGGTGGATGAGCAGGTTCGCAGCCAACACCTGTCGCCCGATTGGTCCGCGCTTTTGATGCTCGATAACGTCGTCGTCATCGAAACACCGCGAGGCGATAATCAGGGAGTCCATCTGCCTTTTGTGTCGTGGATCGAGGTGTCGCGCTTCGTCGATTGTCATGGCTCCCGCTTGCTGAAGCAGAGCGCCGTGGCGATGCGTTCGTTTTTCGTTGGACCGACAGTGCGCTCTGCCGATACGCCCATCCGTGGGTTTGTCGGTTGTCAGCGATGATTGAGCTGCTTACATCCAGTCAAATCCGGCGGCGCCTTGCCGAGAGGCATTCTGCTGGAGCGATAAAAGGTCATACCCCCATGTCCACCTTGCCCCCTAACCGCCGATCCCGCCGCGCCTCCCAGAAGGCCACGACCGTCAACACGGCAGCCTTCCTCAAGGTCGCCAATTCGTTCATCGATCTGGCCAACCAGAAGAACGAGACTGTGAAAGCCACTGACCTGCACATGGCATTGATGTATGCGGCGGCGCGCTACAACGCCTATGTCGCCAAGGTCGTGCTCGACGTGCCGAACCACGAAGAGTTCGTTGCCAAAATGGTCGGTGAGTATCAGGACATGCTGCGTCAGCACCTGGCCGACCCGAGCCTTGCTCGATCATCTTGACACCGTGTCCCGTGCGGCACACTGACCGTTCTGCTGTGGCCGCAAGGCATCGAAGCCAATTGCCATCGTGCGTGAACTGCGAGACTGTTGGTTTGGGAGCCCATCGATAGACGGGTAAGATTCATGCACGCGCGTTTCATATCTGCAGTTGTGCTGGCCGCCGCCGGCGTCATCCTTCAGTTGGCAGTTTCACAACCTTCGTTTGCGCAGCAGGGTCCTGGCGGACCGATCAATCTCGAACGCGACTGCCAAACCATACGAAGCTGCAACTTTCGGCGCGGCGGCAGTTACCGCGGCTGCATCTCGTCCTATAGCTGCCGTACCTGCCGGCTGATTCCGGCGCGTTGCAGCATCGGCGGTGCAGGCAACGCTCGCGTCTGCCGCGAGATGCGCTGCAACTGGGGTGCATAAGCGGACTTAATCCGGCTCGGAAGGCGACCGTTCGCTGGACGGATCGCGGGCCAATGTGACGCTCGCCCAGATGCAGCAAAGAACGGCGAGCGCCGCCATGCCTGCGACGACTACGACTCCAGTCGCCACATTCAGCTCGAACGCCGCGGATGCGGAGACCAGAATACCGATCCAGAACACTGTCGGAAGCACGGCGACGATCAGGGCACCAAGCAGTCGATCGACGATCGCCGAACGAACCTGCGGCAGCCGCCGAGTCGTATCGCCAACGATCGTGCGCGCGCCCGCCATGCCACGTCCACGAATTGAGAGGATCTTCAGGTCGTCTGGTAAACCCGGACATATGACTGAACCGACACTCAATGACTAACCAGCCATATTTGTTCCAATTGTAAGGTTTTCTGTGGAAAATCGCACCGTTGTTAACAATTGCGGCGGCTAGCCCGACCTTCTCAAAGGGTTGGGGTCGGCACGGAGGTAATTTCGATGACAGGGCAGGAGCGGCGCGCAGAGCATAGCCCACCTATGGTCAAGCGTCGCGACGCACTCTGTCATCGAAATTACCCCGCCCATCGGGTCGCACGCCCGCGGCCGCCCGCCGCGTCGCGCGCCTCAATCAATCGTATGCGACAGCTACGCTTTTCGGCGCGCTCCTTGCGGATCGACTCGCGCTCGTGCGATGACGATCCCCAAGCCTTTGAGAAGGTCGGGCTAGGGCTATCCGCCGCAAAGGCGCGCGGCGCTTGCCGATCCACAGCCTACCAACCCTTGAACGGTGTCTCGGAGACCGGGGTCAACGGCGCGGAGCCGGCCGCGAACGCTTTCAGGTTATCGACGACGAGTTGTCCCATGCCGTTGCGCGTGTGCACGGACGCCGAGCCGACATGTGGCAGCAGGACCACATTGGGCAGCGTCATCAGCGCCGGATCTATCCCTGGCTCGTTGTTATAGACGTCGAGGCCGGCCGCAAATATCGTCTCCTCGCGCAGCGCCCTGATCAGCGCCGCCTCGTCGACAACAGATCCGCGGGCGACATTGATGACAATGCCGCGGGCCCCCAAGGCGTCGAGCACTGCCTTGCCGATCAGTCCCTGCGTCTGCGGTCCGCCCGGCGTGATGACGATCAATGTATCGACATCGCGCGCCATGGCGACGACATCGCTGTAGAACGGATAGGGCGCGTCGGCTTGCTTGGTGCGGCCGAAGTATGAAATCGGCAGGCCGAAAGCGGCCACGCGCTTGGCAATGGCCTTGCCGATGCGCCCGAACCCAACCATGCCAAGATTGCGGTCGCGCAGCGAAGCCGGTGTCAATCGATAGTCGCCGTCCGTCGCCCATTTTCCCGCGCGCAGGTACTGTTCGGCTCGGCCTAGTTCCCGCACCGTCATCAGCAGCAGGCCTAGCGCCGTGTCGGCGACTTCTTCATTCAGTACGTCGGGTGTGTTGGTGATGATAACGCCGGCCTTGGCTGCTGCCACCGCATCAATGGAATCGTAGCCGACACCAAAATTGCTGATGATTCTGAGCTTCGGCAACCGAGCGATCAGGCTCGCATCGGTCTTGACGCCGGTGTGCCCGCCGGTGCAGACCGCCTCGATACGGTCGCCGGCCTTGACGAGGGTTGCCTCCACTTCATCCGGGCCATTGAGCGCATGTACTTCGAAGGTCTGCGCGACCTGATCGGCGATCAGCGGCATCATGGCGCCTGTCTGCAGCAGGACGGGCTTCGGCATTGCGGCTTCTCCGGGGGGCTGAGGGGCTGGGGAGCAAAGTATACGCGACGCCCGATATTGCAAACCTGCCCAAATCACCGGACAAGATCGGCATGTCAGCTGAAACTTACGATGTCGCAATTCTCGGTGGTGGCCACAACGGGCTGACGTGCGCTGCCTATCTGGCGGCCGCGAACCTGCGCGTTATCGTGCTCGAGAAGAATGCTCGGATCGGCGGCGCCGCCGTGACTGACGAGTTTCATCCTGGCTATCGCAATTCCGTTGCGTCGTACGCGGTGAGCCTGCTCAATCCGAAAGTTATTAGCGATCTCGAGCTGGCCCGTCATGGGCTCCGCATTGTCGAGCGACCGGTCGCGAATTTCTGGCCAGTCGACGCCAAGCGATCGCTGTTGATGCCTTATGGGCTCGAGGCGCGGCAGGCCGCAATCGCAGGGTTCTCCCAACGTGATGCGGAGCGGCTGCCGGCTTACGATTCAGCCTTGAAGCGCGCCGGCGCAGTGTTGCGCGACCTCGTATTGCGCACACCGCCAAACGCCGGCGGCGGGTTGCATGAGCTGATCCGAAACGCCGGTCTCACTCGCCGCCTGCTCGGGCTCTCCCTCGAGGAACAGCGCCTCATCACCGATCTCTTCACCAAGAGCGCTGCCGATTTTCTCGACCAGTGGTTCGAGAACGACATCGTGAAGGGCAGCTTTGCATTCGACGGAATTGTCGGTGCCTACGCGTCGCCAATGACGCCGGGC
Organism: Hyphomicrobiaceae bacterium; assembly: GCA_041745515.1. Lineage (GTDB taxonomy): Bacteria > Pseudomonadota > Alphaproteobacteria > Rhizobiales > Hyphomicrobiaceae > JAKFWF01. The sequence goes on along the minus strand of JBGTIU010000121.1, from coordinate 14,661 downwards.
ACCGCTTACGTTCTGCTGCATCACTGCTTCGGCGAGGTGAATGGCAGATCTGGCGTCTGGGGGCACGCCGTCGGCGGCATGGGCGCGATCAGTCAGGCGATTGGCGCTTGCGCGCGCGAACGCCGTGTCGAAATCAGGACCGAGGCCGCCGTCAGCAGGCTGTTGATGGCTGAGGGACGCGCTGCAGGCGTAGTGCTTTCCTCAGGCGAGACTATCGTCGCCAAAGCTGTGGCATCAAATGTTTCGCCGAAGCTGCTGTTTCGCGAGCTTGTTCCCTGTGATGCCGTAACGCCGGAGATTCGCGCGCGCTTTACCGGCATCAAGACTGGCTCAGGTACATTTCGCATGAATGTCGCCCTTTCTGAGCTGCCCGACTTTACCTCAAGGCCCGGCACCCACCTGCAGGATCACCATGGCTCCGGCATCGTCATCGGCCCGACGATCGACTATCTCGATCGAGCATTCCTCGACGCACGCCTGCACGGCTGGTCGCGTTCACCGGTCGTAGAAATCCTGATCCCGTCGACGCTCGACGACAGTCTCGCCCCGGCAGGGCGGCACGTTGCCAGCCTGTTCGTGCAACACGTCGCGCCGCACTTACCGGCCGGGCGAAGTTGGAACAATCCGGCCGAGCGCGAGGCGTTCGCCGATCTCGTGATCGACACTGTTACGGCCCACGCGCCGAACTTCCGTTCGTCGGTAATCGCCCGGCAGGCGCTGTCGCCGCTCGACCTCGAACGGCGCTTCGGCCTGGTTGATGGCGACATCTTCCATGGTCAGCTGTCGCTCGATCAATTGTTCTCGCTGCGGCCAATTCTGGGCCACGCCGATTACCGGCTGCCGGTTAAGGGGCTTTATCTGTGCGGTTCGGGTGCGCATCCTGGTGGCGGCGTGACCGGTGCGCCGGGCCACAACTGCGCCCGCGAAATCGTGCGCGATTTTGGCAGGCGAGGATGGAGCGGGGGTATCGGCCGCAAATAAGCCCGGAATAGTGTAACCTTGCAGGCTTCGCAGGGTGTCTGGAGCATTGAACACTGCATGATCCGTGGAAACACCAACTCTCGACGCTTGCCTTGGATGTGGGCCGCGATCAGTTTTTTGTCGGCAGCATCGTGGGCCACGCCGTCATCGCATGCCCAATCACCATTCGCGGCCTTCATCGAAGCGTTGTGGCCGGAGGCTAAGGCTTTCGGCATCTCACGGGCGACCTTCGATCTGGCCTTCAAGAACGTCGAGCCCGACCTGACGTTGCCGGACCTGGTGCTGCCGGGCAGCCGCGAACGGGTGTCGGAGAAGGGCCAGGCCGAATTCACCAAGCCACCGCAGGACTATCTAAACCCTGCAATACTATCGAGCCTCGGCGCGCAGGCGCGCAATCTGTCGATCCGGTACAAAAGCGCTCTCGACCTGATCGAAGCCGAGCTCGGCGTCGACCATCGCATCGTGCTGGCGATATGGGGCCGCGAAACAGCGTTCGGCACATACAAACTGCCGCACTACGCAATCCGGGTGCTGGCGACCCAGGCCTACACCGGCAGGCGAAAAGAGCTGTTCCGGCGTGAATTGCTATTCGGGCTCAAGATGCTGGAGGATAAGCTGATCGCAATTCCAGCGATGCGCGCATCTTGGGCCGGGGCGATGGGTCTGACGCAATTCATGCCTTCCGAGTTCTTCCAATCGGCTTACGACCTCGACAAGGATGGCCGCGCGGACTTGTTCAACTCCGTGCCCGACGCGCTCGCCTCGGCCGCCAAGCAATTGAAGGACAAAGGTTGGATTGCCGGCGTTCCCTGGGGCCTCGAAGTCAAACTGCCGAAACAGTTGGATTGTGGTTTCGATGGCCCGGCAAATGCCCGTTCGTTCGCTGAGTGGGTAGCTCTTGGCGTGACGCGCATCGATCGCCAGCCGATCTCCGCAGCGCTGCAAAGCCAGACCGCCTACATGATGTCGCCGGGCGGCGCCTATGGGCCGGTTTTTCTGGTGACTGACAATTTCAAGGTCCTGCGTGCGTACAACACGTCGGACCTATATGCTCTGTTTGTCGGGCATCTCGCCGATCGCATCGGCGGAACGGTCGGATTTGACACGCCGTGGCGCGGCCTGACCCAACTGCCTGGTCGCGAAGTTGAGGAGATTCAGCGACGGCTGAAGGCAGCGGGCGCAAGTATTGACAAGCTTGACGGCAAGATCGGATCGAACACACGCTGGCAGATCGGCACCTATCAGCGCAATACGGGGCTCAGCGTCGATTGCTGGCCGACCGCGGCGCTGCTGGATCATCTGCGCAAGACGGCAGACAGGTAGGTCATGGCAGCGGGGAAAGTACAAGCTCTGTCGTCAACCTCATGCTCGACGATGCTTTTTTTGTTGCTGTCGGCGGTGCTGTCGGGAACGGTGGTGGTCTGGATGATGGCCCCACCGCCAGATAATTCCTTTCCGGTAGCGCCGCCAGCTCAAGCTGCCGTACTACCCGAGGCGACGATGTCACCCTCCACAAACTCCACAAAGGAATTTTCCGCGTTTCTCGCCAGTTTCCAGACCGACGCAGCGAGCCAGGGCTTAGCGCGGTCGACCCTCGACGCTGCGTTCAAGGGTCTTGAGCCGGACCCCGAGGTGCTCAGTCTGGCGAGTTCCCAGCCGGAGCTTGTCAAGACGGCAGGCGAGTACGTGAAGCTTTTGGTGTCGGACGTGCGCCTCGAGTTGGGCCGGCAGAAGCTGCGTGAGTACCGATCAATACTCACAGCCGTCGAGACATCCTACGGCGTCGACGGTCACGTCGTGCTGGCGATCTGGGGCATCGAGAGTAACTACGGCGGGGCGCCGGGCACCCGTGGCGTCATCCGCTCATTGGCGACGCTGGCGGCGTATGAGCCGCGCAGGCCGGCGTTCTGGCGGGCCGAACTGGTGGCTGCTTTGCGGATCCTGGCATCGGGCGACATGTCGTCCGACACGATGGCTGGTTCCTGGGCCGGTGCCATGGGCCACACGCAGTTCATGCCGACGACGTACGCCATGCACAGTGTCGATTTCGACAAGGATGGCCGCCGGGATATCTGGAACAGTATTCCTGATGCGCTGGCTTCGACTGCCAATTACCTGAAGGCGTCAGGTTGGGTCGCCGGCGTTCCCTGGGGCTTCGAGGTCACCCTCCGTGACGGCTTCGATTTGGCACTGTCTGCTCCGGGCGTCGCAAAGAGTTGGACCGAATGGCAAGCGCTGGGCGTGGCGTTGACAGTTCCGCGGCAAATGCCGGGAAACGCCGGGTCATTGCAGATGCTGCTCCCGGCGGGAGCAAGTGGTCCGGCGCTCCTGGTTTCGAACAATTTCAAAGTTATCCTGCGTTACAACAATGCCCAGTCTTACGCGATTTCGGTCGGGCACTTGGCTGACCGGTTGTCGAGTGGGCAGCCGTACGCCAAAGCGTGGCCCGCCGACGATCGCGCGCTCAGCCGTGAAGATCGCGAGGAATTGCAGCGCCGGTTGACGGGTCTCGGCTTTGCAACCGGCGGTGTCGACGGAGTCGTTGGCGTTGGAACCAAAGCTGCCGCACGGCTGTTTCAGAGGGCGCGCGGCTTGCCCGAAGATGGCCACGCCGGGCTTGCGCTGCTCGAGCGGTTGAGGCAGGAGGGGAGCCGATGACACGCGTTGCCCTTGTAGTGTCCCTGTCGCTCCTGCTCGGATTGGGCGGTGGCGCGGCGCCAAGAGCATCGGCGCAAGAGGAGACACCAGGCGGCAGCTTCATCACGCCGTTTCCGGAAGGCGATATCTACAAGCTGCAAGCCGTCGGCGACGGCCTGGCCGAAGGCGTTCTATCTGGCCTGGTGGAGGCCTTCGGCAGCGACAGCCGCACACTGATCAACCGCCGGCATCGTCCGTTGCAGGGCCTGACGCGTTTCGATGCCGACGAGGCCTCCCGGCTTCTCGACGACACCCTTGCGAAGGACGTGCATCACGTCACCGTCGTCATGATCGGGCGCGACGATCGCCTGCCGATCCGGCTCGCCGACAACAGGCGGTTGGCCGTCGGCAGCGAGGAGTGGCGCGAGGAGTACGGTCGACGGGTCGATCGCCTCGTGAAGGTCCTCAAAAAGCGTGGTGGCGCGGTTTACTGGATCGGCTTGCCGGTGATGCGCCGCCCTGAATGGAACGACGACATCCAAGCGATGAACGATCTTGTGCGTGAGCGCGTCTACCTGAACGGTATCAAGTTTGTCGACGCATTTGCAGGATTTGCGGACGAGGGTGGCAACTTCGTCGCCATGGGGCCGGACATCGGAGGGCTCGTCAGGCGGTTGCGCGAGTCGGATGGCGTCGGCTTCACGCCAGCTGGCAATCGCAAACTGGCCCATTTCGTCGAGCGTGAGATCAAGCGCGACATGACTCAGGCAAAAAACGAGCGCGCAGTTCCGCTGGCCGGTGCCGAACCCGAGCAGCGCAAGATCAATCCCACGAGAGCGGTTGCCGAGCCGCAGGCAACCGTGGCCGCGGCTGCTCCAGGCAAGTCGGCCGAAAGCAAATCCTCCTGGGCATCGTCGACCAACGTGGCGCCGCAACCAACGCCGCAAGCTGCCAGCACGGTCGCGGAGCAGAAAGCCGACAACAGTCGTATCTCCGTACGCGTGACCGGAATCGGCGGCCGGGACGAGACGATGACAATCGACATCGTGCGTCCCGCCATTCCGGCGTCCGTCATCCAACTGATGGCGCGCAATTCCACGCCCGGTAAGGCGGCGCAGATGGGCGACACACTGCAGGATTCGATCGCGGGCGGCTTGATCGTGCTGAGCTCGGTCAGCCCCGCAGCCGACGGCGCCGGCGGGCGGCGTCCGAAGCTTGCGCCGACGCAGACGCCCTACTTCAAGGTGATGGTGAAGGGTGAGCGGCAGCCGTCACGGCCGGGCCGGGCGGATGATTTCCGTTGGCCGCGTCTCGACGCCGTGGTCGAGCCGGCGGTGGTGTTGCCGAAGGCACAGCCGGCGGCCGCCACCGCTGCGTCACCCCAACCCAAGGCCGCCGGCCAGGTGCCGCTGACTACGCAGAGGATATTGCAGCAAAGGCGGCCACCACAGACGGTCAGGCCGGTGGAGTGAGGTAGATCATCGATCTACCGTGATGCCTCATCGTTTGCCAACCGTTCGGCAAGAACACGCGGGGCAAGAACCTGCGCGGCAGCCGTGGCTTCCTGACGTGTCGAGCCGTAGCTAAGAACACCTGGCAGCTCCGGCACCTCGGCCAGCCAGCGTCCGTCGTCCTCCTGTTCGCATTCGATTGTCAGGTTCACAACAGTATCTCCATTCAAATCCTTAATGCCCCAGGCCCTTGACGATGGTCTCGGTCATCTTCTTGGCATCGCCCAGCAGCATCATGGTGTTGTCCTTGTAGAACAATGGATTGTCGATGCCGGCATAGCCGCTCGCCAGCGAGCGTTTGTTGAACATGACGGTACCGGCCTTCCACACTTGCAGCACCGGCATGCCGTAGATCGGCGATGACTTGTCGTCCTCGGCGGCGGGGTTGGTCACGTCGTTGGCGCCGATGACGAATGCGACGTCAGCCTGCTGAAACTCGGAGTTGATGTCCTCGAGCTCGAACACCTCGTCATAGGGCACATTGGCTTCGGCGAGCAGCACGTTCATGTGGCCCGGCATGCGGCCCGCCACAGGGTGGATCGCGTATTTCACCTCGACTCCGGCGGCTTTCAGGTTGTCGGCCATTTCGCGCAGCGCGTGCTGCGCCTGCGCCACCGCCATGCCGTAGCCGGGCACGATGATGACCTTCTGCGCGTTCTTCATGATGTAGCCCGCATCTTCCGCTGAACCGAGCTTCACGGGACGCTGCTCCGCGCCGGCCGCCGGCCCCGCCGTCTCGCCACCGAAGCCGCCGACGATCACCGAGATGAAGCCACGGTTCATGCCCTTGCACCTGATGTCGGACAGAATCGCGCCGGACGAGCCGACAAGCGCGCCGGTGATGATGAGTGCGACGTTGCCGAGCGTGAAGCCGATGCCGGCCGCCGCCCAGCCCGAGTAGGAGTTGAGCATTGAGATCACGACCGGCATGTCGGCGCCGCCGATCGGAATAATGACCAGGCCGCCGAATGCCAGCGCAACCAGCACAATGAGCCAGAACAGAAATTGCGACTGCGACTGGCAGAACCAATAAATCAGCAGCACCATCAAGGTCGCGAGGCCGATATTGACGACGTGCCGCAACGGCAGCAGGATCGGCTTGCCGGACATCCGGCCGGACAGCTTGGCGAAGGCGATCACCGAGCCGGTGAAGGTGATGGCGCCAATGGCTGCGCCGATCGACATCTCGGCTAGGCTTGTGCTTGAGATTGAACCTGACCTTGATATGCCGAAGGCTTCCGGCGCGTTAAGGGCGGCGGCGGCGACGAATACCGCCGCCAGGCCGACCAGCGAATGGAACGCCGCCACCAGCTCCGGCATCATCGTCATCGGAATTGTGCGCGCCGTGTACGCGCCAATGCCGGCGCCCGCGCCGAGGCCGACGATGATCAAAGCCCAAGTCAGCACGCTGTCGCCAGCACCCAGGTTGGCGAGCGTCGTGATGATCGCAATGGTCATCCCGACCATGCCGTAGATGTTGCCCATGCGCGACGACGCGGGGCTCGACAAGCCCTGCAGCGCCAGGATGAACAGCACACCCGAGGCGAGGTAGAGGACGGCGGTCAGGTTGGCGGACATTGGGAGTGTTCCATCGGATCGGGCGAGAGACGCGAATAGGGAGTAGGGAGTAGGCAGTAAAAAAAATTCGCTATTCCCTATTCCCTACTCCCCACTCCCTCACTTCTTCTCTTTCTTCTTGTACATCGCGAGCATCCTCTGAGTGACCAGGAAGCCGCCGAAGATGTTGACGGAAGCCATCACCAGCGCAAGGAAGCCGAAGAACTTGGCAAAGCCCGATCCGATATTGATGAGTGCGACGCCGACTGCCAGTAGCGCGCCAACCACGATCACCGAGGAGATGGCGTTGGTGACGGACATCAGCGGCGTGTGCAGTGCGGGCGTTACGCCCCACACCACGAAATAGCCGACAAAGATCGCGATCACAAACACCATCAGCTGGTAGATGGCGGGCGCCACGTCCTCAGCCCCGGCGGCGTGCGCGAGCCCCGTCGAAGCGGCAAGCACTGCCAGTGCAAGTGCGGAGCTAACATGCACAACCCTACCCCCACGCGTTCCCGGAAAGCCCGCACCGATGTCGCGGACTGCTCCTCCATCGCGGGCGGGCTTGTCCGGGAACTTTACCCGTCTGGGTTTCGCGATCTCGTGCCCTGTTGCGACAGGCAAAGACCCCGGACATTCGCCGCGAAGAGGCGCGTCGAATTCCGGGGACGCGTGTGATGGGATGGAGGATTGAATTACCCGTTTCATCATGCACCCTCCTTGGCGGCGAGGCTCGGGTGAACGATCCTTCCGTTCCTCGCAATCAGCGTGCCCTTGATCAGTTCATCGTCCCAGTTGATGTTGAGTGACTTTTCCTTTTTGTCGATCATCGTCTCGAGGAACGTCAGCAGGTTGCGGGCATAGAGACTAGAAGCGTTGACCGGCACCGTGCCGGCGAGATTGAGCGGTCCGGAGATGCGCACACCGCCGTGGTCGATGACCCGGCCCGGCTCGGTCAGCTCGCAGTTGCCGCCGCGCTCGGCCGCCAGGTCCATCACGATCGCGCCGGGCTTCATCGCCTCCACCATCGCGCGCGTCAGGAGTACCGGCGCTTGGCGTCCGGGGATCAGCGCTGTGGTAATGACCATATCCTGCGTTTTGATGTGGTTGGCGACCAATTCGGCCTGCTTCTTCTGGTATTCCGGCGACATCGGCTTGGCGTAGCCCGCTGCTGTCTGTGCCTGCTTGAACTCGTCGTCCTCGACGGCGATGAACTTGGCGCCGAGAGATGCCACCTGCTCCTTGGTGACCGGTCGCACGTCAGTTGCGGTCACCACTGCGCCGAGCCGTCGCGCCGTTGCGATGGCCTGCAAACCCGCGACACCGACGCCCATCACGAACACCTTGGCAGCAGGCACCGTGCCCGCCGCCGTCATCATCATCGGCATCGCCTGTTCGAAGAGGGACGCGGCATCGACTACCGCCTTGTAGCCGGCGAGGTTGGCCTGGCTCGACAGTACGTCCATCGACTGGGCGCGGCTGATGCGCGGCATGAACTCCATGGCGAACAGGCTGGCACCCGTGGCGGCCAGAGCGTCGAGGCCGGCTTTGTCGTCGTAAGGTTGCATGATGGCAACGGCGATCGCATTCGCAGTCAACGCCGTGACCTCGCCGGCCGACGGCCGGTTGACCTTGAGCAACACGTCTGCCCCGGCAGCCGTTTCCGACGCCGAGCCGAGAACCGCGCCAGCAGCCCGATAGGCGGCATCGGAGAACCGCGATGTCAGTCCGCTTCCGGCCTGTACCTTGACGACACAGCCCATGGCGACGAGTTTTTTGACGGTATCGGGAGAGGCCGCCACGCGCTTCTCGCCCGCGCCTTCAGCCGTTACGGCAATCGTTAGCATCGCTTGAGGATCCGGCGTTGAGGGCAGGCGGTGCGTAAAGAATTTAATCAGACGAGGAAAATGAACATGCCGACAAGCAGGGCGACAACAACGATAATCAGGATCTTCGTGGCGGTGAGGAAGCCGGCGTAGGTGCGATTATGCTCATGATAGTCCATGTCCGGATGGCCACCGGCGTGATCGCTGCTCATCGTTACCCCCGACTGTCGCATACGGCGTGATTTTGTGTAGCTATACCAAGCGTTCGCGGTCTTCAAGCAAGTTGCAACCGGCGGGCGACCTGTCAGGCGCGATGCCGATCTAGGCGACGCCGGCCCGCAAAAGGTCGTGGACGTGCACGATCCCAACCGGCTTGCCGGCTTCCACGACGAACATCTGCGTGCGCTTGAAGCGGTTGATCTCCTCGAGCGCGGCCGACGCGAGCATGTTTGGCCGCAACGTATTGGGCTTGCGCGTCATGATCTGCTCCGTCGTCGACGTCAGCAGATTCGCCCCCATGTGCCGGCGCAAGTCGCCGTCCGTGATCATGCCTATGAAGCGCCCGGCCGCATTGACAATTCCGAGGCAACCGAAGGTCTTCTCTGTCATGGTGACCAGAGCGCGGCTCATCACTTCGGTGTCGGCTGCGAGCGGCAAACGGTCGCCGGTGTGCATGACGTCGGCAACGAACTTGAGCTTCGCCCCGAGCGACCCGCCGGGGTGGAATACCTTGAAGTCGTGCGCGGTGAATCCTTTGGCTTCGAGCAATGCAACGGCGAGGCAATCCCCGATCGCCAGTTGCATCGTGGTCGACGTAGTAGGAGCCAGACCATGCGGGCAGGCTTCCGGCGCGCGCGGCAGCTCGAGCACGACGCTTGCTGCGCGCCCCAATGCGCTATCCCGCCGCGAGGTGATCGCGATCAGCGGCACGGCAAAGCGCCCGGCGAAGGTCAGGATGTTCGACAGCTCCACCGTCTCGCCGGACCAGGACATGGCGAGAATGCAGTCGTCCCGCACAATCATTCCGAGGTCGCCGTGCGAGGCTTCGCTCGGATGCACGAAGAACGCCGGGGTTCCGGTCGACGCGAACGTCGCGGCCAGCTTCTGGCCAATGTGGCCGCTCTTGCCGATGCCGGTGACAATCACCCGACCCCGCGTCGCCGTCAGGATGTCGATCGCCCGTGTGAATGGCTCGGCAAGCGTGCCGCCGAGCCCTTGATGCACCGCAGTCAGGCCCTGCAACTCGAGATCGATCGTGCGCTGCGCCGAGGCGACCGCCGCTCCACGCAGGGGTGTGTCGTTAGTCGGTGCGCCAAACGCCTGTGCCGTCACATCTGTCATCGTTGATTGTCCGGAGCCCTCGGACCCACGCCTATAGCAAAGCCGGCGCCGATCACCAAACTGCCGCGCCCGTCGACGTCTACATCCGGCGACAGATGCCGTCAGCTTTCGCGGAATGCGCGCGACGTCAGGTCGCCGAGCGGCTTCAGAAAGTAGCTCAGGATTGATCGCGAGGCGGTCTCGATGTAGACCTCGGCCGGCATACCGGGTTTCAACTCGTGGCCGCTTGGCAACCGCTTCAGCTCCTGCGCAGAGATGGCGATCTGGACGGTGAAAAATACCCTACCCTGGTTGTCGGTCAGCTGCGCGGCGCTGGTGTTGATCACCGTGCCGTCGAGCCGCGGCGTCGTCTGGGCGTTGAAGGCCGTGAAACGGATGCTCGCTGCCTGATCCTTGCCTACCTTGTCGATATCCTGCGGCTGCAGCTGCGCTTCGACGATGAGTTTTTCGCCCTCGGGAATGATCTGCATGATGGTGTTGGCTGGCTGGATCACGCCACCTTCGGTATGCGAGGTGAGTGCATGCACCCTGCCGCTGCGTGGACTGCGGATCTCGATCCGTGCAAGCTTGTCGGCGAGCGCGGTGCGGTTTTCCTCCTGTTCGGCGAGCGTCGCCTGAACTTTCTTCAGTTCGTCGGCGACGCTCTGCGTGTAGTCCTTCTCGGATTGCAGAATTTTCAGTTCGGCCTCGGCGATCGCGCCACGGCCGCGATGCTGATCGCTCTTGAGGCGGCCAACGTCGCCTTCGAGGCGCGCGACATCGCGCTGCAACCCGCCGTAACGCAGTTGCGTGGAATACCCCTTCTCGAACAACGGCTTGACGTTGGCGAGCTCCTCCGAGGTCAGTTCTAGTTCACGAGTGCGCGCCGCGAACAGTGCCTCGGTACCTTCAGCTTCAGCCTTGAGCTGAGCAAGGCGCTGGCGCAGCACGGAAAGCTCACCATCGTGGCTCTCCCGTCGCGCTTCGAAGAGCGCGGTTTGAGTGGCGATGATCTTGGCGAGCGCAGGATCGTTCGCATGGGCGCCCATGCCTTGCGGCAGCCGGATGCTGGTACGGCGGTCGCGTTCGGCTTCGAGACGGGCCTGCTGCACGAGTTGTTCGTTGACGCGGCCCTCGACCACGGCGAGAGAAGCTTTCGAAGCGGTCTCATCCAGGCGTATCAGTACGTCGCCCTGCGCGACACGGTCGCCGTTACGCACAAGAATGCGCGAGACGATGCCGCCATCGAGGTGTTGCACGCTCTTGTAGTAGTTCTCGACCGTGACGGTGCCGGTTGCGACCACGGCCGCACTGATCGACACCAGCGACGAGATCGCAATTGTCCCGCCCAGCAGCCAGAAGATCGTTCGGTTGCCGGCGCGAATCCACGGCTCGGTTGTCTGCCAACGCGCCAGGACCAGGGCGGTATGTTCGAGCGGCTTTGGCGGGGTAGGATTGTTCGGCAAGATCGATCTCGTTCTTTTTTCTGCGACGTTTGAATCGCGCTCAGGTCCATTGCGGCGGTCGCGGCAGACTTGACAGCGGCGTCGCTCCAATGCCGGCGCTCTGAAACATCCTCATCACCTCGTTGCGCGGCCCGAAAGCGCGCTGCAAACCTTGGTCCAGAAAGAGCAGAATATCGGCCTTGCTGATCGCCTGCATGCGGTGCGAGACGAGCACTACGGCTTGGCCGCGGGCTCGCATGCCATCGATCGCCGACGCCAGCGCTTCGTCACCGAGGCGGTCGAGATTGGAGTTCGGTTCGTCCAGCACCACCAGCGCCGGATTGCCGAACAGCGCACGGGCGAGCCCGATACGCTGACGCTGGCCGGCCGACAGATAAGCACCGTAGCTGCCGAGTTGCGCGTCGTAACCATTCGGTAGTGCCAGGATCATGTCATGCGCATGCGCCATCCGGGCCGCTTCGACGACCGCGGCGTCGGCCACACCATCCCGGAAGCGGGCGATGTTCTCCCTGACCGTGCCGGCGAACAGTTCGACGTCCTGTGGCAGGTAGCCCAAGTGCTCGCCAAGATCCTCTTGGTTCCACTGATCCAGTCCGGCGCCGTCGAGTTTGATCGTTCCAGCTATTGGCGGCCAGTTGCCGACAAGGGTGCGCGCGAGCGTCGACTTGCCCGAGGCCGAAGGTCCGATTACGGCCAGCATCTGACCTGGCAGAACATTGAAGTTCAGGTTTGAAAGGATCAGCGTGCGGGAGTCCGGCGCCGCGACTCGCAGGCCTGTCACTTCGATGTGGCCTTTCGGCGTCGGCAGCGCGGTTTTTGTCGGTGGCTCGGGTTCATGCCGCAGCAATGCGTCGAGTCTGGCGTAACTCTCGCGCGCCTTGGCGAAACTGCGCCAATGGCCGATCGCCTGTTCTACCGGGGCCAGGGCGCGGCCGAATATGATCGTCGCCGCAACGATCGCACCGGCTGAGATTTCCCCCTTGATGGCAAGGGCGGCCCCGATCGCCAGCATAATTGACTGCAGCAGCAGGCGCAGCGTTTTTGAAATCGACGCCAGCGTGCCCAGCCGATCGGCCGCTACGATCTGCCAGGAGAGTGCCTCGCCGTTTGCCTGCTGCCAGCGGGCACGATAAGCTTTCAGCATGCCCATCGCGGTAACGGCTTCGGCATTGCGCTGACCGGTCTCGGCGAGTTCGAGACTTCGGGCCGCGGCCTTTCCGGCAATCTGCAAAGGTTTGCGACTGCCGAGCTCGCTCATCCAGGCGATCAGTACCAACATGATCGAACCGACGGTGGCGGCGATGCCGAGCGTCCAGTGAACCATGAAAATGACGAACAGGTAGATCGGGGTCCAAGGTGCGTCAAAGAAGGTGAGTGGACCCGGCCCGGCGAGGAATTGCCGCAGGCTGTCGAGTTCGCGCAACGTCTGGAGCGACGAACCCCGTCCCAGCAAGCTTCGGCGCAACGAAGCCTGGAAGATGCGGTCGCCCAGGCGACTGTCGACCTCGACGCCGATACGCGCGATAATGCGTGTGCGCACGAGCTCCAGAATGCCGATGATCGCATAGATGCCGGCGGTCATGGCGGCGAGCGCGACGAGCGTCGGCATGCTGCCCGATGTCAGGACGCGGTCGTAGATCTGCAGCATGAACAACGGCCCGGCCAGCATCAGCACATTGATCACGAGGCTGTAGAGGCCTGTTGCGCGAAACGCCCGCCAGCTTCCGCGGATCGCGGCTCTGATTTCGCTTTCGTCCGGCGCGCCGGCCGGACCGTGTGCTCCGATGCCCGCCTCGATGCCCGGTCGCGCGCCTGAGAGCGCTGTTATGATGTCGGGCCGGGTGACTTCCACGACCTGCTGCAACCGAGCGACAGCTGCGCTCATCCGCTCAGCCGTCTTATCAGCGGATTTGACATCCAACAATTTCGACTGACGCGACACGGTGGTACCCTTGTGCGCCGACGTTCTCGACGGCGCGGTTCATGGACGACTTTGCGCTGAATAGGGTGAGTATTCGATTAAGGAGCAGCAGAGCGGTGTCTCGATGCTACATGTGCTCGTCGCATTTGCTCCCGAGCCGTTAATCGATTGTTAGCCAGTTCGAAGTTAAATAGCATTAAGGAGAGGGTGCACCGCATCCCGGCTCATGTAGTGTCTGAGGAGTTTCTTATGCGTTGGAAAGGTCTCGCGGCCACCTGTGCCGCCATTGCCTCAATCGGCCTGGCAAGCCCGGCTCCGGCCAGCGCCAACGGCTTGCACCGTTCGCCCCCGCCGCAGGGTTGGGCCCAGGAACGGGTCGTCAGGCACTACGCTTACTACCCGCGCCACACCGACTATCATCACTGGCATGGCACCGGCGACCGCTACGCCTATCGACCGGAGCATCGGGGCTACTATCCCCATTACAACTCATCCTACTGGCGCCCGGCGCATGAAATGCGGCAACGCCCGAAACCGTATAACCAGCTACCGAGGTACTACCCGGCCTGGGGTTACCCTCGACCCTACGAAAGCCACGGCGGCCACCATCATTGGCATTGGTGATTGGTAACGAATTGGTTTCACTTAACGAAATCGATGAACGGCGCGTCGGCGAGTCCGTCGACGTAGGCCCGCTCTAGGCTACTCATCGTGTTCATGCCACATTCATGTGGGCATGGATTAAATGAAGACAGAAAACAGAGTTTCGCGCTCGACAGCTATCGCGTGTCTGGTTCCGTTTGGCGCGGCCTATTCCTGCAACTGAGCCACAAAACGGGGAGACAGAACCAATGTTCAAGAAGTTCGCACAAACGACCGCCGCGATGACAATTGCTCTTGGCTTCGGCATTGCGTCGATGTCACAACCTGCTGATGCCCGTGGCGGACGTACCGCCGCCATCGTCGGTCTTGGCGCGCTGGGCGTCCTCGGCCTCGCAGCGGCTGCGAATGCCGGCAACCGTACCTACTACAACGATAGGTGCTACCGCGTCGGCGGAGGCTGCTATTGGCGCGAGGGGAGCTGCGTGATCAATCGCTACGGCGATGAGGTCTGCCGGAAGGGCTACAAAGTGTGCGAACCGCGCCGCACCGTCTGCGACTGAACCGCTTTCGATTGCGCAGCTTAGACGGGTGGTATCGATCTCGATGCCACCCGTTATAGTTTGCCATTGTCACTTGGTGGATTCGCTTGCGACTCGTCGGCGCATGCTGGCCAAATGCAGTGCGATGGCCGCCGCGTTGGAGACGTTGAGGCTGGCAATGGCGCCGTCGGCCGAGATGCGGCGAACGGCGTCGCAGTGCTCTCGCGTCAATTGTCTCAGACCCTTTCCTTCTGCGCCGAGCACGATCGCTACACGACCGGTGAACGGCTCGGCTTC
>JBGTIU010000120.1:0-15674 GCA_041745515.1 Hyphomicrobiaceae bacterium | reverse complement strand
GCCCGACGGCTTGATCGAACAGGTGCAGTATGGTGCGCGCGCCCGCGACCCAGGAGATCGAAGCTTATCCGGAGGGCGATCGGTTTGGCGATTTTCCCCATCCGCGTCACACCCACCGTCTGCATGGACACGCTGGCGCCGAGCAGACATTGGCGCAGGCGTTCGCCTCCGGCGCGATGCACCATGCCTGGCTCATTCGCGGGCCGGAGGGTGTTGGCAAGGCGACGCTCGCCTATCGCTGCGCGCGCCATATACTGGCGGACGCGACCGAACGCGATCCGTTCGGCGCCAGCCTCGACATCGCCGGCGACACGGTCGCCAGCCGGCAGGTGGCGGCTCTGTCGCATCCAAGCCTGCTCGTCATCCGCCGCTTGTGGAACCCGAAGGACAAGCGGATGTCGGCGTCGATCCCGATCGAGGAAGTGCGAGGGTTGCGCGGTTTCCTGTCTCTCGCCGCCGAAAGCAACGCCTGGCGCGTCGTCATCGTCGACAGCGCCGACGAGCTTGCCGGACCAGCCGCCAATGCATTGCTGAAATCACTGGAAGAACCGCCCCTACGTCTGGTGTTCCTGCTGGTCAGCTCCGAGCCGGGTCGTTTGCTGCCGACGATCCGATCACGCTGCCGCACGCTCGATCTACATCCGCTCGGTGGGGCCGAGCTGCGCCGTGCGGCCGAGGATGCGATCGGTGCCGCCGATGCCGACGCGCCGGCGGAGAGCGACTGGCCGCAATTGATCAACCTCGCAGGCGGAAGCGTGCGGCGCGTGCTCGGACTGAGCCAGGGCGACGGCCTCAAGACCTATGAGCGTCTTCGGGAGGTGCTGGCGCTTTTGCCGAGGGTCGATTGGCCAACGGTGCATGCGTTGTCCGACGAGCTTTCGGGCGCGGCTGCCGAGCAGAAGTTCGAGGCGTTTTTCGAGTTGCTGCTGGACTTGCTGGGCCAGATTGTGAAGGCGGCCGCTACCGGCCAAGCGCCCGAGCACCTGCAATTCGCGAGTGCCATGATCCCGGCGGTCAGGGTTGCCATGTTTGCCGACGTATGGGAAACCACGGTGCGCGAAAAAGCCGACACCATGGCGCTCAACCTCGATCGCAAATCGTTGATCCTGGAGACAATTTCACGGCTGGCGAAGGCTGCGCGCGGTTGATGCCAACCTTTATGGGTGTTGACCCATGATGGTTGGTATTCGCGCGCGGGGTTGGTGGGGCGGCCGCGCGCAAACAAAAGAGAATTCACGATACCAAGGACGCCGCATGCCAAGCTCTGTTTCGAAATCGGCCAAATTCTATATCACCACGCCGATCTTCTATCCCAATGGCGTGCCGCACATCGGTCACGCCTACACGGCGCTGGCGACCGACGCCATTGCGCGGTTCGAGCGGCTCGACGGCCGCGATGTATTCCATCTCACCGGCACCGACGAGCACGGCTTGAAGATGAAGCAGACCGCCGATCGCGAAGGCATTCCCGTACAGGCGCTCGCCGACCGCAATGCCGCCGCCTTCCGTGCCATGGAGGATGCGCTTGGCTGTTCCTATGACGACTTCATCCGCACGACGGAGCCGCGCCATCACGAAGCCTGCGTGGAGCTGTGGCGGCGCATGGAGGCGGCCGGCGACATCTACATGTCGAAGTATGCCGGCTGGTACTCGGTGCGCCAGGAGGGCTACTTCGATGAGAAGGAGACGTCCGTTGGCGACGACGGCGTGCGCCGTGAGCCGTTAGGCTCACCCGTCGACTGGACCGAAGAGGAGACGTACTTCTTTCGCTTGTCCAGGTACCAGGACAGGCTCCTGGCGCATTACCAGGCCAGTCCCGATTTCATCCTGCCGCCGGCGCGCCGCAACGAAGTCGTGAGCTTTGTCGAAGGCGGCTTGCAGGATCTCTCGATTTCACGCGCATCGCTCGATTGGGGCATCAAGGTTCCCGGCAATCCGAGCCATGTCATGTACGTATGGGTCGATGCTCTCAACAACTATGTGACGGCCACCGGACTGTTGAACGGCGGTGGTTCCCGTGCCCGTTATTGGCCGGCCGACGTGCATGTCATCGGCAAGGACATCGTGCGGTTCCACGCCGTCTACTGGCCGGCCTTCCTGATGTCGGCGGGTCTGCCCCTGCCAGCCCGGGTGTTCGCGCACGGCTTCCTCTACAACCAAGGGGAGAAGATGTCGAAATCGGTCGGCAACGTCGTCGATCCGTTCGATCTTGTGAAGGGCTACGGCGTCGACGCCGTACGCTACTTTTTCATGCGCGAGGTCGGCTTCGGACAGGATGGCAGCTACAGCCACGAGGCGATCGTCAATCGCACCAATGCGGATCTCGCCAACGATCTCGGCAATCTGGCGCAACGGTCGCTGTCGATGATCAACAAGAACTGCGGCGGGAAGGTCCCGAGCCAGGGCGCGTTCACCACTGCCGACAATGCGATTTTGGCAGCGGCGGACGCGCTTTATGCGACGGCGCGCGGGGCGATGGATCGTCAAGGTATCAAAGCCTATCTCGACGCGGTGTGGGCCGTCGTCGCCGACGCCAATCGCTATTTCGCGGGCGAGGAGCCGTGGGCGAAGAAAAAGACCGACCCGGCGCGCATGGATACCATCCTCTATGTGACAGCCGAGGTCGTGCGCCAGGTCGCGATTCTGGCGCAGCCAGTGGTGCCGTTTGCGGCTGATAAGCTGCTCGATCTGCTGGCGGTGGCGCGCGACGCGCGTGAGTTTACGGCGTTGGGCTCCGGCGGCCGGTTGATGTCGGGAACGGCACTGCCGGAGCCGGTCGGCGTGTTCCCGCGTTATGTCGATCCCGAGGCCGAGGCCGCG
Organism: Hyphomicrobiaceae bacterium; assembly: GCA_041745515.1. Taxonomy (GTDB): domain Bacteria; phylum Pseudomonadota; class Alphaproteobacteria; order Rhizobiales; family Hyphomicrobiaceae; genus JAKFWF01. The sequence goes on along the minus strand of JBGTIU010000120.1, from coordinate 12,854 downwards.
GCCGCGCCGGCGAAGCAGCCGAAGCAGCCAAAGCCTTCAAGGGGCAAGACGACCTGATGCTCCGATGCAATCCAGTTCTCGCCTTTCTCCCATTTTTCCCTCCCTCCCCCCTTGAGGGGGAGGGCCGGGGTGGGGGGTATGAGCTGCGATCGCGGCGACACCTTCACCCCCACTTGGCGCGGCAATCGGTTTTTGCTGAAGGCGCAAAAACCGAGCCGCGCCTTCCTCCCCCCTCGAGGGGGAGGAGAACAAGATGGCGGCCCTGATGCTCGTCGATCACCACTGTCATCTAGACTTTCCCCAGTTCGCGGCCGATCGCGACGGCGTGATGGCGCGCGCGACAGCAGCGGGCGTCGGCATCATGGTGACGATCTCGACCCGCATCCGGCGATTGCCCGAACTGCTGGCGCTGACAGAACGATACCCCAACCTCTACTGCTCGGTCGGCACGCACCCGCACAACGCGCATGAGGAACTCGATATCCCGGTCGAGGAGATCGTGCGGTTGTCGGCCCATCCCAAGGTAGTGGCGATCGGCGAAGCCGGGCTCGACTACTTCTATCAAAAGTCGCCGCGAGAAGCGCAGGCCCAAGGGTTTCGCCGCCATATCGAGGCCGCGCGCATTACCGGACTGCCGTTGGAGATTCACACCCGCGATGCCGACGAGGACACGTTGTCAATCCTCGAGGGAGAACACCGCAGCGCCCCGTTTTCGGCCGTACTGCACTGCTACACTGGCGGGCCGGCGCTGGCACGGCGTGCGGTCGAGCTCGGGCTCTACGTGTCGTTCACCGGCGTCATCACGTTCAAGAAAGCCGAAGCGCTGCGCGAGATTGCCCGAGGTGTACCTCTTGACAGGCTGCTGGTCGAGACTGATGCACCCTATCTGGCGCCCGATCCTTACCGCGGCAAGACGAACGAGCCGTCATATGTCACGCACACTGCGGCGGTGCTCGCCCGGGTCAAGGGGGTGACGGCAGCCGAGATCGCAACCGCCACGACCGCGAACTTCTTCCGGCTGTTCAAGAAGGTTCCGCCGCTCGGCACCAGCGATGTCGTCGCGGCATGAACTATCGTCTCACAATACTGGGCTGCGGGTCATCTGGCGGTAACCCTCGCGTTGGCGGCGATTGGGGCAAGTCGGATCCTTCGAACCCGAAGAACAAGCGGCTGCGTGCGGCAGCCCTCGTCGAGCGCAGGGGTAATGGCTCGGCGACGACGGTTCTGGTCGACACCGGGCCTGACGTGCGCGCGCAACTGCTGTCGGTGCGGCTCAAAGTGCTCGACGGCGTGTTGTTCACCCATGACCACGCCGATCACACCCATGGCATCGACGATCTGCGGGCGCTATCCTACGCCATGAAACGGCGCATCCCGGTGTGGTTCGATGCAGAAACGCGCGAAAGCCTGATGTCGCGCTTCGGCTACTGCTTCGAGCCCAAACCCGGCAGCAATTATCCGGCGATCCTGAAGGCCAACGACATTGCCGGCAGCGCGCCGATCGAGGTCGAGGGCGCCGGCGGGTTCATCGTGGCGCAGCCGATTCCGCAACTTCACGGCAACGGCATCTCGCTCGGCTTTCGCTTCGGCGTTGTCGCCTATTCACCTGATATCAGCGGTTTGCCGGACAGCTCGATACCGCTCCTCGAAGGGCTCGACGTGTGGATCGTCGATGCGTTGCGCTACACGCCCCATCCGAGCCATTGGTGCCTGCGGCAAACGCTCGAACAGATCGCACGGTTGAAGCCGAAGCGTGCGATCCTGACGCATCTGCTGGGTGACCTCGACTACGACACGCTGCGCCGGGAGCTGCCGCCCGGCGTCGAGCCGGCATACGACGGGATGGTTGTCGAATTCTGACGTGTCGCCAGGTTCCTTCGCCCATACCAGCCGTCATGAAGGCGGCCATGACGGAGCGGGGGAGTGAGGAGCCAAGCGTTAGAACGGTAACGCTACCGCTCGCTTTCTTCCATCGCCGTGCCTTCGTCGTCCTCGATTTCGGGGCGTAGCCGGGGCTCGGCGCCGGTCAGATCGAAAGGCGCCGCGAAGGCTGGTAGTCGCGACGCGTCGATGCCGCCGAACGGCCGCCGGCGCAAACTGGAGCGGACATCGCGATTGGCGGCCCATGGCCGGTCGCCGCGCAAGTGCGCGACACTCTGCAGTTCTATCCGATCGCCGGTGATAAAAAGCGCAATGGTACCTTGCGCCCGCGACGTAAAGAAATCGACGATCGCGCCGTGCGGCGGGCTGCATCCCTCGGGCCTGGGAAACGGTAGTACTAGAATGCGCGCCTTGGCACAGTCGTCTCGCAATGCCGCTGGGTGGCGCGAGACGGCCATGCGATGCCCCTTTATTGTCGTTGTGCAGCCTGCCGCATCGCAGCGGAAGGCGTCTGCGGCCGATACCTCTCGGGCACTCCGCCCATCCGCCTCGTGCTCGAGCCAGCGCGTCAGTTCGAAGGTCGCGCCTTTCGCCGGCAAGCTCGAGAACAAGCCCGAAGCCATGCGGACGGCGACCAGCGTGCCGTCGCGCCCGATCAGCACGTCGGGGCGCGCTCGCAACGGGGCGACGCCCAGGCCGGCGGCCATCAGCACCAGCCCGAACAGACGCAATCGGGTTCGAAACAGGCATAACCATAGCCCGCCGAGGACCATCATTGTGAATGCGAGCGTCGGAACAGCCGGAATCCGTCCGACCGCTCCAGGCAGGCGGGCTACCGCATAGGCAATCCACGTCATGGCATCGATACCAAGCCCCATCAGTTTCAGCGGCCACACCTCCAGTCCGAGAGGCATCGTAAAGAGTGTTGCCAACGCCGCAGGCATGACCACCAGATTGCAGATTGGAATGGCGATCAGATTGGCGAGCACCGCATACTGCTGGCTCTTGTGGAAATAATAGGCGGCCAGCGGCGCCACAGCCGCGCTGGCAACAAGCGTGGTCAGCATGATGCCGCCGAAGAACAGCAAACCATTCGTCAAGGGATGTCGCGGACTGGTGCGACCTCGTGCATCCTGCCGTTCACGAACCCATTCGTAGACGGCGACAAGAGCCACGACCGCTGCATAAGACATCTGAAAACCGACGTCGAACAGGTTTTCGGGAAAAGCGATCAGGATCAGCAGCGCCGACAGCGCCACGTTGCGCAGTGCGATCGCCGGACGGTCCAGCACGACGGCCAGGAACATCATTGAAATGGTGATCCATGAGCGCACCGTGGCCGGCGATGAGCCCGAGATCAACAGATAGCCAAGCGCGGCAAGGGTTGCCGCCACGGCCGCAATTTTCTTGATCGGGTATTTGAGGGCAATGACCGGAATCGCCGCCAGAATCAATCGCACGAGCCAGAAGATTGCACCCGCCATGACCACCATGTGCAGACCAGAGATCGAAAGGATGTGGAACAGGCCGCTGTCACGGTAAGCGTTGTTGGTCGCCTGGGTGATGGCGCCACGCTCACCCGTGATCAGCCCGTTGGCGATTGCGCCTCGCTCCCCCGGCAGGGCTTCGGTAATGCGCTGTCCAATGGCCAGCCGTATCCGTTCGATGCCGGCCCAAAAGCGCAACGCCAGCGGTGGGTCGCCAAGGTCGGGATCAGGCACCGGCTTACTGAGCGCGTAGCCAATGCCACCCAGACGGGAAAACCAGGCAGCACGCGCAAAATCATAGTCACCGGGCAATGCGGGGATGCCGGGCGGCGCCAGCGTCGCTTTGAGCTTCAGCGGATCGCCCGGCTTGAGACCCGGCATCGCAATCATCGTCCGCACACGGATGCGGTAGGGCATTCGCTCAACCGGCAGCCCGGAGAAAGACACCAACCGCAACGTGACACGCTGTCCGCGCGTCGGCCTGGGCTCGACGAGTTCGACAAAGCCCCGGACCTCAACCAGCCCGTACTGGCGATCCAGCACCGGCGCGCGGACATATTCGGTGCGAATCTTAGCGAGTGCGAATCCAAGGGTGAATGCGAGCAGTGCCGCCGTCAGCATCACAGCGACGCTGCTGTTACGCCACAGACGCGACAACACGAATGCCATTGGCAGCGGCATCAGGGCCGCCAGCAGCAGCGGCTCCGTGCCGAGCTGAAAATAGGCCGAGATTCCGGCGCCCAGGAATACCGGCAGCCAAAGGAACCAACGGCCTTGTTCGGCTTCCAGCGTCTCGAGGAACGCCGAAGGCCGCGCCTGAGCGAGCGCCCTGGCCAGTCGTCCCGGCCGCGCACGCTTGAGCTCGTCAGCCACCTGCGCCGTCGTTTCCGCCATTCCCCCCGCCCTTACCCGGCGCTGAACCACATGCTACACCCCGCGCCAACCTTTCACAGATGCAAAAAAAGCCGACCCGCACCATGGCGACCACCGAATCCGCTTTGAAGCCCGTGGTGACGCGCTTTGCCCCTTCGCCGACCGGCTATCTGCATATCGGCGGCGCCCGCACCGCACTATTCAATTGGCTCTACGCGCAGCACACCGGCGGCAGGTTTCTGTTGCGCATCGAGGATACGGATCGCGCACGCCATTCGTCGGAAGCGGTCGCCGCCATTCTCGATGGGCTGAAGTGGCTCGGTCTCGACTGGGACGGCGAGCCACTGTCTCAGTTCGGCCGGGCAGCACGTCACGCCGAGGTCGCGCACGCGCTGCTCAGCTCGGGCAAAGCCTATCGCTGCTATCTGAGTGCCGAGGACCTGGCCCAGGCGCGCGCGAAGGCCGAGGCCGAGAAACGGCCTTTCGCCGTCCGCAGCCCATGGCGCGACCGCGATCCGGCAACTGCGCTTACCGGTGTGCCCGGCGTCATCCGTTTCAAAGCTCCGCGTGAAGGCGAAACGATCGTCCACGACATCGTGCAGGGCCGGGTTGTCTTCCAGAACAAGGAACTCGACGACCTCGTCATCCTGCGTTCGGACGGAACGCCGATCTACAATCTGGCGGTGGTGGTCGACGATCACGACATGGCCGTGACGCATGTGCTGCGCGGCGTCGATCACCTGACCAACGCGGCCCGGCAGAGCCAGATCTACTCAGCAATGGACTGGGAGGTCCCGGTGTTCGGCCACGTGCCGTTGATCCACGGCGCCGACGGGGCCAAGTTGTCAAAGCGACACGGCGCGCTCGGCATCGAGGCGTACCGGTCGCTGGGCTATCTGCCGGCTGCCTTGAAGAACTATCTCGTCCGGCTCGGCTGGAGTCACGGCGACGCTGAAATCTTCCCGCTTGAGAAGATGATCGAGTGGTTCGACCTGACATCGCTTGGGCGTTCCGCGGCGCGGATGGATTTCGCGAAGCTCGCCGATACTAACGCACACTATATCCGCGAGGCCGGCGACAGCGAGCTGATTGCCAGGATCGAAGCTATCTTGCCAGAGCTGGATACGGTTGCCGTGCCGAAGTCCGGGCTGGACGTCACGACACGCGCCCAACTGCTTTGCCTGATGCCGGATCTCAAGTTGCGGGCGAAGACGCTGCGTGAAATCGTCGAGGGCGCCGAGTGCCTGTTTATGCGGAGGCCTATTGCGCTCGACGACAAGGCTGCGAAGCTGGTCGACGCCGAGGCGAAAAAACAGATCGCGGCGCTGGTCACGCGCTTTACGGATGTGATGCAGTGGGATGCGACGACGCTCGAGGCACAGGTGCGCGTGCATGCCGAGGCTGGCGGGCTGAAGCTAGGCAAGCTCGCCCAGCCGCTACGGGCTGCAATCACCGGCAAGTCCGTGTCGCCGCCGATCTTCAAGGTAATGGAAGTGCTCGGGCGCGAGGAGACGCTGGCACGATTGAGGGCGGTTCTTGTATGAGGCTTGTGGGGCGCAATACGTTACGCTATTGCGCCCTGCGCGCAGCAATCGTCATCAATGCAATCGGCAGCGCCGCTACTGCCGTCAACGGCATGAACACCAGTACATAAGCCACCAATCGAACCGCGCGGGCAGCTTGAAAACCCGTCACGCTAGAGTAGTCGTTGCGCGTCTCGGGCGGCCACAGCTTCGTCCACCACCGCAGGGATGCCACCGTTCCGACCGCTCCCAACAGCAACGCCGCGAGATAACCCCACGTTACCCAAGCCGGCAGCCAGCCGATCAAGCGCTGGTCGAGTTCGCGCCGGCGAGCGGAGCTGATGAGGTGCAACTGGACGGTTGTCACGTCAATGCGGCCAGTAACCGTGGCGGTCAAGTCGCCGATCGATCGCGACAAGGCCTTGCCCAAAGGCTGAAGGCTGACGCCCGCCGAAGGACCCGACAGTGCCGCCGTCATGGTGACCCGATCGTGACCTCGCAACGCAGCGTTGACGACATGGGCTCGATCATCAGCCAGGGCGTTCAGGAAGTCGCCAAGATTGTAGCGAGCGACCACTTTCCCGACGCCTGAGAATTCGGCGGTCTGCCAGAACCAGTTGCGTGCGCCGGGTTGGCGACCGCTCGTCGAGCCGAGCACGATCAGATCGACATCCGCAGACTCAGCCGCGCGCACAAGATCCGAGAGGATAAGGCTTTGACTGGGCCCGCTGGGTGGCTGGAACTGCAACTGGTCAACTGCGATGTGTCCGGTGACGAGTACGGTCTGGCCGCGAAGGGTGCTCAAGGCAGCAGGCAATTTATAGGGATCGATCCGATCCGGCGGCGGCGACAGCTGCCCAACCTTGCGATCCGGCCTGGGGGTGGGGCTGAACGTTTGCGGCCCTCCGGGTTCCAACGCTACAACCCGCACGCGCTTGCCGGCCAAGGGTTGCGCGATTTGCGAGAGCGCCTCATCCAAGCCGGCACGTGATCCAAGTCCGAGAGTTAAGTTGGGGCGAAGCCGGGCCTCGAGCGTGTTTGATCGCCGCTCCAACAGCAGCGGTAGGTCCGCGCCGGCCAGCGCCAAGCTCAAGTGCGGCTGCTCAGGCAACAGCAGCCATGAAGTCGGTTGCCGGAAGGCGGCATCCTCCGCGAGCACAATCGCCGGCCACGCCGGCGGCTTGACCTCGGGCGTCAGAATCTGCGTGACCCGCTTCATCTCGTCCGGCGTCGCCGCCGTAAACCGCTCACCGGCCTTGTTGACGAACGTCCAATGCCCTTCCTGCGAGACCGTCGCCGCGATTGTGGCACCGCCTTCCGTCGGCTTGATCTCGCGGACATGGCGCAATGCCGTCGCGAGTGCTGCCTCGCCGTTGCGCGCGGGGTCCTGATCGGCAGCCGTCGGGCCGAAAAACACGTCCGCCAGCCAACCCGCATGCACGGGGCTGGCAACTGTCAGCGCCAGCACCGTCGCCAAGCTCCGCCAAGACACACCGAATCTCGGACTAACCTGTGCCAAAACCAGAACCGGCCTTGCGGTATTCATCGCGGGGCGGACTGAAGACATCGAGGACGCGAGCGCCCTGAGCGCCAGCCCTGATGCCATGGCCGATGTTGCAGGGAGTGCACCAGAAATCACCGGCCTTGACCGGAATTTCCTGGCCGTCCTGAATGCGGACGCCATCGCCTTCGAGCATCACGCCCCACTGTTCCTGCGGGTGATTGTGCACCTTGCCTTCCGCGTGCGGCGCCAGCGTGACGATGGACAGCATCGCCTGATCGCCGGCAAAAATTCGAGTGTTTATGCCCGGGCCCAGCTCGCGCTTGATGCCCTGAGTCAGGTCGTTGAGATTGAAGAAGTTCGGAATGCCGCTCATGTCCTGAGTTCCTTAAATGGCCGTTGCCTGGAATCGAGCGCGGTAAGGGAACCCTACTTGATCTTCTTGAAATCCGGCGCACGTTTTTCAAGGAACGCCGTGAATGCTTCCCGCGCCTCTGGCGACGACAGCAGCTTGCCGAAGACTGCGGCCTCCTCGTCGATACGCGCGACAATGGCCTCAGGGTCGCCCCGCAGCAGACGGCGGGAGATGGCGAGCGCTTCTGGTGCCTTGGCGGCAAGCCGGTGCGCCGCCTTCAACGCCGTCGCCTCCAACTGATCAGCCGGCACGATGGCATTGACAAGACCGGCTTCCCGCGCGCGCTCGGCGGAGAACGGCTCGCCGAGCACGAGCAGCTCGAAGGCGCGGGCATACCCGAGGCGAAGTGGCGCCAGAAGACTCGATCCGGCCTCCGGCACCAGCCCGAGATCAAGGAACGGCGTGCGCAGGCTGGCGGCCGGCGTGGCGTAGACCAAGTCGCAGTGGAACAGCAGCGTCGTGCCGATGCCGACAGCGAGGCCGTCGACGGCGGCGATCACCGGCTTTTTGATGCGTGGCAGGTTGCGGATGAAGTTCAGCACTGGCGCCCCGAGGCTCGAGCCGCCACGCGCCCGCTCCATGAATTCGCCGATGTCGTTGCCGGCTGAGAACACGCCGCCCGAGCCGATGAACACGTGCGCAACCACGTCCGGCGACGCATCGCCGCATTCGAGCGCTTCCGTCATCGCGATGTACATTGCCGACAGCAGCGCGTTCTTCTTGTCGGGCCGGTTGAAGCGGTACGTTTGGACTCCGTCGCGGATCATTATTTCGAGGTCTTGGCGCATCAGTTGGTTCTCCATCAGGCCGATAACCGCTCAGGCGCAACACTCAGGATGCTGTCCGCACCACCCGTAATGCTGTCAGCCAGGCCCGACGCCTGCACACACAGGTTCTCGGCGAAGAACCGGGCGAGGGCGATGTGATTGGCCGAGCCGCCATCGCGGGCCGCCGCGAGAGCACCGCGTGCGAGATAATGGCCACCCGACGCCAGCCCGAACAACCGAAGATACGGCGTTGCCCCGGCAAGCGCCGCGTTCTGATCGGTGCCGAGTGCGCGGCCGATCCACTGCGTCGCTTCGGCAAGTGCGGCGACCGCTTCACCGAGCCGGTCGGCCATGCGGCCGAAAGCGGGCGGGGTCGAGGCGCGCACCGCTTCGACGGTCGCCTGCAGTTCGGCGAGGTAGGCTTCCATGACCTTGCCGCCTCCGAGCGGCAGCTTGCGTGTCACGAGGTCGATCGCCTGGATGCCATTCGTGCCTTCGTAGATCGGCAGGATGCGTGCATCGCGATAGTGTTGCGCTGCTCCCGTCTCCTCGATGAAGCCCATGCCGCCGTGAATCTGCACGCCGATCGACGCAACCTCGCAGCCGATGTCGGTCGAGAATGCCTTGGCGATCGGAGTCAGCAGCGCAGCTTTTGCTGACGCCGCCTGCCGTTCCGGCTCGGTTGCAGCACGGCGTGCGATATCCATTTCTCGGGCCGTGACGAGACAGATGGCGCGGGCAGCCTGCGTCATCGCCTTCATGGTCATGAGCGACCGGCGCGTGTCGGCATGCTCGATGATCGGCGACATGCCGGGCCCCCGAGCATTTGCGGAACGGCCCTGCTTGCGCTCGTTGGCATAGGCAATGGCACGCTGGGTTGCCCGCTCGGCGATGGCGACACCCTGGACGCCGACGCCGAGGCGCGCTGCGTTCATCATGACGAACATGATGTTGAGGCCGCGGTTCTCCTCGCCCATGAGATAGCCGGTCGCGCCGCCATTCTCGCCGTACTTCATCGTGCATGTAGGTGACGCATGAATGCCGAGCTTGTGCTCGACGCCGGCGCAAATCACATCGTTGCGCGTGCCCAGGCTGCCGTCCGGATTGACCAGTCGCTTCGGCACTAGAAACAGGGAGATGCCGCGTGTGCCGGGTGGCGCATCCGGCAGCCGCGCCAGCACCATGTGAATGATGTTGTCGGTCAGCTCGTGCTCGCCATAGGTAATGAAGATCTTGGTGCCGGTGATCAAGTAGCTGCCGTCGGGCTGCCTGACAGCCTTGGTGCGCAGCTCGCCGAGGTCGGAGCCGGCGTGCGATTCGGTCAGGTTCATGGTGCCGGCCCATTCGCCGGAGACCATTTTCGGCAGGTAGATGGCTTTCAGCGTCTCCGATCCATGCTGATGCAGGGCATCGATCGCGCCCTGCGTCAGCAACGGGCACAGCCCGAACGACAGGTTGGCAGAGTTCCAGATTTCGCACACCGCCATCGAAACGACCGAAGGGAGGCCCTGGCCGCCAAACTCCTCAGGGCATGGCAGCGCACTCCAGCCACTGTCGGCGAAGCTCTTGTAGGCGTCTTTCCAGCCGGCGGGGGTGCTGACGACGCCGTTCGTGACGCTCGAGGGCGCCTGGTCACCGCGCCGATTGAGCGGGTCCAATACCTCCGTCCCGAATTTGCCGGCTTCCTCAACGACCGCGCGCACGGTATCGGTGTCGAGCCCTGCGTAGACGCCGCGCGCTATCAGGCCGTCGAGATCAACGGCGGTCTTGAGCGCGAACATGATGTCGTCTACGGGAGCTTGGTAGGTCATGGGCAGGCCTCGGGTTAGCGGGTCGAATTGCACTGGCTGGGCGTGCAGAGTACGGCGATTGAGATACGAGGCAAAGGCCCAAGCACGCAGACAGCATTGCACACGGAACGCAGCATGACTGTCGTCAAGGCAGATGAAGCGGCAATCGCTTTCGCAGCGGCCGCGTTGGCGCGGGGCGAACTCGTCGCGTTCCCGACAGAGACGGTCTACGGTCTGGGCGCGGACGCGACCAGCGGCCGCGCGGTTGCCGGCATCTTCGCGGCCAAAGGACGGCCGCGCTTCAACCCTCTGATTGTGCACGTGATGGATGTAGTCGCGGCCGGGCGTATCGCAGTCTTTGGCGAACGTGCACTCGAGCTTGCCGCGGCATTCTGGCCTGGTCCGCTGACGCTCGTGCTGCCGCGGCGCTCAGACGCCGGAATTTCGGAGCTCGTCACTGCCGGACTGGACACCGTCGCCATCCGTGTGCCGGCACACAGGGTCGCGCGAGATTTGGCGCGGACTGCCGGAATCCCGATTGCGGCACCTTCCGCCAACCGTTCTGGCCATGTCAGTCCGACGACGGCCGCGCACGTTGCCGCCGACTTCGGGGACAGGCTTGCGATCATCCTCGACGCAGGACCGGCGCAGCACGGGCTCGAAAGCACAGTTGTGTCGATCGTCGACGGCCAGGCCACCATGCTCCGACCCGGCGCGGTGACGGCGGATGCAATCGAAGCGGTTCTAGGTGCGCCGCTGTCACGATCGCTCGGCGGCGGCGATCAGCCGGCATCGCCGGGTCAACTCGAAAGCCATTACGCGACGCGGGCGCCGGTTCGGCTCGATGCCACCGATGTCAGGCCGGGCGAGGCGCTGCTGGCGTTCGGACCCGATGCGCTGGAAAGCCTAGGTCCAAGTGTCAATCTGAGCCCAAAGGGTTGCCTGGTCGAAGCGGCGGCAAACCTTTTCTCAGCGCTCCGCGCGTTGGATCAGCCCCACATCGTCGCCATCGCCGTCACGCCAGTACCGGGTCATGGCCTGGGCGAAGCCATCAACGACCGCTTGCGCCGTTCCAGCGCTGATCGGCAAGGAGAGCCCGCGCGATGAACGACCCTGCGCCGATACGAAAACACAACTATCCTTCGGCCGATGTGATGGCGCAGCTTGTGGCGATCGTCGGGCCGGCGCACGCGCTGACCGACCCTGATCAGCAATTGCCTTACCTCCGCGAATGGCGGGATCTGTTTATGGGCCGCGCGGCCGTGGTGCTGCGGCCTGGTTCGGTCGATGAGGTGGCGCGCATTCTCGAGATCGCCGATGCACACAACATTGCTGTCGTGCCGCAGGCCGGCAATACCGGGCTCGTCGGCGGGCAGATACCCTTCGAGCACGGTGCCGAGATCGTAGTTTCGGTTACTCGCCTCAATAAAGTCCGTGACACCGATGCGAGCGGTTCGAGCCTGACGGTCGAGGCTGGTGTGACGCTGGCCAATGCGCAAGCAGCGGCCGACGGCATCGACCGACTATTCCCGCTTAGCCTGCCGTCGGAAGGCTCATGCTGCATCGGCGGCAACCTCGCGACCAACGCCGGCGGTGTCGGCGTGCTCGCTTACGGCAACACCCGGTCTTTGGTACTTGGGATCGAGGCCGTATTGCCCGGCGGGCGCATAATCCACGGCCTCAAGGCGCTGAAGAAAGACAATACGGGCTATGACCTGAAGGACCTCCTGATCGGCTCGGAAGGCACGCTCGGCATCATCACCGCAGCCGTCCTGAAGCTCTATCCGAAGCCTGCCGAGAAGGCCTGCGCGCTCGTCGCGTTGTCCGAGATCGATCGTGCTCTCGACTTGCTGCAGATTGCGCAAGGCGAGGCCGGTCGCGGGCTGACGGCCTTCGAGTTCATCCCGCGCATTGCAATTGACTTTGTGCTGCGGCATGTGCCCGGCACGCGCACGCCATTTGCGGCAAGCTATCCCTGGTACGTGCTGCTTGAGTTGTCGGGGGGCAAGCCCGATGGTACGGCCGCGAGCGAACTCGAAGCGGTGCTGGTGGCGGCAACCGAACGGGGCATGATCCTCGACGCGGCCGTTGCCGGATCATTGCAACAGGCGCGCGATTTATGGCGACTGCGCGAAAGTATATCGGAAGCACAGAAGCCTGAGGGCGGCAACATCAAGCACGATGTCTCGGTGCCGATCCCGCGCATCCCCGAGTTCATCAGGCGCGCCAACGCGCTGGTCGAAGCGATCTGCCCTGGGGCCCGGCCGTTGCCGCTCGGCCATTTCGGCGACGGCAATGTTCATTACAATATTGCCCAACCCCTCGGCATGGATAAGGACCGGTTCCTGGAAATGTGGGAGCGGATCGCCGATGCCGTGCACGATCTCGTCACGGACATGAACGGCTCGATATCCGCCGAGCATGGGATCGGCCGCATGAAACGCGACAGCCTCGCGCGCTACCGGAGCCCGGTCGAGATGGAGCTGATGCGCGGCATAAAGGCTGTGTTCGACCCCAACGGCATCATGAACCCAGGCAAGGTGCTCTGATTGGCTACTGTGCGCCGATCCGTGCAAGCCGTTCGGCGGCCTCGGGCGCGCCCAAATGGCGCGCCCGC
>JBGTIU010000119.1:0-17372 GCA_041745515.1 Hyphomicrobiaceae bacterium | reverse complement strand
GCCCGGCGATGTAATCACCGCGGTCGATGGTTTCGAGGTTGCGGATGCGCGCGCGGTGCTCTACCGGCTCGCCACTCGCGGTGTCGGCAATCGTGTGCGGCTCGACGTGCTGCGCAAGAACCGGCAGGTTGCAGTCACCGTCGCGTTGAGGGCAGCTCCGCAACCGAGCAAGGACGACCAGCGTGGTTTGACTGGTACCCACCCGTTCGACGGCGCGCGGGTCGCCAACCTATCGCCGTCCGTGGCCGAGGAGCTCGGTCTCGATGATCAGGACGGCGTGGTCATCCTGAGTGTGCGATCGGGCTCAACGGCGCAGCGGCTCGGCTTTCAACCGGGCGACGTCGTTGTGCAGGTTGGGCGCGATCGACTGGCGTCCATTGCCGAACTCGAACGCGCCGTGGGGCAGCGCCAGCGTCTCTGGTCAATTTCGATCAAACGCGGTGGCAAACTGGTTCAGCTGCAGGTCCAGGGTTGAGTGATTGGTGCCTCTGGCCCGACTCGAACGGGCACGTCCTTGCGGACAACAGATTTTGAGTCTGCCGCGTCTACCGGTTCCGCCACAGAGGCCTTTGAGCGCGCGCCGCGCCGTGCCGTCACATAGCCGAATGCGTCAGCCGGTTCAACGGCTGAAAGCGCTGGAATGGACATGTTCGAAGTTGCTATTGTGCTGATAGGAGTTTGGGCGAGGCAGCATGTCGCGACTCGAAATACAAAAATGCGGATTCGACGATCCGGACCTTGCATATCGGGCGCTGATCGATGCGCATCGCGGACTGTCGGATGACGAAAGCGCCCAGCTGAATGCTCGTTTGGTGCTCATTCTCGCCAATCAGGTTGGCGACCTCGACGTTTTCAAAGACGCGCTGGCGGTGGCCGCGGAGCCGAAGAGCAACGCCGCCGGGTAAGCTCGCGCTAGCGCGTGGTGCAGAAAGGCCGCACATGTTCCATACGGGCATCGCTGTTAGCCGCTGGTTAAGGGGTCGGGACTAGCATTGCTGCTGAACCGGCTGCAGCGGACGCACCCCAATGATCGACATCGATGACGAGACCTTGATTGACGAGATTTGTCGGCGTGGGTGTTTGCGTGACGGGGATGTGGCTGCGCTGCGCCGCAGGGTGTACAGCCGCCCGAACATCGATGCGGGAAACATAGAGTTACTTTTCAGGATCAACCGAACGACGCGTTCGCATGACGCTGCCTGGTCAGCGTTTTTCGTCGAGGCGGTAACGGACTATTTGATCAACGACGTCGTTCCGCAAGGCTATGTCACCGCGGCCAACGCTGACTGGCTCATTCAGCGCATTTCAAAGGATGGGCTCGTTGAAGCCAGGAACGAACTCGAGTTGCTGATCAGCGTCCTGGAACGGGCGCGCTGGGCGCCAGCCAGCCTGGCGCGTTTCGCAATGGATCAGATAAGGCTCGCCACGCTGAATGGTGCCGGCCCGCTGCGTACTGGCGCCCTCTTGCAACCTGGACAGATCAGCGAATGCGAAGTCGACCTGTTGCGCCGTGTCCTTTACGCATTCGGTGCTGACGGAAACGTCGCGGTGACCCGCGCCGAGGCTGAGGTATTGTTTGATATCGAGGACGCAACCGCCAATCAGCCTCAACTGCCGGCGTGGCAGGATCTTTTCGTCAAGGCGGTCGCCAACGTCATTATGGCAGCATCGGGCTATGCCGTGCCGGCGCGCGAAGAGGCATTGCGCCGTGAACAATGGTTGGACACCCGCAACGATCTGTCGATCGCATCTTTCCTGACGCGGGTGTTCAAGTCGTATCATGAACAATCAACCGAAGATCGGGCCCTGGCGCGTTTGGAGCGTCAGCGGGTCGAGATCATCACCAATGAAGAGGTGACGGAGACCGAAGCAGCGTGGCTTGCCGAGCGTATCGGAAGAGACGGCCGCGTGACGGCCAACGAACGGCTGCTTTTGGCATTCTTGAAGCGCGAGAGCCCGCGCATTCATCCGGTATTGCAGCAGTTGGTGGACGCGGTTTCGATCGCGGCTTGACGCACCAGCGGTTTAGCAGCGGTCGTTGCAGTTGATTGTTGGGTTGCCGGCAGCGGGCTAATGGGCTGTAGTGAAATCCTCTGCCCTGCCGGACTCAAAACCCATGTTCAATAAAATCTTGATCGCCAATCGCGGCGAGATCGCCTGCCGCGTCATCAAGACGGCGCGTCGGATGGGCATCAAAACCGTCGCGGTCTATTCCGACGCGGACCGGGAAGCATTGCATGTCGAACTGGCGGACGAGTCGGTTCACATCGGTCCCGCGCCGGCGGCGCAATCGTATTTGCTCATCGAGCATCTGGTAGGCGCGGCGCTCAGCACAAAAGCAGAGGCGGTTCATCCGGGCTACGGCTTTCTGTCCGAGCGCGAGGCCTTTCCGGTGGCGCTGGCCAAGGCCGGCATCGTGTTCATCGGACCGAACCCGTCCGCGATCGCAGCCATGGGCGACAAGATCGAGAGTAAGAAAGCCGCCGCCAAGGCCAGGGTCTCGACCGTGCCGGGTCACCTGGGCGAGATCGCCGACGTTGCGGCTGCGACCAGGATCGCCGACGAGATCGGCTATCCGGTGATGATCAAGGCCTCGGCGGGTGGCGGCGGCAAGGGCATGCGCATCGCCTGGAGCCGATCTGAGGTCGCCGATGGCTTCACCTCGTCGCGCAACGAGGCCAAGGCGTCGTTCGGGGACGATCGCATTTTCATCGAAAAATTCATTGTCAACCCGCGACACATTGAAATTCAAGTGCTCGGCGACAAGCACGGCAACGTCATCCATCTCGGCGAGCGCGAATGCTCGATCCAGCGCCGCAACCAGAAGGTGATCGAGGAAGCGCCGTCGCCTCTCCTGGACGAAAGAACCCGTCGCGCGATGGGCGAGCAGGCGGTCGGCCTGGCCAAGGCCGTTGGCTACGACAGCGCAGGCACCGTCGAATTCGTCGCCGGCCAGGACCGCTCGTTCTTCTTTCTCGAGATGAACACACGGCTGCAGGTCGAGCATCCGGTGACAGAGCTCATCACCGGCATCGATCTTGTTGAGCAGATGATCCGTGTGGCAGCCGGCGAGCGCCTCTTGCTTAGGCAGGCCGATGTCAAATTTAAGGGCTGGGCAGTTGAAAGCCGGATCTACGCCGAAGACCCATATCGCAATTTCCTGCCCTCGATTGGCCGCCTGGTGAAGTATCGCCCGCCGCGCGAAGGCACGTCGAATGGCGTCACGGTGCGCAACGATACCGGCGTCACCGAGGGCTCCGAAATCTCGATGTTCTACGACCCGATGGTGGCGAAGCTCGTCACGCACGCGTCAACGCGCGCGGCGGCCATCGATGCCCAGGCCGACGCGCTCGACGCGTTCTACCTCGACGGTATCCAGCACAACGTTCCGTTCCTGTCGGCGCTGATGCAGCATCCGCGCTGGCGTTCAGGCGCCATCTCGACTGGATTCATCGCTGAGGAATACCCCGAAGGGTTCAAGCCGCGCGTTGCGGCGGGCGGCGACCTCGAATTGCTCGCCGGCGTGGCAGCCGCGATCGACCACCTGCACAACAACAGGCGGCGCGATATCACCGGGCAGATGGGCGGGCCCAACGTGCGCTTCGCGTCGCGACGGGTGGTTTGGCTGGGTAACGCCGAGCAGCGCCTCGACATCACCGGGGGCAATGGCTATCCGACCTATGTGACATTTCTCGATGCCGAAGCAAAGCCCGGCCGCAGCTTGGAGATCGTGTCGGCCTGGTGGCCGGGCGAGCCAGTTTGGACCGGGACCGTCGATGGCAAGCCTGCAGCCGTCCAGGTGCGGCAGATCCTCAACGGCTACGACCTAGCCTACCGCGGAATCCAAAGTGCAGCCCGCGTGTTTACAGAGCTCGAAGCAGCGCTGCAACGGCTGATGCCGGAGAAAGTCGCGGCCGACATGAGCAAGTTCCTGCTGTGTCCGATGCCGGGGCTGGTCAAGGCGATCCACGTCGCCGAGGGTCAGCCCATCAAGGTCGGCGACAACCTCGCCACCGTCGAAGCCATGAAAATGGAAAACATTCTGCGCGCCGAGCGCGATGGCACCGTGCAGGCGATCCGGGCGAAACCCGGCGACAGTCTCGCGGTCGATGCGGTGATACTGGAGTTCACTTGAGGGTGGTCGGAGAAACCGGCCCACATCATCACCGTCCGCATTTTGGCGCTCGATTAGTTTGCGGCGGCGGCCTAAACTCGACGCCACGCCTTTTCAGTCAGGAAACATCACCATGCGTTGCAACCCGCTGTTCGCCGCCCTCGCCGGACTCGCTATGCTGTCGGCGCCCGCATCTGCCCAGGATACCAAGGTCGTCATCGGCATGTCGGGCTGGACCGGCTTTGCCCCACTGACGCTTGCCAAGGAAGCCGGCATCTTCAAGAAGAACGGCCTCGACGTTTCGATCAAGAAGATCCCGCAGAAGGACCGCCACCTCGCCATCGCATCCGGCGACGTGCAATGCGCCGCGACCACGGTCGAGACTTGGATCGTCTGGAACGCCAACGGCGTCGCCACCAAGCAGATCTTCCAGCTCGACAAATCCTATGGTGCCGACGGCATGGCGGTGCGCAACAGCATTGCCTCGATCAAGGACCTGAAGGGCAAGACGGTCGCGGCCTCGGCGCCGGGGACCGCACCCTATTTCACGCTGGCCTGGATGCTGAAGAAGAACGGGCTCACCGTGAAGGACGTGACCGTCGTCAACATGGAGCCGGCCGCGGCCGCGCAGGCTTTCGTCGCGGGGCAGAACGACGCGGCGATGACTTACGAGCCCTACCTGTCGACCGTGCGCGCCGCCCCCGACAAGGGCAAGATCATCGCCACCACACTCGACTATCCGATGATCATGGATACGTTCGGCTGCACGCCGAAGTTCCTTGCCGACAATCCGAAAGCCGCCAAGGCCCTGGCCGACAGCTACTTCCAGGCGATCGCCATGATCGGAACGGATGCGGCCAAGTCGAACGAGATCATGGGCGCCGACGTCAAGCAGACGGGCGAGCAGTTCGCGGGCTCGTCGAAATATCTGCGCTGGCAGGACAAGGCCGCGAACCAGAAGTTCTTCGCCGGCGAGCTGCAGGCCTTCTCGAAGGAAGCCGGTGAGCTGCTGCTGGAGATGGGCATCATCAAGCAGATGCCGAAGATGGAAGACATCGTCGATACGAGCTTTATCAAGTAGGTCCGGGCACCGATACGCTCAAAAGCGCATCGACTGATCCGTTGCTGTCGAATATACAAAAAGGTGTCATCCTCGGGCTTGTCCCACTACTGTCCGGTTTATTTCTTGAACCACCTCAACTTCCAGATTCCCGCGTTCCCGGAAACCGCGTCGACCGAAGGGCGGCGCGGTTGTCCGGGATCTTTCCCCGTCGCGGTGAGACACCCTGCAGACCCGCGACACGTAAGGATCCCGGCCCTCGCCGGACCCGGCACCGTGGGCTCCATCCGATGCGGGGCCGGCTCGGCCGGGAACGCGGGGGAGAGAGGAGGCGTTCAATCAAATTCCAGCAATCCGCGATTTGAGTTCCGTGTCTCCGACGCAAGCCCACCAGCTCCCGCCCAATGCCCGTCGGGATTTATTGCAGACCAAATTCAATTAAACCGGACAGCCGTGGGCTTGTCCCGAGGACCTATTCGTCAGCGGATTCGGGTCGCAAGGTTGACCACCAGCGATGCCACCCAACCGAGAATTGAGCGCACAACCCGTTGTGCCCTGCGTCCTCGGGACAAACCCGAGGATGACCGTGGGTGAGAGTGGTAGATGCGCCCAACGGGTCACAATGCTGACCCTCGATCGAGCCTCAAGTCGCGGAACAGAACGAAGTAACGGCTCATTCCATGCCCCGCCCTCTCGAACCTGTCGCGCCCAGTCTACGCCTCGCCTATGGGTTGGCGTTTTTCGCCGGCTTCGTCGCGCTGTGGAGCCTGGCGACGTTCGGTGGGTTCGTATCGAAGACGTTTCTGGCCAACCCGCTGACGATGATCGAGGAAGGCTGGCTGCTGCTGGTGAAGCACGGCTTTCTGTTCGACATCGGCATGACGATCTGGCGCGTCGTCGGCGGGTTTGTGATGGCGGCGATCGTGGCCGTGCCGCTCGGTATCGCGATGGGTGCCTACAAGCCGATCGAGGCCGCGCTCGAGCCGTTCGTGTCGTTCGCTCGCTATCTGCCGGCCTCTGCCTTCATCCCACTGCTGATCCTGTGGGCCGGTATCGGCGAGCTGCAGAAATTGCTCGTCATTTTCATCGGCTCGGTGTTCCAGATCATTCTGATGGTCGCCGTTGCCGTCGGCTCCACAAGGCGTGACCTAGTCGAAGCCGCCTACACGCTAGGCGCCAACGACCGCGGCATCATCCGGCGCGTGCTGATGCCATCGTCGGCGCCTGCGATCGCCGAAATCCTGCGCCTGGTGCTCGGCTGGGCGTGGACCTATGTGATCGTCGCCGAACTGATCGGCTCGTCGTCCGGCATCGGCCACATGATCACCGACAGCCAGGCGCTGCTCAACACCGGACAGATCATCTTCGGCATCATCGTCATCGGGCTGATCGGCCTCATCTCCGACTTTCTTTTCAAGGCCGTCAATCAGCGCCTTTTCCCCTGGAGTTTCGCGTGAAGAAACTGCGGATCGAACAGGTCGAACGGGTGTTCCCTTCAACAAAACCCGGCGGGCAGCCGACGCGCGCGTTGGAGCCGACCGACCTCATCATCGCCGACAACGATTTCGTGACGATCCTCGGGCCGTCGGGCTGCGGGAAGTCGACGCTGCTGCGCATCGTCGCCGGGCTCGATCGGCCAAGCTCTGGGCGCGTGTTGCTCGACGGCGTTGAGGTGGCAGGTCCCGGCCCCGATCGCGGCATGGTGTTCCAGTCCTATACGCTGTTCCCTTGGCTCAACGTGGTCGAGAACATTGGTTTCGGCCTGCGTGAGAAGGGTGTGCCGGAAAGTGAGCATCGGGAGATCGTCGCGCGTTACGTCGCCCAGGTTGGCCTGCGCGGCTTCGAGTTTCACTGGCCGAAGCAACTGTCGGGCGGAATGCAGCAGCGCACCGCCATCGCCCGCGCGCTCGCCAACGACCCTAAGATCCTGCTGCTCGACGAGCCGTTCGGCGCGCTCGACAATCAGACCCGCGCACTGATGCAGGAAATGTTGCTCGGCATCTGGGAGCGCGACACCAAAACGGTGCTGTTCGTGACGCACGATATCGAGGAAGCGATCTTCATGGGCAGCCGCGTGGTGGTAATGACGGCGCGTCCGGGGCGCATTAAGGCGGACATCGCAATCGATCTGCCGCATCCGCGTCACTATACGTTGAAGACGCAGCCGGAATTTACCGCTCTGAAGCAACAGCTAGTGGACGAGATTCGCGTCGAAGCGTTGAAGGTGGCCGAAATGGCGAACGGACATTGACAGCCCGTACAGGCTTCAGGCCGCTGCGCTGGCCGGCAGCAGCGGCACGATCTCGGCTGCACCGCCGCAATCGAGGGGGCCGGCGTGGCCAAGCCAGCGCTTGCGATCGGCCTGGGCCTCGAGATCGTCGCGGATCAGATCGAGCTCGAATCCGGACTTTGCCAGAGCGGCTAGGACACAGTCGACTGGTTGGCTGCGCGCAACGGCTGCCGCCCACACGATGGCCGATCTCAAGCCGCTGGCGCAATGGGCCACGATCGGGCCTTCGAGTTCACGCATGGCGTCGGCCATGCCGTCGACCACGGGATCGGTGAACAGGGCGTGCTTGTCGGACGGCACGTGACGAAACATCAGCCCGGCGCGCCATGCGAGCACCGCCTCCCGGCTGGCACTCAGTTGACCGGCGTCCTCGCTGTCTGGGCGATTGGAGACCACCGCCTTGATGCCAAGACCCGCCAGTCGCTCGAAATCATCAGGTTGCAGCGCGGCAGTCACGGCGAACTGTGGCGTAAGCCACGTCAGCTTTGGGTGCAGTTTCGTTTCGACGGCTGGCATTGGGAGGTCTCGGTCGGGACATGCGAGGGAAGATTTCAAGACTACTCTGCATATGTCGTTCCATGCAGGGATGACAAGGCTCCAGGCCCAGTTTCGCAGAAAATATTTCTCACATTTTCAGTTGACGACCGTATGGCACGAAATGCATTCTATCCATCGGCAATATTTTAGACATTCTGCGGTGCGGAGTTTCCATGCTTGACGAAATGGACCTCAAGATCCTCGAAATTCTGCAAGCCGATTGCACATTGCCCGTGGCGGAGATCGGCAAGACCGTCGGCCTCTCGACAACGCCGTGTTGGCGCCGCATCCAGAAGATGGAAGAGGCGGGCGTTATTCAACGTCGCGTTGCATTGCTTAATCCGGCGCAGGTCGAACTTGGCGTCACGGTTTTCGTGTCGATCTCCACCAACCGGCACGCGATCGAATGGCTCGAAGAGTTCCATAGCGTCATCGTCGACTTTCCGGAGGTCGTCGAATTTTACCGGATGAGCGGAGCGGTCGACTACCTGTTGCGCGTCGTCGTGCCGGACATTGCGGCCTACGATGCCTTCTACAAGAAACTAATCGCGAAAATCGAGCTCTCGAATGTGTCGTCGGCTTTCGCGATGGAACAGATCAAGTGCACAAGCGCGTTGCCGCTGAGTTTCGCACGCGCCAAGGTCAAGTCGAAGGCGAAAAAGCTGACGCAGTGAGCGCGGCATCGCGAAAATAGGGCAGGGACGGATGGCTGATCAGGCGGGTTACGGCGTAGTGCCGGTCGAAACCATGAAAGGTATGAGTGGTCTCGAGTTCGTACAGGCCATTTGCGACGGCCGTCTACCCCAGCCTCCTATATGCGAATTGCTCGGCTTCGCGCTGGTCGAGGTCTCGTATGGATTGGCCGTGTTCGAAGGCACGCCCGGACGACGGCACTACAACCCACTCGGCTCAGTGCACGGTGGTTATGCTGCGACCTTGCTCGACAGCTGCATGGGCTGCGCCGTGCAAACCACGCTCGCGCGCGGCATCGGCTATACGACGCTCGAATTCAAGGTCAACCTCTTGAAGGCGATCAGCGACACAACCGGCCCGGTGCGCGCCGAGGGCCGCATCCTGTCCTCCGGCCGCCGCATCGCCACCTCGGACGGCCGTCTGACAGATGCGCAAGGTCGGCTTCTCGCCACCGGCACAACCACTTGTCTGGTAATGGACTAATCGAACGCAGCGCGTCGCCGCTTATTTGCCGGCCCAGTCTTCTTTCACTTCGAGACACTTGTTCTCGATAAAATCGTTGATGTCGTCAACGATGGTGCCCTGCAGCATATTGAACGTATTGTCGGAGGCAGTGGCGGTCCACATTGCGCCCTTGACGAGCGAGGGGGCCTCGATCTTGCCCCAGTTGAGCTGCGCCTTTACGGCCTTGCCTTTTTCGAATGTCACCTTCGGCGCGAAATCGAGGTTGACATCCGCCTTGGCGTCCTTGTCGCGTTCGACCATGCACTTGACCTCGTGCTTGTCGAGCGTGGCCTCGAATTTCGGCTCCGTCATAGCCTTGATCAGATCGGCGCGTTTTAGTTTTACTTGCGAGACGCAGCTGATGGCTCCCCACGGCCAGGAGACCTTGGCTTTCGCTACCATCTTGTCGAGTTGCTCCTTGCGCCAGGATTTGAGCACGTCGCAGGCGATATCGCCGCCATCCGCCTTGCGGTTGTGGAGGGCCGAGCAGATTGCCACCTTGCAGGCCTTGCGCCCTTCGCGCTCCTGCTTTTCTTCAGGTGTCAGCTGGTCGACCGGAATTGACATGCCGGACCCGGTCTCCGGTTTCTTCTCTTGACCGGTCGCGGACGGTGGTGCGGCCGTCAGCGATGCCAGAAGTAGGGACGACGCTAGCAAAAGGCTTAGCAGCTTCAACATGGCGCAAACGCGACTCCGCAAGGTTTCGGGTGATGACTATGCTCGTGTGTTGCTCAACTGTGTCGCGGCAATGTGACGGCACCGACTCAATCAGGCGTTGCTCCATATAAGGCTCAATCCAGACAGCAGCAGTAGCGCCAGCACCAGCCGGTCGAAGCCGCGCGTGTCAATACGACCGTAAAACCAGTTGCCTAGCTGCGCCCCCAGCAAGGTTGCAGGTAGCGAAATCAGCAGCGCGCGTCCAAATTCCCACGTCATCATCCCTCGTGCGGCGTATAATCCAAGCATTGCGCCCAGAATGGCAGTGTTGAAAGTCTGGAAAAGTACCCGTTTGTCGGCCTTGGAATATCCCCGCAGGCTCGCCCATACCGTGGGCAACACGCCGGAAACGCCGGCGACGCCGCCCAGCACACCCGATACAAATCCGATGCCGGCATCGGCCCCACGCCCCGCATTAGCTATCCGAAGGCGGTCTCGACTGATCAATTGAAAAGCGCAGTACGACACCAGGATCATGCCGATGCCGAGTTTGAAGCTGCGCACCTCGATCATCGGGAGCAGTGCCATGCCGAACGGTACGCCCATCAACCCCGTCACTATGTAGGGTGCAACGACTTTCCAACTGATCTGGGGCCACACGATGTGCAATGTGCGCATTTGTCCGGCCACGCTGGCGGCGGCGGCCAACTGCGCTGCAACCACCGGATGCACCGCATGCAACCAGAATGGCAATGCCGTCAAGGCGGTGCCGAAACCGGTCAGTCCGTTGACGAACCCGCCGACAGCCGCGCCCGCCAGAATAATAGCGATCTCCCAGGTCATGGGGTGCTGGATCTCGCGATCGAGTTGCGCTGGGGGCTGTCTTGACGAATGAATGCGGCGCACCATATCCCTAGCGCGAACGAATGCCAGTGCCATCTTGAGGGCTGGTTGGCTGCGGCGCTTCTGGGAGGGCTGCAGTCAGTGTTCGCCGACGTTTGGTCGCTTGCTGCGAGGACCGTGAAACGATGTCGCGCCTGTCGCTGCTGTCGAGCCCGATGATGCTCGGCTTCGAGGAAATTGAACGTTTGATCGAGCGCGCTGCTAAAGCGCCCGGCGACGGGTATCCTCCCTATAACATTGAACGGGTATCGCGGTCGGGAGAGAGCGGCGAGTTGTTACGAATTACACTGGCAGTTGCCGGATTCACACGCGATCAGGTCGAAATCACACTGGAAGACAGTCAGTTGATTATCAAAGGTCGCCAACTGGAGGATAAATCCCGCGCGTTTTTACATCGGGGAATCGCCACGCGTCAGTTCCTGAGAACCTTTGTTTTAGCTGATGGAATCGAGGTTTTGAGCGCCGATCTCGAACATGGCCTGCTCACCATAGATTTGGCCAGGCGTGAACCGGAACGGGTCGCCAAGCGTATACTAATCAGACAAGGCAAGTCCAAAAGTTGAGCTTGCTTCACAGTAGCAAAAGATACCGAATCAAACGACCATGTCTCAGTCTTGGTTTGGCCGCACCTGATGGCCAATATTGCGGGACGAGCATGACGACTAGGACCCTGAGAAGGAGGTTTGCGTCATGGTAGAGGAAAAGCGGGCCAGACCTTCGAAGACCGCATCGAAGCGCAAGCTCCTGGCGCAGCGCATCAGCGCGGGCGAGTTGGCCAAGCTCGGTGGCGGCAAGCTTGCCTACATCAAGATGTTGAGCTCGGACGAGGCAAACCGCATCTATCCTGCCGTCAAAGGCTTGCCGACCGGCATCAACCTGTTCGCGCTGCATGCGGCCGACGGTACACCGCTGGCGCTGACCGACAGCCGACAGGCGGCAATCGGCCACGCGATGGGCGACAAGCTGCACGTAGCCAGCGTCCACTAACTCTGCGCCGCTTGCCGGCGAAGTCGCATTCGAAGCAAACGCCCCGGGCATCGTGCCGGGGCGTTTTTCATGCGACGCTAGCCGCGATAATGCGAATACTGCCCCTTCGGACGGAAACGCTCGAGAAAAGCTGGCACGATCGTCCCTGCAGCATGCGGGTTGTCGATGCCAAGACCCGCGAGCGTTCGACCTTCCGCCCTGGCGCTTGCGCTGACGACGTTGTCGCTTTGCAACAACCGTACCTGATCGACGGTGATCGGCCGAAGGGTATTGGGTAGCGGTGCGGTCAGTGCGGCCTGCAGTTTGGCGAGCCAGAATGGCATCGGCAGATAGGTGCAGGATCGGCCCGTCCAGGTCTGTGTGCGATCGAGCAACTGTCGGAAGGAGAGCGTTTCCGGCCCGCCTAGTTCGTAGACCTGGCCTGGCTCGCCCCGACCATCGGCCACCGACGCAATAGCTGCGGCTACGTCACCCACGAACACCGGCTGGAACTTCGTGCGCCCTCCGCCGATCAGCGGCAGGAACGGCGAGATCCGTGCCAATTCGGCAAAGCGGTTGAAAAACTGATCTTCCGGCCCAAACACGATCGACGGGCGCAAGATGATCGCGTCCGGGAACTCCTCCAACACGGCGGCCTCGCCCTCGGCCTTCGAGCGCGCGTAGGCCGCAGAAGACTTTCGAGCCGCACCGATCGCCGATATGTGGATCAATCGGGAAACGCCGGCTTCGCGCGCAGCTTTGGCGATGGCGCGCGCGCCATCGGCGTGGACCGCAGCAAAGGCCTGCTTGCCCGTGGGTGCAAGTATACCAACCAGATTGACCACGACACGGGCGTCACTGCATGCGCTTGCGACAGACGCAGGGAAGCGGACATTTGCCTGCACCGCGTGGATCTGACCGACGACGCCCATGGGCTGGAGATGGCCGGCAAGATCGGGACGCCGAACGGCCGCTCGAACGCGCCATTCTGCCTTGGCAAGCGCACGGACCGTATGGCGTCCGACAAACCCTGATCCACCGAACACGGTGACCAGCGCGCCACCGTTGTGCTTGGCCGCCATGCGCAGCTGTCTCCTCGATAAGCGATGTATGCTCCGTTGCCATACACGAGCGGGGCACGCGCTGAAAAGCATCATCGAGCCCTTCTGCCAAAGAGATGCGCGTAATTGACAACCGTTTGCCCTGCGACTAGTCAACGTCGCCAAGGCCCAGATGGCGGAATTGGTAGACGCACTGCTTTCAGGTAGCAGCGCTGCAAGGCGTGGAGGTTCGAGTCCTCTTCTGGGCACCAGGATCACTTTTCATAGCAAGACATAATCGACCATTTTCATATGAAAAACAAAATGTTAAGGCGCCAAAATCAACTCATTTCTGAACATAGAATCACCTTGCTTCACCCTAATTTGAGGGTATAAATGCGGACTCAGTCCGGTTTATGAGCAGCGTGGTACCCGCACATGGCGCTCTCAGCATTCGCGATCACTGCCGCTCGGCCACAGGAAAAACCTTACAAGCTTGCCGATGGCGGGGGGTTGCATCTGTTGGTTCAACCGAACGGCAACAAGTACTGGCGCTTCCGATACAGGTTTGCCGGTGTCGAAAAAATGCTTGCGTTCGGCTCGTATCCGGCCACGACGCTCGCCGAAGCCCGAGCCAAGCGCGACGAGGCACGAAAGCTAGTTGAGGCGGGGACCGACCCCACCGTACAAAAAAAGCTCGCGCGCCTAGCCGCCGAAGCCGCATCCCGCAACACGTTCCGGTTAATTGCGGAGGAGCATGTCGCGAACATGACTGCCAATGGAGCGGCTCCAGTGACGGTCGAAAAGCACCGATGGCTCTTGGAGGAGGTGGCTGTGTCGCTAGCAGACCGGCCGATCTCCGAAATAACAGCCGCCGAACTACTAGATGTCTTGAAGCGCGTTGAGAAAAGTGGTCGGCGAGAAACCGCAAAGCGCCTGCGCGCAACAATGAGCAGGGTGTTCCGGCTGGCGATCGTGACCATGCGCGCGACCAACGATCCTACCGTTGCCCTGAAGGGCGCCTTATTGCGGCCGAACGTCCAGCACCACGCAGCGATCACCGATGAGAAACAATTCGGCGCATTCTTGCGCGCCCTCGATGAGTTTGATGGTTGGCCCGTAATCCGCGCCGCCATGAAATTCCTGACCCTGACCTGCGCGCGGCCCGGCGAAGTGCGATTGGCACAGCGCGCTGAGTTCAGTTTTGAAAAAGCGGTTTGGCGCGTTCCGGCTGAGCGGACCAAGATGCGCCGTCAGCACGACGTGCCGCTGTCTCGCCAGGCAGTTGCCGTGCTGCAGGACATTTGGTCGTTGTCGGACAACGCCGAGTTGGTCTTTCCATCGATTCGATCGAACCGAAAAGCGCTTTCCGAAAACGCGATGAATTCTGCGATGCGGCGGATGGGCTACACAAAGGATGAGGTGACTTCACACGGCTTCCGTTCGACCGCGAGCACGATCCTGAACGAGCGTGGCTACAATCCAGACGTGATCGAAGCGGTGCTTGGACACCAGCCGCTCAACGCAATTCGTCGCACCTACAACCGGGCTAGCTACTGGCCGGAGCGCGTGAAGCTGATGCAGGAATGGGCCGACATGCTCGACAACTTTCGAACGCAGACCAAATTACTAGAAGTTATTTGAACGTGCGAAGCCATGTTCAAGTATGCGCAAGATTTGCTGCGGATGTTTTCCATAGAAAAAACATAGTGTTGCATCTATAGTAATGCGTCGCCTGGGCTAACCGGGCTGCATCGCGATGCTCCCAAACAAAGGAGAGTTGCGATGTCTGACTTTCGGCTCGTCGATAAGAAAGGCCTGAAGACGATCTATGGCATACCCTACTCGCACCAGCATATCGCGCGACTTGAGAAAGCCGGGAAGTTCCCTCGCCGGATACAACTCGGTGCTTGCAGAGTGGCGTGGCACTGCGCTGCGGTAGAATCCTGGATCGGCTCGCTAGGGGCACCTAACGACGACAGCGACGCCTCCTGAAAAGGAGCAGCCCCCGGAGTAGCTACCGGGGGTTTTTCTTCGCGCGCTGTGTTCAACGATGACGTGCGACGTCGCGCTGCGCCGGACTACTGCGCGCTATGACGCGACTATAGCAACGAAGCTGCCGGCGGACGAGCATTGCTCGTGAGTGTGTAACGCCATTCACCGATCCAACATGCCCTGCCGACGATGCATCGGGTTGTGCTGCGCGGATAGCGGCGAGTCTGGCGGGTTGCATCGGCGCTGCCGAGGCTGCCAGCGCGGACTTTGCCGCACTATCTCCAGCGTGCGGTGCAGCTGGGCTTGCTGCTGGCGCTCAGCGGACGTTGCATCCTTGCTCAGCGACGCAGCGCGAGGAATTCGAGGGAACTTCGCGGCCTTGATCCGGCGCTCGACCATTTTACGTTCGCGATCGATCGCGAATGCGCGCCGGTCAAGATGGACGAGCCGCCACGGGCGGCAATTCATTTACCCGGCGCACTGTGCCAAGGCGGGCGGTAACGGTCACCGGCCACAGCCGATGACCGTAGACTTGCGCCACTGGGTCCTAGAATCCGATCCACACACCCTGCCGCCAATACCCGCGATCTTCGCGAGACTCACGCCAACGATATTTCTTGTCTTCTTTTTGGTCCCACTTCCAATCATCCTTATACACGCGAACCTTGAACTCAGGGCGGTATTCGTACTTGGTTTTGGTACGCCAGCAGTCGCCTTCCTCATTGCAAACAACGTCAGCCTTGGCAGCAATCGCGCTGAAAGCGAGAACGCTTCCGGCCGCTAACAAAGCAAGTGATAAAGACTTCATGGGATTTTATCTCCTGTGCGAAGCTTCTTATCGCCATAACGCCTTCAGTAGTCTTACGGTTCCGGCTGCCGGAGCCTCATGCTCGCGAACACCTAGCGTCCTTGTCTGTTCACGCTGGGCGACCCAAAGCATTGCCGCTCACGCCCACGTGCCCGGAATGGAACATAGTTAATGCGGCAGCGTTGAAGTTATGGGGCGTAGCGGCAGCCAGAGGTCATCAACAATGCAGCAGATCTTCAACCAGCTCTTGCAGTTTCTGCAGCAGGGAATCGCCGCGATTTTCAAGTTTGTGCAGCTGATCTGGACCTGGTCGGTCGGTCAGATCAGCTTGCTGACGCAGGTTCCCTGGCAGTCTTGGCCGCTGTGGAAGCAAGTCCTTCTTGTTGTCGTCATCGGTGCTGTTGCCTGGGCACTTTACAAAGCAGCAAAGGAGCTGTGGGAAGCTGGCGAGAAAATCCTGGCCGGCTTCGCCGCATTGCTGGGCGTGCTGGTGCGAACACTCCCCAGTGTGATCGTGGCTGGGTTGATTGCGTTAGGTGGCGTATGGGTTCTCAACAACCTCGACCTTTCATCGGTGCGCCTGCCATCGTTTTTGCAGACGAGCTCAGTAGAACGATCAACAAACTGAGTGCCTGTTGATCGGCGCTAAGATAATCAGCGATGCCATGCGGAAACTGCCGTCGGTGCTTGACCAAACCGTGCCGGCCGCCGCGCGGCGGCATTCGACAGCACGCACTTAGTTGGACCTCCTGGTTGCCCGGTTAAGCGTTTCGCGTTGGTATTCAATGGCGGCAAGCGGAACATCGAACTCACAGGTCAATCCTTCGGCGGCGTAGTCGATGTGAGGCGGAGTTTCCACGGCACCAATCGCGCGCTGAATTAGTGTGCTGCCGAAGCTCGTTTGCTTGGGCGCGTCGACGTGCGGGCCGCCCCGCTCTTGCCAGCGGAAGGCCAACATGGGCGTCTCACCGGCCTTGTCGACCGACCAGCGAATTGCCACGCGACCGGCTGGCGTGGAAAACGCACCGTACTTGCCGGCATTGGTGCAGAGTTCGTGGAGGACGAGCGCGAAGCCTTGCGTCGCGTTCGGGTTCAGCAGAACATGCTCGCCTTCGATCGAGAACCGCTCCGAGAATGTATTCAGCACACGGCCGATCAACTCACGCAAGGAGGCACCTTCCCAGTTCGCATCGATCAACACGTCGTTCGAGTGCGCCAGTGCATGCAACCTTGCTGTGAAGACCTGTTGCGACTCGCTGATCGACCGTCCGTTCGTCAGACTTCTTTGGGCAATTGATTGGATCACCGACAGCAAATTCTTGGTGCGGTGTTGCAACTCGCGATTGAGCAACTCTTGGTGCGTCTCCGTCTGCTTGCGCTCAATGACAACTGCCGCCGTCAGCGCGACCATTTCGTCCAACATCGCCTCCTGGGCGTGCGGCTCGCGCACTTCGCGGTAATAGGTGACAAACGATCCCAAGACTTTGCCGGACGACGAAAAGATAGGTGTGGACGCGGCGGAGCGAAGTCCAAGCGGCAAGGCAAAGCAGGCGAAGGCGGGATACTCCGTGCTGGCGCCAATGTCCGCCACGACTACGCGCCGGCGGCCCGCCACCGCCGCGCAGCAACTGCCGATGGTAGAGCTGACGGCCACTCCATTGACGGCTTGGCCGTAACTGGGAGGCAGACTGGGCGCGAAGGTATGCACAAAACGCGCGCCGGATTCATCTAGAAGATGAATGGCCACCACCGCTTGCGCAGGGGATTGGCCCTCGGCTGCCCGCACCAAAAACTCGAGCACCTCC
>JBGTIU010000118.1:0-8593 GCA_041745515.1 Hyphomicrobiaceae bacterium | reverse complement strand
CGAGCCGCTCGCGGTTGCGCGCCAACAGGCCCAGCGTCCGCCCCGGCGCCGCGTAGGCCAGCGACAGCGCTTCGCCAAGCCCAGCGCTGGCCCCCGTAATCACGACATTCTTAACGTGCCGAGCCATACCATTCCTTCGATCTGCTGGTGCTGCTTTACGGGCGATATCGCCGCGCGCGCAGACTACATCAGCCCAGGGATGCGCGGCAGAAATCGATGAAATCAGTCAATCGATCGGTCTGGTTTTGTCATCGCCGCGCTCGTGGCTTTTCAACATTGCTTCGGCCAGTTCCCTGAAGTGACCGGAAGGGTATTTCTTGAGATACGCTTGCACGAGTGTGGGGTCGGCACTGTCTTTGACACTATCCCAATAGCTCAGTTCCAGCTTTACGTCGTCGGGCGTTGCGGGTGGCGAGGCGTTGTTCAAGCTGTCGATGCGGGTCTGAGCAAGAGCTGCAAAACTGCCATCCGGATATCGCTCGATGTAGGCTTCATAGTCGACGGCATCCTTGCTGTCTTCGACCGAGTTCCAAAACGCCAGTTCGGTCTGATCGGCCTCCTTCGGCTCTGTCTCGTCCGATTGCGGAGCATCGTTCAGACCCTCGATGCGCGACAGAGCAAGAGCGGTAAAGCTGCCGTCTGGATAGCTCTCCAGGTAGGCCCTGTAGTCGGCAGTGTCCTCGCTTTCTTTCATGGAATCCCAGAACACCAGCTCGGTCGGGTCGGCTTCCTTTGCGCTGGTCGCGGTTGCCTCTATCGATGCATTCTGCAACCCGGTTGCCGGCGCATTGAAGCGAACTTGAAACGCGCGAACCGGGCGTGCGATGTTCTTGACGGTGTGTTCACCCTGGTCGTCGAAGGCCAGCGGTGCTTTATCTCGAAGGTGATCGCGGACCGCGCGCGACACCAGAACGGCTCCGGGAGCAGCCAGCGTCTGTAGTCTCGCTGCTACGTTGACGCCATCGCCCAGGATGTCGTCGCCCTTGACGATGACGTCGCCGATATGAACGCCGATGCGAAGGTGCATTTTGTTTTCGGGCGACTGATCTGCGCTCCAAACAGTCAGCGCCTTTTGGATTTCTATGGCGGATTGCACAGCTTCGACGACGCTTGGGAACTCGGCTAGGATGCTGTCGCCCGCCGTGTTTGCGATCCGTCCGCCGCGCTGCTCGATGATACCGTCGACGATGCGACGCAGTTCGCCGAGTGCGGTGAACGTGCCGGTCTCATCGACGCCCATCAACCGGCTGTAGCCGGCGACATCAGCCGCGAGGATTGCCGCCAGCTTGCGTTGGATCGCGTCTGTCATGGTTTCAGTTCTCCCCTGCACTAAACGCGCTGCACGTTTGAAGGTTCGCTCGGATATGCCGTTGAGCCGCTCAATGCAGTTTTACATGCGGCTCCGTGCGCCGGGTGATCAGCCGCGCCAAGGTATCAAGCGTGACCTTGGTCGGCCCGTGCAGGGCGAGTTCGTGCATCTTGTACAGTGATTTGTACATCAGGCGCGCCAAGTGGCCCTCGATAAACAGGCTGCCGCCGACGAGCCCGCCCATCAGGCTGCCGACGGTCGAGTAGTCGCCGAGCGACACCAGTGATCCCAGATCCCGGTAGACCCAATCGGTGAGCGGCTGGCCGGCCAGCCGGCGCTTGATCTGCTTTACCATGTGGGAAGCCTGCTGATGCGCTGCCTGGGCGCGCGGCGGCACCGGCTGGTCGCGGCCCGGCCACGGACAGGCCGCACAGTCGCCGATGACGAAAATGTCACCGTCACGTGTGGTCTGCAGCGTCTGCCGCACCAGCAGCTGGTTCAAGCGGTTGCTTTCGAGCCCGCCGATATCGCGCAGCACATCGGGAGCTTTGATGCCAGCCGCCCAGACCACGAGCTCCGCTGGAACGATCTGGCCGCTGGCAAGTGTCACGCCGTTCGGCAAAACGGCGGCAACCTTCGCCGAGGTGTGCACCTTTACGCCCAAACGGTCGAGCAGTCTGGTCGCCGATTTCGACAACCGTTCCGGCAACTGCGGAAGGATTCGATCGGCCGCATCGATCAGGCTGATCCTGATGTCCTTGTCGGCATCGATACGATCGAGCCCGTAGGCGACGAGCTGACGCGTGGTGCGATGCAGTTCGGCCGCCAGTTCGGTACCGGTCGCGCCCGCACCGATGATCGCGACCTGCAACTGGTCGGGACGCAGCGGCTCGGTCTGCGTTTGAGCCCGGATGCAGGCGTTGACTAATCGGCGGTGAAAACGTGCCGCCTGGGCGGGTGTCTCCAGGGAGATTGCGTAGTCCTTGACCCCCGGCGTGCCGAAGTCGTTGGTCAGGCTGCCGATGGCGATGACCAATGTGTCATAGGGGATGGCGCGCGTTGCGGTCACCTGCCGGCCTTCGTCGTCGACGAACGGGGCGACGTGAACCAGTCGCCGGTCGCGGTCGAGCCCAGTCATCTCGCCGACGCGATACTGAAATCCATGCCAGTGGGCCTGCGCCATGTAGTCGATCTCGTGCACGCCGAGGTCCATGCTGCCGGCCGCGATCTCGTGCAGCAGCGGCTTCCATAGGTGGGTGCGGTTGCGATCGATCAACGTGATGGCGCATCTGCCGCGTTTGCCGAGCTTATTGCCCAGGCGGGTGGCGAGTTCCAGTCCGCCGGCACCGCCGCCGACGATGACGATCTGCTGCGACACCCGTTCACCGCTCGCCGCCGATGACGATGTCATCCCGATCCCCCAATTGTTTTGCGGCTCGCCAACGCCAACTTCCGCCAGCAGTCGCATCCGAGTTCGGATCACGCAAGCGGGTGCGAGGGCAAGAAGACTCGAAGATCGAGAATCGGACGCGGTAATTATTGCGTACACGCTGCTGCGGTTGGAACCGCCGCTCAGAATCACACGGCCGCATAGAATTTCCATGTTTCTCGGTTCGGCTGCGGTCTGTCAGCAAAAATTTCTACTATCATCACGCTCGCAATCAGGAGTTCCGGCGATGCAGATGGATTGCGCTAACGACGGCAATGGGGCTCGCCTGCATGTGGGATGATTTCCTTCTGTTTGTGGCCGTCGGCTTCGCCGCGCAGATGATCGATGGCGCTATCGGCATGGCTTACGGAGTCGCGTCGACGTCGGTGCTGCTCAGCGTCGGCGTCCCGCCGGCAACGGCCAGCGCCTGCGTCCATGCCGCGGAGACGTTCACGACCGGCGCTTCGGGTGTCTCACACTGGCGTTTCGGCAATATCGACCGGAAACTGGTGTTGCGGTTGGCGGTACCCGGAATGATTGGGGGCGCGATCGGAGCCTATCTGCTCACCAGCCTCCCGGGCGAGGCGATGCGGCCGTTCGTCAGTGCTTATCTGCTCGTTTTGGGGCTGGTCATTCTACGCAAGGCGATGCAGGTCGCCCCGCGTGAGGGAGTGTCGACACGTGGTGTCGCGCCACTCGGGTTGATTGGCGGCTTCCTGGATTCGATCGGCGGCGGAGGTTGGGGTCCGATCGTGACGTCGACGCTGCTCGGCAATGGCGTGACGCCGCGCTATGCTATCGGCTCGGTCAGTCTGGCAGAGTTCTTCGTTACGCTGACGATCTCTGCAACTTTTTTTGCGACCATCGGGTTCACGCTCTGGCCGATCATCGCCGGACTCGTCCTTGGTGGCGTGATGGCCGCACCGTTCGCCGCCTTCGCGACGAAGCATATTCCCGATCGCGCCCTGATGGTCATCGTCGGAATTGTCGTTGTGCTGTTGAGCAGCCGCAACCTGCTGAAGGAGCTGGGGTGATCACAACCGTTGCTTTACGCGACGAAATGCGAATGCTCGGCTACCTTGTCATGGAGTGTCATTGTAGCCACCCCTACGCCTGGCCTCAGCGGTCTCTGCGAAGCTTTGCGCAGCGCCGGCCAGATCGCTGTTTCTCAAGCAACTCTATTCCTCGATGCGCTTGGTTTTCGGCGCATACTTGTCGGTCATGAAATCCGGATTGAGAACCTCTCGCGCCTTTGGTTTGGAGGCCAATAACCGCTCGTCGATGGCTCTCTTCTGGTCGACGGGCGCAGAGTAGTCGCCCGCCAGGTGCCGCGTCAGGTCAGTCTTGATCACTCGCGTCTTCGAATCGGTGCAGAAGTCGGGATCGGTCGCGATCGTCGCCGCGACCTTGACCCGAATGGTATCGAATTCGCGTTCGACACGGGCAATCTCTTCTGCGGACGCGCCCTTTTGCCCTTCCGAGGCAAGAAAACCCGACTTCAGGCGAGCCTGATCGAAGTTATAGCCGCACTTGGTGGCGCGAGCGGACACGGCACCAACCTGTGCTGCTCGCGTGCTGGGTGTCTCAACGGGCGGCGCGACGTTCACGGCTTCGGCTTGCTTACTCCCGAACAGCGAGCCGGTGCTGAGACCGGAGCTGCCGCTGCCACAGGCAACGAGGAGGCCGGTTGCTGCGGTTGCCGCAAGCAGGGTGAGTCTCTGATCCATGGCACGAGATTGCCGAAAACCGCCGCGGCGTCAATGCGGCGGCGATCAATTTGCGTGAGCAACCAACGCAAGTGGATCGAGGCAGCTCAGCGCATTAATGCTCGCATGGCGTTGTCGATGCCGCCGAGCGTGAGGGGGAACATGCGTTGCTCCATCAGACTGCGCACTTGCCGGATCGACGGCGTCCAGCCCCAATGGTCGGCGGGCACGGGGTTCAGCCACACGCTCTTTTCGTAGATTCCGGTAATGCGTTTCAGCCAGACCGCGCCTGGTTCCCCGTTCATGTGTTCGACGGATCCGCCGGCCACGGTTATTTCGTAAGGGCTCATGCTGGCATCGCCGACGAAAATGGCTTTGTAGTCGGCCGGAAATTTATTCAGTACCTCCATCGTCGGCGTTCGTTCGGTCCAGCGCCGCGCATTGTCCTTCCAAAGAAACTCATAAGGGCAGTTGTGGAAATAGAATAACTAGAGGTGCTTGAACTCCGCGCGTGCCGCCGAAAACAGTTCGGCCGCGGATCTGATGTGCCAATCCATCGAACCGCCGACATCCAGGAACAGCAGCACCTTGACGGCGTTGCGACGTTCCGGCCGCATCTGAATGTCGAGGTAGCCCTTCCGCGCCGTGCCCTCTATCGTGCGGTCCAGGTCGAACTCATCCAGGGCTCCGGAGCGCGCGAACTGACGCAGCCGGCGCAGCGCGATCTTGATGTTGCGTGTACCGAGCTCCTGCGTGTCGTCGAGATCCTTGAACTCGCGCTTGTCCCATAACTTGATGGCGCGGTTGTTGCGATTGGTATTCTGGCCGATCCTGACGCCGGCCGGGTTGTAGCCGTCGGCGCCATAGGGCGATGTCCCGCCCGTGCCGATCCATTTGGAGCCGCCCTGATGGCGGCCCTTCTGCTCTGCAAGCCGCTTGCGCAGTTCCTCCATGATCTGGTCCCAACCGCCAAGCGCCTCGATCTTTCGCTTGTCTTCGTCCGACAGATAGAGCTGAGAAACGGATCTCAACCAGTCTGCTGGGATCTGCGCATTCGCCGCCTCGACGGTCGACTGAACGCCTTTGAAAACGTGAGCGAAGACCTGGTCGAACCGGTCCATGTGCCGCTCGTCCTTCACCAGGCAGGTGCGCGCGAGGAAGTAGAAGTTTTTGACCTGGCTCTCGGCGATATCGGCATCCATGGCCTGCATCAGGCTCAGGTATTCGTTCAGGGAAACAGGTACCCTGGCGGCCTTGAGCTCATGAAAGAATGTGACGAACATTGCCAGGTTCCAAGAGTGCAACTGTCAGCTGCCGAGGCCGATCTTGCCCATTTGAACCGCCTGCACGACAACTTGAATGCGGGTTGAGACGCCGCATTTCCGCTTCATGTTCTCGACGTGAAAGTTGACGGTCTTGTCAGAGATCCGCAGAATTTTTCCGATCTGCCAATCGGATTTTCCCGAGGCGATCCATTTAAGCACCTCAATCTCACGCGGCGTAAGCTCCATGGGGGCCCCCTCGGCAACCACTCGCTGGCTGCGTCCCGCGACAGGGCTGCAGCACTTAACCATACTCGAGCGGAAATAGACCACGTCTGATGTGCTCTGACTACAGATCATTTTCGTTGACACTTAGTCTGCCCATGCAAAGTCCGCATCATCGGTTCCGATTCCGCATGGCAGACCGAGCGATGAGGGCCGCTCATCCGTGTTGTTTACGCTTGTGCTGAATGAAGCGCGGAAACACCAATGTCAGCATGACGACCATGAACGACAGGCCATGCGTCATCATCACCATCAGGTCTCGATCGGAATAATCGACCTGCACGAACTGCTGGTAGAACGACGGTTGAAAGCGCTCGACCTGTCCATAGTCGGCGCGGAACTGTTGATGCATCGCATCGAGCAGCCTGTAGGCGCCGCGCAACGCGTTGCCGTTGATCCAGCCGAAGATCCCGATGCCGAGAATGGCCAGCGACCGCGCTAGAATGTTGAGATTATCGACCGCTTCCTCGTAAATGAAAACCATCGCAAAAATTGCGATCTGCACGGTCATATAAAACTGCCACAGAAAATCCAACTGGGAGCGGGCCTGCATGATGGCCTCGATCAAGGTCTGTTCTTGAATAGGCATGGGAGAACTCCAACCGACTTCCGGCCTGGCCTACTCTTGACCGACGCGGCGGTCGGCTGCAACCGTTAGCAGACTGTCGCGTCAGCGCAGTTGTGCCGGCAGATCAGTTCGACTTCGCTTCGGACCTGGTTGTGCCGGCAGGCGTTTTGCGAAACAACTCGGCGACAAAGTCGCGGGCGCGCACCGGGGCGGCTTCGATGAAGGGCAGCGGCCGGATGACATCGATCGCGGCCGTGCCGAGCCGTGCCGTCAGCGCACCGTTGAAGGCGCCTTCGCCCAAACGGCTGGAAAGCCTGCGCAATACATCCTGGCCAACGAATTGACCGAGCAGGTCGTCGGTCAGGGCAACCCCACCTGTCGCAATGAGGTGGCCGACGACGAGCTTGGCCAACCGCAGTGCACCGATCGCGCCGGGTCTGCCGCCGTAAAGGCTTGCCAAAGTCCGCATCATCCGCAGATTTTCGACGGCGACAAAGCCAACTGCGATCAACGCCAATGGTGACAGCGCCGTCACCGCAGCAACACGCTTGGACGATCGCAGGACGATCCGCCGGGCCTGGCCATCGAGCGGCTCGATCAGCTCGCGGTCGGCGAGCGCCAGCAGGTCGCCGGGGTCGCGCACATCGCCCTGGTGCTCGCGAAAACGGCTGAGACCCCAGGCCAGGTCAGCGCGTCCCTTGTAGAGGCTGGTCAATTGGCCGATGACCGATTGTTCGGCCTTGAAATCCTTGGCGTCGAGCGCCGCGACTGCTTGCGCGCGCAGCCCTGCCAGCCGCCCGAGCCGCCACAGGCCGACCGTTTCACGCAGCAGTATGACGGCGGCAGCCAGTCCGCCGATGCCCAGCAATGCCAAAGCGGTCCATCCGACCCAGTCGTCGCGACCGATAGCAATCGAGACAAATCGCATAAACCAGAGCCCGGCCGCGAGCACGGCCAGGCCCGTCACCGCAGACACCAACAGGCCAATCCAACCGAATCCTCGCGAAATGCCGGCCCCACTGTCGGTCGCGAGTGTTGCTGCGCTGTTGTCGTCATTCGTCTGCGGGCCTGAGGCAACGGTATGCTCCGCCACCTGTCGGCCGACGATCGAGGGATCATCGATGTTGAAAACGCGCGGCTGGCGCGCGACTTTGGGCTCGGGCAAGGCGTCGGTCATGCCAGCCGGTCTCCGAGCAGAAACTCGATGGCCCGGTCGAGCCGGATATGAGGCCAGGGCGCTGACTCGATCGACTTGGACGCCATGCGCGGCGGCGAGAAGCGGATGACGCTGACATCGCCGTTCTTGATGCCCGCCCGACGGGGTTCGGACAAGGCCGTTACGGGATCGGCGGGCAGATCGCCCGGAAACACGACGGCCTCGGTTCGTCCGTCGAACTGTGTCGTACCGAGCCGTTCACCGGCGAGAGGCACCCCAGCGATGCACGGCAGCAGCTCAGGGTCCTGCCGAACCTCGACTTCCCGCGTTGCCCGTAACGCGGCCAAGGCCAACACTTTTACCTGCGCACCTGAAACCTGAGCGCGCGATGCCGCGCGCTGGACAATCAACGCTAACGCCGCTTCCAGACGGTCATGCCCGGCGCGGGGCAGGTGGTCGGCCTTGGTCGCGGCGAACAGGATGCGATCGATGCGCGGCGCCGTCAACATCGACAACCAGCTGTTGACCCCCGGGCGGAATGCCTGCAGCGCTGCGGCAAGTCCGTCTGTCAGATCCTCGACGGAAGCGGGCCCGGCATCGATTGCCGCCAACGCGTCGACCAGAACAATCTGCCGATCGAGCCGGCTGAAGTGGTCGCGGAAAAATGGTCGGGCGACGAACTGCTTGTAGCTTTCGAACCGCCGTTCCATCGTGGCCGCCAGTGACCCGCGCACAAATTCTGCGCCCGCGCCCAAGTCGAGCGGCGCGAAGGTCAGCAACGGAGATCCGGCAAGCTCGCCCGGCATCATGAACCGCCCGGGTCCAAGCGTGGCGATTGGCTCGGCAACCCGCGTGGCAGCCAGGTAAGCCGCATATGC
>JBGTIU010000117.1:0-13391 GCA_041745515.1 Hyphomicrobiaceae bacterium | reverse complement strand
GCGCGACGGTTGGGCGGTCGGCGTGCACTATCTGCAATCCCGCGATGCCGCGCAACAGCTGGTGGGTGACCTGCGCGAGCTTGGCGTCGCGGCAGCGGCCCTGCGCTGCGACCTGAGCGACGCCGCTGATGTGGCCACACTCATCGGCCGTTGCACCGACGCCGTCGGCCAGCCCATATGTCTAGTCAACAATGCCGCAGTGTTCCGATTCGACAGCCTCGCCACGCTCGGCGCGGACAGTTGGGATCGGCATCAGGCAGTCAATCTACGGGCACCAATCCTTCTATCGCAAAGTTTCGCGGCGAGCCTGCCGGCTGAGATCAACGGGCACATCATCAATATCATCGATCAGCGCGCCTGGGCGCCAACGCCGGAGTTCTTTTCCTACACGTTGTCGAAGGCAGCCTTGTGGACCGCCACCCGCATGCTTGCGCAGGCACTCGGCCCCCGCATTCGCGTCAATGCAATCGGTCCCGGCCCGGTTTTGCAGGGGCCGCACCAGACAGCCGCCGAATTTGCGGCCGAGGCCGCGGCGACACCCCTGCAGCGTGCAACGAGCCCGGAGGAGATCGCGGCCGCGGTGCGTTTCATCATTGGCGCTTCCGCGCTGACCGGCCAGATGATCGCGCTCGATGGCGGCCAGCATCTGCGCTGGTTTCCAGAGGCGGCAACTGCAGGTCGCGAGCGATGAATGCGTTGGGCAGGTCGATCGAACTCGATGCCGAGAGCGCCGCGGACGGTCACGGTCGTACCGCCGCACCGGGTGAACGCCGCGTTTTCATCCGCGATCTGGAGCTGATCGGATCGATCGGCATCTACGAGCACGAGAAGCGCTACGAGCAGCGCATCGTGGTGTCACTCGACCTGTTCGTCCAGGACTACTACGATGGCTGCTCAGACCGCATTCACGACGTCTACGACTACGACGAGGCGATCAGGGCCGTGAACGTGACCGTCGCCAAAGGCCATGTAAACCTACTGGAAACCCTCGCCGAGCGTATCGCCGGCGCTTGCCTGGCAAGCCCCGACGTGATGCGCGTCATCGTGCGAATCGAAAAGCCGGACGTTCTGCCGTCGTGCCGCGCGGTCGGCATCGAGATCAGCCGAGCCAAGAGCACGCCTTGACCGTTGCACTCCTTCTCGCCCAAGCTGACGGCTAACAACAAGCAGCCGGCGAAGGCGCTGATCAAGCGGGAGGGATTGTGGACGCGAAGGTTGAACCCGACTTGCGGTCATCAGCGTCCCCTGCGCGCAGTCGCAATCAGATTGCCGTACGGCGGTTATCGATGCGTTACGGCTCCGGCGCGGATGCCTTGGTGGCGCTGAGTGACATCGACTTCACTGTCGGCGATGGCGAGTTCGTTTCGATCGTCGGCCCATCGGGCTGCGGCAAGTCTACGCTGTTACGCATTCTTGCGGGACTGATGCCGCCAACGGTCGGTGAAGCCAACCTTGCAGGCACCGCCATTGCCGGTCCGCGGCGCGATATCGGCGTCGTGTTTCAATCGCCCGTACTGTTTCCCTGGCGCTCCGTGCTCGCCAATGCCGAACTGCCTGTCGACGTTCAGCGGCTCGATCGTGGCGCCATGCGGACACGCGCCTTGGACCTGCTCAAGCTTGTCGGCCTAGAAGGTTTCGAGAACCGTTACCCGCGCGAGTTGTCGGGCGGCATGCAACAGAGGGTCTCGCTCGTGCGCGCGTTGATCCACGACCCGGCCCTGCTGTTGATGGACGAACCGTTCGGCGCGCTCGACGCCATGACGCGAGAGACCATGCACATCGAGCTGCAGCGCATCTGGATGGAACGTCGAAAGACCATCGTGTTCATTACGCACTCGATCGCCGAGGCGGTGTTCCTTGCCGACCGGGTGCTGGTGATGACGCCCAGACCCGGGCGCATCAGCGCCGAGCTGACCGTCGATCTGCCGCGACCCCGCGCCCTGGAAGCTGTCAACACGGAGGCGTTTGGCACCTACGTCCGCCAGATCCGCGAGTGTCTCAACGCGGGCGGGGAGCACGTATGATCGAACGTATCGTCAAAGGGCTGAAGGGCAACGGCCAGCGGCTCATCATTGTTGCCGCTGTGCTGGGTGCCTGGGAAGCAAGCGTC
The DNA here is from genome assembly GCA_041745515.1 of Hyphomicrobiaceae bacterium. Lineage (GTDB taxonomy): Bacteria > Pseudomonadota > Alphaproteobacteria > Rhizobiales > Hyphomicrobiaceae > JAKFWF01. Next base: position 11,281 of record JBGTIU010000117.1, on the reverse strand, counting down.
GTCGTTTTCGGGATCGCGCCTTACATCCTTCCCGCCCCAACGAGCATCTATGCAGCGTTGGTGCGCGGTCTTGGCACCGGGATTTACCTGGAGCACATCGGTGTCACCTTGAGCGAAACCTTCCTCGGCTTTGCGCTCGGCACTGCACTGGCATTCGCGCTTGGCACCGCCGTGGCGCTCAGCCGTCGAATGGAGTATTTCCTTTACCCATTCATCGTCATGTTCCAGGCCATGCCCAAAGTAGCGCTGGCACCTTTAATTGTCGTCTGGTTTGGGTTGGGCCAGACCTCCAAAGTCATCAATGCGGCGCTGATCGCGTTCTTTCCGCTGATGGTCAACACCATTGTCGGCCTGCGCTCGGCCGACGAAGATCGTGTCAACCTGATGCGTTCGCTGGCAGCATCCCCTGCACAGATTTTTTGGATGCTGCAATTGCCCAACGCTATGCCGTATATCTTCGCAGGTCTCGAAATCGCGATGATCTTTGCTCTGATCGGCGCCATAGTCGCCGAGTTCGTGGGCGCCGAGCGCGGACTTGGCATGCTGATCCAGAGCATGAACTTCAACATGGATGTCGCCGGGCAGTTTTCCGTGCTGTTCATCCTCTCTCTGCTTGGTTTGTTCCTTAATGGCATGATCACGACACTGCGCCGATACATGCTGTTCTGGGACAACTCGCGCGATACCGACGCCTCCATCAGGAAAGAACCTGGCACATGACAACGAGCCTACGCGCTGCTCTTCTACTGGCACTGTCGGCCTTAGGGCTGGGATTGAGCATTACTCACGTTTCGGCGCAAACGGTGATCCGCGTCGGCTTCTGCGCCCGGACGATGACGCCGGCTGCCGCCAGCGCCTTTGCCATTGCGACCAAGCTCGGCTGGTTCGCCAAAGAAGGCATCAAGATCGAGTTGGTGCCGATCGCGGGATCGGGCGACTGTCTGAAGGCGGTCGCAACCAAGGACGTGTTGTTCTCGCTGCCATCGATCGAGCCGTTGGCAGTGCTGCGCGGACAAGGCCTGAAAGCCAAGAACTTCTATACTGCCTACCAGGGTAACATCTACGGATTCGCCGTGCCGGCCGACAGCGATATCAAGACGATCGCCGACCTCAAAGGCAAGAAAATCGGGTTGATCTCGATGGCTTCAGCCGGCTTGATCGTCACTAAAGCTCTGGTCTCGGCGGAGGGCATGAATCCAGACAAGGATGTGTCGATCGTCGTTGCCGGCGAAGGCGCGCAATCGGCAGCCCTTTTGCGCACCAAACAGATCGATGCGCTGTCGCAGTTCGATACGCAGTATGCGCTGGTCGAAAATGCCGGCATAAAGCTGCGCCGACTGGCGCGGCCGGAGATCGAAAAATTCCCATCGAACGGTTTCGTTGCCTTGGAAGAAACGCTCAGCACGCGCCGCAAGGACGCTGTCGCCTTCGGCAGGGCCTATGCGATGGGCACCGTGTTCGCCATCGCCAATCCTGAAGCAGCCGTGCGCATCTTTTGGGATCAGTATCCGCAATCAAAAGCAGTCGGCAAGGAAGAGGCGGTCGCGTTGAAGGACGATATCAATACGCTGTCTGCCCGTATTCCTAACTTGATGCTCGAAGCGGGCGGCGCCAAGCAATGGGGCGAGAGCGTCGCCGCCAACTACCAGGCCTATCTCGACTGGCTGCTGAAATGGGGGGTGCTGAAGGAGAAAGTCTTGGCAAGCGACGTGATCACCAACGATCTGATCGCCGAGATCAATGCCTTCGACGTGGCCGCGGTCCAAAAACAGGCGAAAGAATGGAAGCCTTGACGGCAGGTCGCCTTGTGGCGACTTGCGAGAATTCTCGGCAGCGATCGATCCAAAACTCGGCAAGCCGCCTTGCGGACAGGGAGCCGAGGTCGAGCTTTGACGCGTCTACCCGAAATACGCCGCCTGATGACGGAGTGAGCGACTGACAAACCCAGCGGCCTCAGGCCGGGGAATTCTGTTGGCTCATTTTTCCAGCGATAGAAAACGCGTTGGATGCACGTCCTTCAGGTTCGTCTCCCAACCCTTCAACTTCGGCGACACAATGTTCTTCGAGCCGTAATACAGCACCGGGATATAGGGCAGATCGCGCATGAAAATCTGCTCGGCCGTGAACAGAACCTTGGCGCGCGCCTTCAGGTCTGTCTCGGTCGCGGCTTTGCGCATAAGATCGTCGTAGTCGAGATTCTTGTACTTCGCGTAGTTGAGGCCAACAGCGTCGCTCTCGACCAGGAATAAGAAGTTCTGTGGATCGGAATAATCGCCGATCCAGCCGGCACGCGCGACATCGAAATCGCCACCATCGCGAAGATGCGCAAAATGCGTCTTGGCGTCCGTATGGATCTGGCTGGTCTCGATACCGAGCTGCTTCCACTGCTCCGCGATAGCAACCACCGTCGCCCGATTGTTGTCGGTCATGTTGAACCGGATCTCGATTTTGAGCGGTTTTTGGCCGAGCCCGAAGCCTGCCTCCTTTAGTAGTGCCTTCGCCTGCGCTTCGCGATCGATCGGCGACATCTCCTTGTAGGAGGCGTAGGCTGGATCGCCATAATTGCCGATGCCGGGCGGCACGAACGAGTATCCGGCCACCATCGTATTGCCCCAGATCTGGTCGGCCAGGAATTCCCGGTCAATGGCCATCGACAATGCCTGCCGCACGCGGACATCGTTGAACGGCGCCTTCGTCGTGTTGAGCGCCAGATAATAAGTACCTAGAAACGGCGCCAGCCGGATGCGCTCACCGAACTTGACCTTCAGCGCCTTGATCTGATCGGCCGGAATATCGTCATTGGAATGCAGCTCGCCTGCCTCGAAGCGCCGGATGGCGGCGGCCGTATCCTTGGTCGGATAGAACATCACGCCGTCGATCGTTACATTCGCCGCGTCGTGGAATGCGGGATTCTTGGCAGTCTTGATGTGTGAGCCAGGAACAAACTCTTTCAACACAAAAGGTCCGTTCGAAACCCAGTTTTCTGGCTTCACGAAGTCGTTACCGTGCTTCGCTACGGTGCCTGGATGCAGCGGTAACGCCGTCTGATGGCTCAGCAGTTCAAGAAAATAAGGGGTCGGGCGTTCCAGCGTGATCTCGAGAGTGCGCGCGTCGAGTGCCCTGACGCCCATGTCCTCGACCTTGGCCGAGCCCTTGTTGGCGGCTTCCGCGCCCTTGATCGCATAAAGGATTTTTGCGTACTTCGCGCCGGTATCTGGGTTCATAATGCGGCGAAATGCGAAAACGAAATCGGCCGCCGCGACCGGCTCGCCGTTAGACCATTTGGCCGTGGAGCGCAGTTTGAATGTGTGCCTGAGACCGTCAGCCGACGAGGTCCAGCTTTCGGCCACGCCGGGCACGATTTCAGCTTTCGAATTGTGGATCACCAACCCCTCGAACAGGTCTCGCAGCACGTGCGCTTCATAGACGGTCGACGTCTTGTGGACGTCGAGAGTTTCCGGATCGGCGGAGTTGCCGCGATGGTAGATGTTTTGCGCTTGACCCGCTCCCACAGAGCCGAACGTCGACGCCATCAACACGAACGCAAGCGCACATTGCCGGGGGTAGAGCATAGCGACCTTTCGCATGGTTGAATGGCAGTTTGCCGTCAAGTTGGAGCGCGGCCAGGACTCGAGTCAAGCGCGACCCAAAATGCTCGGGTTTTCGGACTTTCGATTTGGCCTCCAGTCATTGTGGGCCAGCCATTGAGGCAACGTTAATCGTGCCCAGTATACATTATCTTGTCTGTGGCATATGCGATGACGGACGTGTTCGTATGAGACAAGCACTGCAGTTACTCGGATTGATGGCATGCGGACTGCTGTTCGCCGGCATCGTCGCCCTTATCTTGTCAGCTAGTTCCAGCCCGCGCGCGGCTCACGTCGTAACCGATATGAGCGGGCGTTCGGCGGCGGGCGTCGACTACATCTCGTTTGCGATCGGTCTGGCATCGGGATTGGCACTCGCGGAAATCGCCCGGTTGTCATGGTCCGACATGCCGCGTCGCCTCATCGGCTGGCTGGTCGCCAAACGGCATGGAATGAAATACTTTGCCTATGGCTGCGTCTGGCTGACGGTGCTGATCTATATTTGAAGTGCGGCCCGTGACTCAAACCGCGAGGCCACGCTTTTTCAGCAGGCCGTCGACCGTCGGCAGCCGACCGCGAAACGCGAGATAGGCCTCATCTTCCTTGCGCATTCCACCGGCAGAATAAATAAAACGTTTGAGCTTGCCGGCCGTCGCCTCATCGAACACGTCGCCGGTTTCTTCGAAGGCCGCGAAAGCATCGGCGTCAAGCACCTCCGACCACAGATAGCTGTAGTAGCCTGCGGAATAACCACCCGAGAAGATATGCTGGAAGTGCGTCGAGCGATGCCGCATGCCGATCTCCTTGGGCATGCCGATGCGGGCGAGCGTTGTCGCCTCGAACGCCCCGGGCTCGAAGTCGTCGGCGTTTTCCAGGCCATGAAGGTCCATATCGACTATGGCGCTGCCCAGGAACGCGACGGTTTCGAAGCCCTGATTGAACGTGCGCGCCGCCTTGATTTTCTGCACCAAGGCGTCGGGCATTGCCGCCCCAGTCTTGCAATGCCTGGCAAACCTGGTGAGGATTTCCTTGGTGCCGAGCCAGTGCTCGAACAGCTGCGAGGGCAGTTCGACGAAATCGCGTACCACCGCGGTGCCGGCGAGCGACGGATAGGTCACGTCCGATAGCAGCCCGTGGAGGCCATGCCCGAACTCGTGGAACAGCGTACGCGCGTCATCGAACGACAACAGCGCCGGCTCGCCTGCGGAGCCTTTGGCAAAATTCATGACGTTGACAATGATCGGGCGGATATCGCCGGAAAGTTTTTCCTGCCGACGAAAACCGCTCATCCAGGCACCGGATCGTTTGGAGGGGCGAGCGAAATAGTCCGCCAGGAACAGCCCGATATGACGGCCGGCCGCATCGCTGACTTCGAACGCGCGCACGTCCGAGTGGTAGACCGGTACGTCGGCGCGCTCTTTAAATGTGACGCCGAACAGTTTGGTCGCGGTAAAGAAGGCCGCCTCAATCATGAGGTCGAGCGCGAGATAGGGCTTGACCTCTGCCTCGTCCAGATCGAACTCGGCGCTGCGCACCTTCTCCGCGTAATAGCGCCAGTCCCAAGGCTCGATCACGATGTTGTCGCCGATCGTCGCCGCCATCGCCTGCAGTTTGTCGCGCTCGGTGCGAGCACGCGCTATGCCGGGGGCCCACACGCAATCTAACAGCACGCGGACACGAGCCGGCGTTTTCGCCATACTCTCGTCGAGCGAATAGTCGGCATAAGTCTTGTGGCCGAGCAGGTTCGCCACCTCGATGCGCAGGCGCACCAGGTCGGCAATTGTCTGCCTATTGTCGGTGTTACCGCCGTTATCTCCACGCGACGTCCAAGCTCGCCACGCCTGCTCGCGTAGATCGCGCCGCGTCGAGAACGTCAGAAACGGTTCGATCAGCGAGCGCGACAACGTGATGACGTGCGATCCCCGCGCCTGACCGCATTCGGCGGCAGCGGCGGCGGCGGCCGCCCGCAGAAAAGAGGGAAGCCCGGCGAGGTCGGCTTCTGTTTCCAGCGCCAGAGTATAGGCCTTCTCGTCGGCCAGCACGTTCTGCCCGAACGTTGTCGTGAGTTTCGCACGGGTCTGGCTCAGCTCCTTGTAGCGCTCGCGGGCTTCGCCTTCGAGCCTGGCGCCGGAGCGCACGAACCCGCGATGCGTTTTCTCAAGCACGCGCTGCTGTTCCGCGGTCAGGCCAAGGCTGTCTTTGTTGGTGAACAATATATCGATGCGTTTGAACAACGCGGCGTTGGTCGAAATGCCAGTGTAGTGCGCAGCGAACTTGGGCGACCACTCGCGTTCGAGGGCCTGGAGCGCGTCGTTGGTGTGGCTTCCGGTCAGGTTCCAGAACACGCCTGAAACGCGGTCCAGCAGGTCGCCGGCCTTCTCCAACGCGTCGATGGTATTGGCGAAGGTGGGCACGGCAGGGTCCGCGGCGATAGCGTCGATTTCCTTGTTGTGAGCAGCCAGCATTGCTTCGAACGCCGGCGCGAAATGCTCCGGTTTGATGGCCTCGAACGGTGGCGTTTCGAGCGGCGTCGTCCACGGGGCGAGCAATGGGTTGGCAGCGGCGGGCATAACGTCTCCGTGCGTCTGGTGAGTGGTGCAGTGCATATAGGCCGGCGGCGCCAGTCTGCGAAGCAGCTTATCAGCGTCGTGCCGGTCAGTTTCGCAGCTCAGACCTGCACCGCGAGGACAGAGGTCGGTGTTTGGGTTGAGGCGCTCACGGCTGCCGAAACAGCTCCGAAATTCAGTTAGGCATCTCAGGCTTGCTCCATTTTCCACAAACTTCATTCATCTACAAAGGTTCAAGCGACCTGGCCTGATCTTCACGCTTGCGCAGAGCACCAAAAAAAAAGCCCGGATCGCTCCGGGCCTTTTCCATTATCGGGAACGAAATGCCGATCACACCGAATAATACATGTCGAACTCGACCGGGTGCGGTGTCATGTCGGTGCGCGCCACTTCCTGCATCTTGAGCTCGATGTAGGCGTCGATCATGTCGTCGCTGAACACCCCGCCGGCCTTCAGGAACGCACGATCCTTGTCGAGGCTGTGCAGGGCCTCGCGCAGCGACGCGCACACCGTCGGGATTTTCGCCAGCTCCGCCGGCGGCAGATCGTACAGGTTCTTGTCCATCGGCTCGCCCGGATGGGTCTTGTTGGCGATGCCGTCGAGACCCGCCATCAGCATGGCTGCGAACGCCAATTAGGGGTTGGCGCCGGGGTCGGGGACGCGGATCTCGATGCGCTTGGCTTTCGGGCTCGTCACATGCGGGATGCGACAGGAGGCCGAGCGGTTGCGCGCCGAGTAGGCTAGCAACACGGGGGCCTCGTAGCCCGGCACCAACCGCTTGTAGGAGTTGGTCAGCGGGTTGGAAAACGCGTTGATCGCCTTGGCGTGCTTCAGAACACCGCCGATATAGAACAGGCAGGTTTCCGAAAGATCGGCATACTTGTTGCCGGCGAACACCGGGTTGCCTCCCTTCCAGATCGATTGGTGGCAGTGCATGCCTGAGCCATTGTCGCCGTACATCGGCTTCGGCATGAATGTCACCGATTTGCCGTAGGCTTGGGCGACGTTGTGCGCCACGTACTTATAGATCTGCATGCCGTCGGCCATCTTCAGCATCGGGCCGAACTTGACGCCGAGTTCATGTTGGGCGGCTGCCACCTCATGGTGGTGCTTCTCGACCGTCACCCCCATTTCGGCCATGACCGACAACATCTCGGAGCGGATGTCCTGGCAGCTGTCGATCGGCGGAACGGGGAAATACCCGCCCTTGGTGCGCGGACGATGACCGAGATTGCCCATCTCGTATTCGGTACCCGTGTTCGACGGCAGCTCGTTGGAGTCGAGCTTGAATGAAACATGGTGCGGTTCCGACGTGAAACGCACGTCGTCAAAGATAAAGAATTCGGCTTCAGGGCCGAAGTAGATGGCGTCGCCGACGCCCGTCGATTTCATGTAGGCCTCGGCCTTCTTGGCGATGCCACGAGGATCGCGCTCGTAGAGTTCGCCAGTTGATGGTTCGATAACGTCGCAGAACATTGCGAGCGTCGTCTGCGCATAGAATGGGTCAAGGTGGGCCGAGGCGGGATCGAGCATCAGCGTCATGTCAGAAGCCTCGATGCCCTTCCAGCCGGCGATTGATGAGCCGTCGAACGCGTAGCCGTCAGCGAACACGCCCTCATCGATGCAGCCGGCTTCTGCCGTGACGTGCTGCATCTTGCCCTTGGTATCGGTAAAGCGCAGATCGACGAATTTCACATCCTTGTCCTTTATCATTTTCAGGACGTCGGTACTGGCGGTCATAGCTACTCCCCTTGGCTCTTGACTAACGCGCGATTGCGCTATGGTTGGTTTTCAAACTTAGTCGCGGCGCCCGCGATCGGAAACGACAGCTTGCATCAGCCGCTCCCGGGCGTTGCGAAATCCCCTCGACATTCAGATCGCGTCGGCGCCGGTCTCGCCAGTGCGGATGCGGATCGCTTCCTCGATGGTTGACACGAAAATCTTGCCGTCGCCAATGCGACCGGTCTTGGCAGCTTTTTGGATCGCGTCGATGGCTTTGTCCAACATCTCGTCGGCCAGCACTACTTCGATTTTCACCTTTGGCAGGAAATCCACCACGTATTCGGCGCCCCGGTAAAGCTCGGTATGGCCCTTCTGGCGGCCGAACCCCTTCGCCTCGATCACGGTGATGCCTTGCAGACCGATTTCCTGTAGCGCCTCTTTTACCTCGTCGAGTTTAAACGGCTTAATTACGGCCTCGATCTTTTTCATACGTTCCGCCAGCCTGGCGGCCGGCCCTCGGTTGATCTGCGCGGTCACATTAAGCATGACCTGTGCCAGTTGGTAAGCGAAAGATGAGGTTGCGCAGATCCAGTGACTTCCGCGTCCCGCGACCAAGGTTGCGGCAGGCAGACATCGTGCGCGTGATGAAAAACTGTGCGGATTGCCTGATAACGATGCAATCGTCTGCGATCCCGGGGTATTGGATCATGAATGACCTTGCGCTGCTGTCCGTTTCCGAAATGGTTGAGGCCGACCGCCTAACGGTCGCGGGCGGGATCGCATCGCTTGCGCTGATGGAAAATGCAGGGAGGGCAGTCGCGCACGAGGCCCGGGCAATGGCGCAGCCCGGCACACGGATTCAGGTGCTATGTGGGCCGGGCAAAAATGGAGGCGACGGGTTCGTTGCGGCGCGACTGCTTAAACGGCTTGGCTATGAAGTTCAGGTGACCTGCCTTGTCGAGCCCGATCGGCTCAAAGGCGATTCTGCCGAGATGGCACGCGCCTGGAACAGAGAGTTCGCCGGCGGAACAAACCTCGATCTCAGTGATGCCGATCTCATTATCGATGCGTTGTTCGGTTCGGGGCTTTCTCGTCCCCTTGAGGGACCGGCGGCAGAGATTGTCGACCGCCTTCGGCAATTCTCAAATTGCAAGCCGATCCTTGCAATCGATGTTCCAAGCGGCATCGACGCAGACACCGGGAGGGCGCCTGCCGGACGAGACGGCCCTCTCTATCACGCTACTCGTACCGTGACGTTCTTTCGGGCCAAACCCGCTCATCTGTTGCTGCCCGGCCGCGGGCTTTGCGGCGCCTTGACGATCGCGGACATCGGCATTCCATCGAACGTTCTGGACCGCATTCGCCCCCGGACGTTTCGCAACGATCGCCTGCTCTGGCAGCCCCATCGTCGTCCGCTTGGAACATCCGAGCACAAATATTCCCGCGGCCATGCCGTCGTCGTCTCAGGTACAGCGACGCGAACCGGCGCAGCCCGCCTAGCCGCGCGCGGTGCGTTGAGGATCGGCGCCGGCCTTGTCACTGTTGCATCGCCACAAGACGCATCGGTTGTCAACGCCATGCATCTGACCGCGATAATGGTTGAGCCGTTCAATGCTCCCAACGGGCTGTCGGAGATCCTAGCAGACGAGCGCCGCAACGTCGTTGTTGTCGGACCCGGTTGCGGCGTTGGGGAAACCACGCAGCGCATGGTCGAAATCGTGATCGCGGCGGGCGCGAACGCCGTGCTGGACGCCGATGCGCTGACCTCGTTCGAAGGGGCGCCGGAGAGGCTGCTGACGCTGACACGCGCGATGCCAGGTATTGTGCTCACGCCGCACGATGGTGAATTCAAGCGCTTGTTTCCCGATGCAACCGGCTCGAAGATTGATCGAGCGCGGTATGCGGCGTCCAGATGCGGGGCAACTGTTATTTTGAAGGGCGCCGACACAGTGATCGCGAGTTCTGATGGTCGTGCGGCGATCAATTGCAACGCCCCGCCAACATTGGCCACCGCCGGCGCGGGAGATGTACTGGCGGGCTTCGTCGCCGGCTTACTTGCGCAAGGTATGCCGTCCTGGAGCGCCGCATGCGCCGCCGTGTGGCTCCATGGCGAATGCGCCAATGTTTTCGGTCCGGGACTCATCGCGGAAGACTTGCCCGAACAACTGCCTAAAGTTCTTGCGAGGCTCTCCGGACAGCATTAGCGCCAAAAAACAAATTCCCGGCACGCAATCGCTATCGCGCGCTGCGCTTTGTAATCGAAACGTCACGATTTCAGATCGTAAAATCGGCCATCTTCTTGCCCTTGTCGAGCTTGGCGACGAGCCACCTCGGCTTGCGGCCGCGCCCAGTCCAGGTTTCACCCGGATTATCCGGGTTCATGTACTTGGCCGCGACAGTCTTGCCTTTTGTCGAACGACTGCCGAACAGGTCGGACAACCCGAAACCTGCATCCTGAGCCATGCTCTCCATTTTCTGCCGCAACGCCACCCGTTCGCGCTCCTGGACCGTAACGATCGCTTTTTCAACGCGCGTGCGCAGTTCCAACAACTCTTTGAGGGATAATTTCTCGATAGAAGGGACAGCCATGTGCCTTGTCTTTCCTAGCGCTTGTGGATCACAGAAATGCCAATTGCATCAGTTTCCATGAAAAAACAAGTGGTCTTTTGTCTTCGGGAGCTGCATTACTTGGATCGTGCATAATAAGCATGGGCGCTATAACTATCAGTGTGATGCCCTTGGCAAGGTTACTAATTGACATGACGATCGAGCCCCGCCACGCAGGTAGTGCGCACAACCCGTCATAATGTTATTTTCAATTCTTCCAGCACGCATTTTAACAATTGGCGTTTCGATAGCCGCCTGGTGGTGCAATCAAGGGATCGACGCGGAAGCGGCGATCCACGACAGCACCGGACGATAATTTCGCGTCACCCAGAAATGCCCGGAATCGGCGATCCGGATCAATTCAATCGCCGGGAGCTTGCGCAGAAGCTCGTCCACGGCTGCTAACGGCACATTGCGATCGGCCGATCCGATCCAAATTCGGGCTGGAACGATAATGCGATCGAAAGCGACATTCCACGGGCGGCTGAACAAATACATGTCGAGCGTGGGGCCAAGCGCCGAAACCGCCAGCCCGGCTTTAAAATTGGCGCCAAGAGAGCGACGGGCCGCAACATCGCGCATGATTTCTCGATCTTCCGATCCGGCGGCGACAGCCGCCAGCCAAGCAGTCATGGAGGGCGCAGTTCGAGCCATTATCCGCATCGCCGCGAACGTCGCGCGCGACGCGCCCGGTATCGTTGGCATGACCCGAAATGACAGCCGGTGCAATGGCGACAGAGCCCGTGCGGGCGTCGTCGCAATCGGCCCGACCGGGGCAACGAGCGCCAATGCGCTGAC